>JBFJTN010000038.1:0-19738 GCA_041625325.1 Oceanococcus sp. | reverse complement strand
GCATCCGGCGCCAGTGCGAGCTGCCCGTTGAAACCGTCAGGCGCGTCCAGGGCCCGGTCGATCAGCTGCGCCAGAGCCGGCGCATCCAGCGCCCGCAGCACCTGGACCTGGAGGCGGGACAACAGCGCCCGGTTGATGCTGAACGAGGGATTCTCGGTGGTCGCGCCGATGAACACGATGCGACCGCTCTCCACCCAGGGCAGCAGGGCATCCTGCTGGGCCTTGTTGAAGCGATGCACCTCATCCATGAACAGCACGCCCGGCGGATCCTCGGGCAGACCGTCCACCGCCGCACGCAACTCCCTGACCCCGCTTTGCACCGCTGAGAGGAATGCGATTTCGCGACCGCTTTCCTGCGCCAGCACCCGCGCCAGGGTGGTCTTGCCCACCCCCGGCGGGCCCCACAACAGCAGGCTGGGGAGCTGGCCGCGTTCCAGCAGCCGGCGCAGGCTGGCGCCGGCACCCAGGATCTGCTCCTGACCGGCGATGTCCTCAAGCCGGCGCGGACGCAGGCGTTCGGCCAGCGGCCTCACGAACGCGCCTGCAGCCTGGGCAGGCTCCAGCGGGCCAGCCACAAGCCCAGGCCGGCACCCAGCACGTCGGCCACCCAGTCGAGGAATTCCGCGCTGCGGTAGGGCGTCAGGGACTGCAACCACTCGATCAGCACCCCCAACGCCACCAGCGCGATACCGGTGGCCAGCGCCGGCAGGCGCAGCCCCAGCCAGAAGCCCCCGGCCGCGAACATCAGCAGATGGGCCAGCTTGTCGAGCAGATGCAGCTGATCGTCCCCCGCCAGCCCCAGCGGCATCAGACAGGCAATGCAGAGCGCCAGGAGCCAGGCAAAGGCGCCGGCCAGCCACAGACCCTCACGGAGCGGCACGCTCATCCACCACGGTGACGCCAGGCGGCGCCTTGAACTGGAAGCGGGCTGGGTCCATTTCGACATTCGGCCGCAGATCGATCAGACGCAAACGGGTGAATTGCCCCAGACGGTCTTCCAGGAGGACCTGGCGGGGCTGACCATCGGCCAGGCCGATGCGAATCCGGGCAAAGTCGGATTCGGTATCGCGCGGGATCAGGCGCAACCAGGACAGGCCCTCGGCATCCGGGAGCGGCTCGAAACGGTAATTGTCCAGCATCGTGACGTCGCCGCCGAGCAATTCGGCCGGCGTGCCGCTGAGGCTCTGCCTGGCATCGCGCAAGGTGACCTGGCGCAGATCCACGTCGTAATGCCACAGCTGCTTGCCGTCAGACCCCAGGCGCAGATCGTAGGGCGCGTCGTACTGCCACAGGAAACGCCCCGGCCGCTGCAGCCACAGGCGCCCCGCATAGCGCTCCAGGGTCTCGCCGTCCTCGTCCACCAGGCGCTGCTCGAAATCCGCGGCCAGGGAGCCGACCGCACGGTAGAACCCGCGCAAATCCTCGAGCGGGTCGGCCAGTGCCACCCCGGCGCACAGCAGCAGTCCCAGCGCCGGAAACAGGGCGCGCATCAGCTTTCCACCGGCGGCGGCGCCAGGACCTCGCGCTGGCCCTTGTCGTTCTGGGCGCTGACCACGCCGGCGTTCTCCATGTCCTCGACGATGCGCGCCGCGCGGTTGTAGCCGATCTTGAGCCGGCGCTGGACCCAGGAGATGGAGGCCTTGCGGGTTTCGGTGACGATCTGCACCGCCTGATCGTAGAGCGGGTCGGCCTCGCCGCCGGTCTCGCCCTCGCCGCCTTCGAAGCCCGGCATCGCCGAATCACCGCCGCCACCGCTGAGGATGTCCTCGTGGTAATCGGCCGGGGCCACCTGCTTGAGATAATCCACCGTCTTGTGTACCTCGTGATCATCGACAAAGGCACCATGGACACGCCGCGGCACCGGAGAGTTCGCGGAATACAGCATGTCGCCATGGCCCAGCAGGGCTTCCGCGCCCGGCTGGTCGAGAATCACGCGCGAATCCATCTTGGAGGCGACCTGGAAGGCCATGCGCGAGGGGACATTGGCCTTGATCAGGCCGGTGATCACGTCCACCGAAGGGCGCTGGGTGGCGATGATCAGATGGATGCCGGCGGCGCGGGCTTTCTGCGCGAGACGCGCGATCAGCTCTTCGACCTTCTTGCCCACCACCATCATGAGGTCGGCCAGCTCGTCGATGATGACCACGATGTAGGGCATGTCCTCCAGTTCCGGCGCCGGACCCTGGTCATCGAATTCCTCGGCCGGCTTCCACAGCGGGTCGGCGATGGGCTTGCCCGCGTCCCGGGCCTCCTGCAGTTTCCGGTTCAGGCCGGCGATGTTGCGCACGCCCAGGGCGGCCATCAGCTTGTAGCGGCGGTCCATCTCGGCCACGCACCAGCGCAGCGCATTGGCCGCCTCCTTCATGTCGGTGACCACCGGCGCCAGCAGGTGCGGAATGCCCTCGTAGACGGACAGCTCCAGCATCTTGGGGTCGATCATGATCAGTCGCACCTCTTCCGCCCGGGCACGGAACAACAGCGACAGGATCATGGCGTTGACCGCCACGGACTTGCCCGAACCGGTGGTACCCGCCACCAGCAGGTGCGGCATCTTGCCCAGATCGGCGGTCACCGGCACGCCGGCGATGTCCTGCCCCAGGGCCAGGGTCAGTGGCGACTTGGCGTTGAGATAGGCCGGCGACTCGAACACCGCGCGCAGGCTGACGATGGCCCGCTGGCGATTGGGAATCTCGATCCCGATCACCGATTTGCCCGGGATCACCTCGACAACGCGCAGACTGACGATGGACAGGGCGCGGGCCAGGTCCTTGGCCAGATTGGAAATCCGGCTGACCTTGACCCCGGGGGCCGGCTGCAGCTCGAACCGCGTGATGACCGGCCCGGGCGCCACGTTGACCACCTGCGCCTCGACCCCGAAATCCGCCAGGTGCCCCTCCAGATCGCGGGACATCTGCTCCAGGTCCGCATCGGTGTAGGTCAGCACATCCTGGCTGGCCAGGTCGAGTATGCCGACCGGCGGCAGGGGATCGCCCTTGAACTCCACCACCTCACCGGCCTGCCCGACCTCGGCCATGGGCAGGGCCAGCTGGGCATCAGGCACATCGGAGGAGCGCTTGCCGCGGCGCTTCTTGCCCTTGGCCGGCGCCGGGTCCACCGCGGGCGCCTTGCGGCTCGGCACCGGGGTCACCGTGATGACCGGTTTGGCCGCCTGCGCAGCCGCCTTGGCAGCGACTTCCCGGCGCCGCTCGCGTCTTTCGGCCAGCCACAGGCCCAGGCCGTCCACCAGGCGCAGGGTCCAGCCGCCGACACGATCCATCACGTGCAGCCAGGAGAAGCGCAGGCCCAGTGGCAAGGCGCTCAGCACGATGGTGATCAGGAACAGGCTGGCGCCGACCGGGCTGAACAGCTGGATCAGGGTCAGCGCCACGGCGGTGCCGATGATGCCGCCACTGCCCTGCGGGGTCAGGCTGGCGTGGCCCGGCGCGTGGGTGGCGGCCAGGGCGCAACCGGCGATCAGCACGATGAAGAAGGCGGCCCCACGGATCCCGGGGTTCTCGCCGAGACCTGGCGCCCGCTCCCGGTACAGGGCCAGGCCCATGCCCAGGACCAGCCAGGGCACGCCGAAGGCCATCCAGCCGAACAGGCTGAGCAGCACATCAGCCACCCAGGCTCCGATCAGACCGCCAAGATTGACGATGCTGGCATTGGCCCCGGTGCCCGACCAGCCCGGATCGGCCCGGTCATAGCTGACCAGGGCCAGCAACAGGAAAACGGCCAGAAACACGGCGCCGAGCAGCACGGCCTCGCGCAGACCGCGCAGCAGCCAGTGCGGCTGACCGATCCCTGACTGTACATGTGTACTCAAATCCCTACCCCAAGATGTTGTGTCCAACGGGCGCAAACTGGGGATTGCACCACAATATACGGGAGTATACTCTGGTCACATCCCTGCCCGAGGATGTGAGCAGCCGAAGCCAGATTAACCGATGGGTGGCCCGGGCAAGCAAGCGACCCGGACCTTGATTCTTCACCTTCCGACCACATTTATTTTCTTAGGATGCGGTCATGGCGTGCGAATGCTGCCGGGCCGTTTGAAGGAGCATGGTTATGACCCAGATCAGACACTTCCTGCTGAGGGCGGACGGCGCCATAGAGCTGATTCCCTCGGAGCGCGCGGCGGCCGTCGCAGCCGGCGTGAGCACCCTGCCGGAATTCGCCGCCCAGCGGGCCCATTATCTGCAGGTCATCGTCGATGAACCGGCGGAAGACAACAGCATCCAGGTCCGCACCGCCGGCGCCCTGGTCGGTTTCGATGCGGAAGGTCGCATCAATACCGACGAAATCGACGTCAGCGATCAGATCGGCAGCTTCGAGCACGACACCTGCGTGCAGCTGGCCCTGGACGGCGTGGTCGAATCCGATATCGTCCGTCACTGAAACTTTCAGGCCCGGCAGCCGGTCGCAGTCTGCACCATGACCGCGCACAATCCCCTGCGGCTGCAATGGCTGGACCCGCGCAATCCCCGGGAGCCTTTTCCGCCGGTTGAGAATGCCCTGCGGGATCCGAACGGATTGCTCGCCATCGGCGGCGACCTCAGCGTCCACCGTCTGCTGCGCGCCTATGCCCAGGGCGTTTTTCCCTGGTTCAATCCGGACGAGCCCATCCTCTGGTGGGCGCCGGATCCGCGCGCGGTGCTGTACTGCGATCGTCTGCACGTGAGCCGCAGCCTGCGCCGCAGCCTGCGCCGCGTGGACTATGCGGTGAGCCTGGATCGCGCCTTCGACCAGGTCATCACCGCCTGCAGCGAACGGCGCGCCGGCGGCACCTGGCTGGGCGGCGCCATGCAGCTGGCCTATCTGGAACTGTTCCGGCGCGGCCATGCGCACTCGGTGGAGGTCTGGCGCGATGGCCGTCTGATCGGCGGGCTGTATGGCGTGGTGCTGGGACGCATGTTCTTTGGCGAATCCATGTTCAGCCGGGCCACCGATGGCTCCAAGATCGCCCTGTACTATCTGTGCCGCCAGCTGCTGGCCTGGGGCATGCCCTTGCTGGACTGCCAGGTCGGCTCCTCGCATCTGCAGCGCATGGGCGCCGAGTTCCTGCCGCGCGAGCGGTTCCAGCAGCAGTTGCAGCAGGCCGCCACCGGTCCGGCGCGCCCGCTGGGCAGCTGGCGATTCGACATCGCGGTGCCCGATGACCCCCGGCATTGGCAGCCCGCGCATTAGGCCGGGGCGGCGCCCTGCGAACGCGCTCATCGGCACAGTACACTGGGCCGCATGAGCAACCTGCCCCTCTACCTCAGTGCACCCTCGGCCTGCGCCTACCGCCCGGATCAGATGGCGCGCACCATGTTCGTGGACCCGCGGCGCTCGCTCAACGCCCACCAGCGGGAGACGCTCAGTGCCCTGGGCTTCCGCCGCAGCGGGCCGACCTACTACCGTCCCTGCTGCCCGGCCTGCTCGGCCTGCGAATCCGCCCGGGTCGCGGTGGATGAATTCCGCCCCAACCGCCAGCAGCGGCGCTGCTGGCAGCGAAATCAGGACCTGATCGCCAGCTGGTCCGCGGCACAGGCGACCGAAGAGCGCTACACCCTGTATCAGCGCTACCTGCGCGCCCGCCATGCCGATGGCGACATGGATCCGGACGATGCCGAGGGTTTCGAGCGCTTCCTGTGCAGTCCGGACAACAGCCCCACCCAGCACCTTGTGTTCCGCGATGCGCAGGGCCGGCTGGTCGCGGTGGCGGTGGTGGACCGGTTGCTCAGCGGACTGTCCGCGGTATACAGCTTCTTCGACCCGGATCAGACGAGTCGTTCGCTGGGACGCTACGTGATCCTGCGCCTGATCGACGCCTGTCGCGCCGCCCATCTGCCCTGGCTGTACCTGGGCTATTTCATCGCGGATTGCGACAAGATGCGCTACAAGGCCGAGTATCAGCCACAGCAGCGCTTCATCGGGGACGGCTGGCATCCCGTGACCGATTGATTGATGCCCGTGGCAAAAGCACCGATAATGCGCGGCTGTTCACCAATCTGAGCATTCATGCCCAAAGAAGATCTCATCGAAATGGACGGCAAGGTGGTTGAAACCCTGCCCAACACGACATTTCGTGTCCAGCTGGAAAACGGCCACACGGTCACCGCCCACATCTCCGGGCGCATGCGCAAGCACTACATCCGCATCCTGACCGGCGACACGGTCACGGTGCAGCTGACGCCCTACGATCTTTCCAAGGGACGCATCACCTATCGCGGCAAGTAGCCGTCAGGACAGGGCGGCCTCGGCGGTGTCCTCGAATTCGAGCACCAGGCCCTTGTCATTGGCCGTGACCAGAATGCGGCCACCTTTGCTCAGCTGACCGAACAGCAGTTCCTCTGCCAGGGGACGCTTGATCTGCTCCTGGATCAGCCGGTCCATCGGACGCGCCCCCATGGTTTCATCGTAGCCATGCTCGGCCAGCCAGTCGCGCGCGAGTTCGTCGAACTCGATGCTCACCTGCTTGGCTTCGAGCTGGACCTCGACCTGGACCAGGAACTTGTCCACCACATGGCGCACGATCTCCGGCTTCAGGGACTCGAACTGGATGATCGCATCCAGTCGATTGCGGAATTCGGGGGTGAACAGCCGGCGGATCGCCTCGTGACCGTCCGAGCTGTGATCCTGTGAGGCGAAGCCAATGGAACGCCTGGCCAGTTCTTCCGCCCCGGCATTGGTGGTCATCACCAGGATGACATTGCGGAAATCCGCCTTGCGGCCGTTGTTGTCGGTCAGCGTGCCGTGGTCCATCACCTGCAGCAGCAGGTTGAACACTTCGGGGTGGGCCTTCTCGATCTCGTCCAGCAGCACCACCGCGTGCGGGTTCTTGATCACCGATTCGGTGAGCAGACCACCCTGGTCGAAGCCCACATAGCCCGGCGGGGCGCCGATCAGGCGCGAGACCGTGTGCCGCTCCATGTATTCGGACATGTCGAAGCGGATCAGCTCGATGCCCAGATGACGGGCCAGCTGGCGGGTCACCTCGGTCTTGCCCACCCCGGTGGGGCCGGCGAACAGGAAGCTGCCGATCGGCCGCTCCGGTGCGGAGAGACCGGAGCGCGACATCTTGATCGCACTGCACAGGCTGTCCACCGCCTTGTCCTGACCGAAAATGGCCAGCTTGAGATCACGATCCAGGGTGCGCAGGACGTCACGGTCGGAGGCGCTGACACTTTTCGGCGGAATGCGCGCGATCTTCGCCACCACCTCCTCGACGTCGCGCACCTGTACCGTCTTGCGCTTCTTGCCGGCCGGCAGCAGCTGCAGCCGGGCCCCGGCCTCGTCGATCACGTCGATGGCCTTGTCCGGCAGCTGCCGGTCATTGATGTGGCGGGCCGACAACTCGGCCGCCGCGCTCAGCGCACCCTGGGTATAGCGTACCGCGTGATGCTCCTCGAAGCGGCTCTTCAGACCCTGCAGGATCTGCACGGTCTCGGCCACCGAGGGTTCCGGCACGTCGATCTTCTGGAAACGCCGCGCCAGCGCGTGATCCTTCTCGAAAATCCCACGGAATTCGGTATAGGTGGTGGAACCGATGCACTTCAACTCGCCACTGGCCAGCGAGGGCTTGAGCAGGTTCGAGGCGTCCATGACCCCGCCCGAAGCCGCGCCAGCACCGATCATGGTGTGAATCTCGTCGATGAACAGGATGGAACCGCGATCCCGTTCCAGCTCGCTCAGCACGGCCTTGAGCCGCTTCTCGAAATCCCCCCGGTACTTGGTGCCGGCGACCAGGCCGCCCATGTCCAGGGCGTAGATGGTGGAACCGAGCAGCACCTCGGGCACATTGTTCTCGACGATGGCCTTGGCCAGTCCTTCGGCGATGGCGGTCTTGCCGACCCCGGCCTCGCCCACCAGCAGCGGATTGTTCTTGCGCCGGCGGCACAGGGTCTGCACCACCCGTTCCAGTTCCAGCTCGCGACCGATCAGCGGATCGATCTGGCCCCGCTTCGCCCGCTCATTCAGATTGCGGGTGTACTGGGCCAGGGCGGATTCCTTGTCGCCACCTTCCTTGTCCTCGGCAGCCTCGCCCGTATCCGGCGTCTCGCCGTCCTTGACGATGCCATGGGAGATGTAATTCACCACATCCAGCCGGCTGATCCCCTGCTCCGCCAGCAGGTAGACGGCATGTGCGTCGCGCTCGGCGAAAATCGCCACCAGCACGTTGATCGGAGTGACCTCTTTCTTGCCGGACGACTGCACGTGGTAGACCGCCCGTTGCAGCACCCGCTGGAAACCCAGGGTCGGCTGCACTTCGTAGCCCTCGCCGACATCGTCCACGGTCTGCACGTTGCCGCGAATGAAATCGCGCAGGCCCTGTTCCAGCGGCTCGAGCTGGGCACCCACGGCACGCAGCACCTCGGCCAGCCTGGCGTCGTCCAGCAGGGCCAGCAGCAGGTGCTCGACGGTGAGCAGATCATGCGCCTCGGCCTTGGCCGACTTGAAGGCGGCGTCCAGCGCCGTCTGTAGATCCTGACTCAACATTACGCTCTCTCCATCGTGCACATCAGCGGATGCTGGTTCTCGCGCGAATACTGATTCACCTGTGCCACCTTGGTTTCGGCAATTTCGGCGGCGTAGGTTCCAGCGACACCCGCGCCCTGAGTATGCACTTCCAGCATGACTCTCACAGCCTCCTCGTGCTGCAGTCGAAAGAACTTCTGCAGGATATGGACCACGAAGTCCATCGGCGTGTAGTCGTCGTTCAGCAGCACCACCTTGTACAGCGGCGGGCGCTGCAGTTTTGGCGGGGCCTCCTCGACGGCCGTGCCCCGCTGCTGCTCGGTCTCGTGTTGTGCCATGGCCCCATTGTATGCCAGAAATCCTGGCAGTTTGACCGCCGCCCGGGGCCGACGTTCCGGGCCGCCTACTTGGTCTTGTAGGTGAACACGCCGTCCCATTCCGGCCCGGGCGGTTCGGCCTTGAAGATCTCGATACGCTTGAGATAGACGTCGTAGATCTTGTGCGCGCTGGTCTTTTTCAGCTGGAAGATCTGCAGTTCCGCCTCGCTCCAGTTCTGGTGCCGATAGGCCTGCAGCGCGCGACGATAAAGTGACAGCTCCTTGCGCAGGCTGTCGCTGATATTGGCCCGCAGACCCAGGGGCTCGAAGATGGCCACCGGCTCGTCCTTGCCCTTGACCCGGACCACGTCCAGTTCGCGGTAGACCCAGTCCTGCACCAGCTTGCGGGTGCTGTCACTGCAGATCACCTGGACCCCGTACTGCTTGGTCAGGCCCTCCAGCCGGGACCCCAGATTCACCGCATCACCCAGCACCGTGTACGCCATGCGGAACTGCGACCCCATGTTGCCGACGCTCATCACCCCGGTGTTCACCCCCACCCCGATCTTCATCTCGGGCAGGCCGCGGATGGAAAACTGCTGGCCCAGCAGTTTCATGGTCTCGACCATCTCCAGCGCCGCCTCCAGCGCGTGGCGGGCGTGCTCCTCATCGTCCAGCGGCGCGCCCCAGAAGGCCATCACCGCATCGCCCATGTACTTGTCGATGGTGCCACGCTTGCGATGAATGACTTCGGTCAGCGGGGTCAGGAACCCGTTCATCAGCTGGGTCAGCTCCTCGGGCGAGAGCTTTTCCGAAATGCTGGTGAAATCGCGCACATCCGAGAACAGCACGCTCATCTCGCGGCTGTCCGAACGCATGCTCAGGGCCAGGGCGTCCTGGGCCATCTCGGAGACCAGCTCCGGTGGCACGTACTGACCGAACACCCTGGCCACCTCGCGCTTGGCCCGCGCCTCGATGAAATAGCCATAGGTCATCTGGGCCAGGACGACCAGCAGCAGGAAGGACAGCGGGCCGCCCAGTGGCACCACGAAATCCGCCGCATTCCACATGCCGAAGGACAGGCCGGTGAGCCCCAGCACCAGGGCGACCACCATGATGGTGCCCCAGATCGGCGGAATCCGCGGGAAGACAAAGGTCAGCAGCAGGCTGATGATCAGCAGCAGGGTGGTCTCGATCCCCACCAGATAGGGCACCTTGGCCTTGATCCGCCCGTCCAGCATGCCCGAGATCAGATTCGCGTGGACCTCCACCCCGTTGAAGGACTGTCCCACCGGCGTGGTGCGCACATCCCGCAGTCCGGGCGCGCTGGTGCCGAGCAGCGCGATCTTGTCCTTCAGCTCGGCCGGATCCACCCGCTGATGGAGGATGTCGGTGACCGAGTAATAGCGGAAGCTGCCCTGCCGCCCGCGGTACGGCACCAGGATCGCGACATTCTCGTCCACCGGCACCGAAACATCGCCGACTTCCAGCGTTTCCAGGTTCAAGGGCGTGCGCGGCCCGCCGCCGGAATCGTAATCCAGGATCAGCTCCGGCCCGCCCAGCGCGCGCCACAGGGTGATCAGGGCCAAGGAGCCATAGACGGCATCGTCGTAGCTCTGCAGCAGGGGCACACGGCGGAACACGCCATCCGAATCCAGGGTGGGATTGTCGAAGAAACCGCCGTAGGGGCTGGCCGACTGCAGCAGCGGCAGGTTTCCGGTATAGCTCTTCGCCCGCACGTAAATGGCCGGCATTTCCTTTTCCTGGGCGAACAGGGGCGCGGGAATGCTGCCCAGCGCGACGCTCTGGTCGAAGGCCCCCTTGAAGACGTAGCCCAGCACCGGCTGGTGCTTCATCAGGCTGGCGGCGAAGATCGCGTCATCGTCCCAGTCATCGCGGCGCTGCTCCAGCCAGCGACGGACTGCCTGGCTGTCCGCCTGACCGCTCTCGCCCGCCAGTTCTTCCAGCAGCGGCACGAAGGAGTGACCGTCCGGCTCGGGCATCACCGTATCCAGACCCAGTACGCGGACCTGATAGACCTCGTACAGGGTGTCGACCAGCTTGGCCAGCTTGCGCCGCGGCCAGGGCCACTGGCCCTCCGCGGTGGTCGATTTCTCGTCGATGTCGATGATCACCACCCGATCATCAATGTCCTGGGTCAGCGACAGACGCACCCGGGTGTCATAGCTGATCCGTTCCAGCTGTTCGATCACGCCGATGGTCCAGAAACCATTCAGGTGCAGCAGAAACAGCACCAGGATGAAACTCGTCAGCAGAATTCGAATCAGAGTGTGCACTCATGCCCCCGCAACCTGGCCCCGTCACCATCTTAACGCTCATCCCGCGAGGAATGTCAGGACCCGACGCCATGCGCCGTTCAGGATGACGCCTTCCCGGTGCCCGCTGCCGGGTGCGCGTCATGCACCAATCTGGCCTTGCCCCGGGCAAGACCAGTATCATGTGTGGTTTAGCCCCGCCTGACGATTCGTGCAGATCCCTTCCCTTCCCGTCTCTCCCGAGCGCCTGCAGAAAGTGCTGCCTGCCGCGGCCGCGCTGCTGTTCACCGTCCTGCTCGGTCTGGAAGCCTCCCGCCTGATCTGGCAACTGGTGCCGATGCCCGACCAGGGCGGCTGGGTGCCGCGTCCGGCCAGCGCGGACCAGTCGGCCAGCGCTCCGGCGCAACAGGCCGGCCTGAATATCCAGCCATTGCTCGCCGCCCGCCTGTTCGGCCAGTACAAGGCCCAGGAAGCGCCGGTGGTCGCGACCGTCGAGGCGCCGGATACCAATCTGCGCCTGAAGCTGCGCGGCATCATCGAGATGGAGGAGGAGCGCCTGTCGCGGGCCATGATCGAAGCCAGCAACGGCGATCTGGAGTCTTACGCCCTGGGCCAGTCGGTGCCCGGCGGCGCCAGCCTGCACGCCATCTTCACCGATCGGGTGCTGCTGCGCCGCGGCGGCCGTCTGGAAACCCTGCGTCTGGAAAAGGATGCGCCCAGCACCGCACTGGCGGAATACAGCTCGGCGGCCTCCGGCTACAAGGGAGAAGCGGATTCCGCCGCCCGGGTGCTGGACAGCAGCACGGCGGCGAAGCTGACCAATATCCGCAACGAGCTGCTCAACGATCCGACCAAGGCCTCGCAGTACCTGCGGGTGCAGCCCGCGCGCCAGAATGGTGCCATGAAGGGCTACCGCATCTACCCCGGGCGCAACCGGGACCTGTTCCGCGAAGCCGGCCTGCGCCCGGGCGATATCGTGACCGCGATCAATGGCGTGGCCCTGGATGACCCCAGCCGCAGCCTGCAGTTGCTGAGCGACCTCAGCTCGGCCCAGCAATTCAACCTGACTATCGAACGCGGCGGCCAGAATCAGTCGCTCAGCGTCACACTCAATTGATACGAGACCACTATGATCCTGGCGATGCCTAGCACGACCCCGCGAGCCGCATGCTGGCGCGTACTGGCCCTGGCAGCCGGCCTCGCGCTGCTGCCCCAGCTGCCCGCGACAGCCCAGACGAACGCGCCGAGCAAGCCCGGCGCACCGATCGGCTCCACCCTGAATCTCAAGGACGCCGACATCAGTACGCTGATCTCCACGGTTGGCGACATCACCGGGCGCAATTTCATCGTCGACCCCCGGGTCAAGGGCAAGGTCACGGTCCTGTCCTCCACCCCCATGTCGCCGGATGAACTCTACGGCGTGTTCCTGGCCGTGCTGCAGGTTCACGGCTTCGCCGCCGTCCCGGCCGGCCCGGTGATCAAGATCGTGCCCGAAGTGGGCGCCAAGCAGGATGGGGGCAGCTACTTCGATTTCGAGGGCCTGGCCGATGACGAGATCGTCACCCGGGTGATCGAGATCCAGAACGTGCCGGCGGCCCAGCTGGTGCCCATCCTGCGGCCTCTGGTCCCGCAGTACGGTCACCTCGCGGCCTACTCGCCGTCCAACATGCTGATCATCTCGGACCGCAAGGCCAATGCCGAACGCCTGACCCAGATCATCCAGCGCATCGATCAGGGCGGCGACCGCGAGGTCGAATTCATCCGCCTCAGCCACGCCGCCGCCGCCGACGTGCAGCGCACCCTGTCCGAGCTGCTGAACGCCGAGCAGAAGAACAAGGACCCCAGCGAACAGCCGGTGACCCTGCTGGCCGACGAGCGCACCAACAGCATGCTGCTGGCGGGCGACAAGGACCGCCGACTGCAGTTGCGCGCCCTGATCGCGCATCTGGACATCCCGCTGGAGGAAGACGGCGACACCCAGGTGATCTACCTGTCCTATGCCGACGCCGAGAAGCTGGCGCCGATTCTCGAGGGCTATGTGGAGAGCAGTTCGGCCGCCAAGGACGCCAAGGCAGCCGGCGCCGCGCCGGCAGGCGCAGGGGCCGTCGCCGGCATCCGCATCGTCGCCGATCCGGATACCAACGCGCTGGTGATCACCGCCCCGCCCAAGGTCATGCGCGGCCTGCGCGGCGTGATCGCCCAGCTGGACATCCGGCGCGCCCAGGTCCTGGTCGAAGCCATCCTGGCCGAGGTCAGCCTGACCACTTCACGCTCGCTGGGCATCGATGCCGCAGTGCTCAATGATGAGCGCATCGCCGCGGCTTCCATCTTCGACACCTCGGTGCTGACCGGCGCCCTGGCCGCCGCCACCGGCAACTTCACCCAGGCCTCCGGCCTGCTGCGCCAGGGCCTGAATGTGGCCGGCGGTCGCATCCAGGACGAAGGGGCCAGCTTTGCCCTGCTGCTCAATGCACTGGCGGGCGACGGCGAGACCAACGTGCTGTCGACCCCTTCGCTGGTCACCATGGACAACGAGGAGGCAGAGATCTCGGTCGGCCAGGAAGTGCCCTTCGTGACCGGTTCCTTCACCAGCACCGGCGGCACCAGCAATGTGGCCAATCCCTTCCAGACCATCCAGCGCAAGGATGTCGGCCTGACCCTGGGCATCACGCCGCAGATCACCGAAGGCAACACGATCAAGCTGACCATCAATCAGGAATCCTCGAGCATCGCCGGCAGCAGTGCGGGCGCCGCCGACCTGATCACCAACAAGCGCACCCTGAGCACCACCGTGATGGTGGGCGATGGCGACATCCTGGTACTGGGCGGCCTGATGGACGACAACGTGCGCCGCTCCGAACAGAAGGTGCCCATCCTGGGCGACATCCCGCTGCTCGGCGCCCTGTTCCGCTCCTCGACCCAGTCGAAGAGCAAGCAGAACCTGATGATCTTCATCCGCACCAAGATCCTGCGCGACCGCGCCACCTCGGACTACTACACGCACAAGAAGTACAACCGCATGCGCCATCTGCAGGGCGAGGCCCTGGGCAGCCGCTGGAGCCTGATCAGCCGGCCGCAGGGGCCCCAGCTGGAGGAGCTGCCGGCGCCCCACACCAACCCGCCCGGGAACAGCGCGGCGCCCGCCGCGCAGGCTGAGCCGGCTCAGCCGGCCAGCGCCGAACCGGTGGCTGCGACGGAAGCCAGCGCCACTGCCGCGGAGCATTCGCAGGACAACGGCGCGCAGGCGGCGCAGCAGCCCGCGACCAAGCCGCTGATCAGCACCGAACCGGTCATCTCGGAGGAAGCCGAGGCCCGGCGCATGCGCGTGCGCGGTCACCTGCGCTGATGGAAGAGACATTGCGCCTGCCACCCTTCGCCTTCGCCAAGCGCACCGGCGTGCTGGTGGGTGCGCTGGAAGAGGATCAGACGGTGGAACTGCTGACCCGCCCCGGCGTGTCGCGCGAAGCCCTGATCGAGATGCGCCGCTACCTGCAACGCCCGATCCGGCTGCGTCAGCTCAGCCTGGAGGAGTTTGACCGCGCGCTGCAGCAGCGCTACGAGAACAATTCCAGCGCCGCCATGCAGGCGATGCAGGGCCTGGACGAGGACACCGACCTGTCCAGCGCGGCCGAGGCCCTGTCCGAGCCGCAGGACCTGCTTGAGTCCGATGACGACGCGCCGATCATTCGCCTGATCAACGCCATGTTGTCCGAGGCGATCAAGGACAATGCCTCGGACATCCACATCGAGCCCTTCGAGAACCGGCTGGTCGTGCGCTTCCGCGTCGATGGCGTGCTGCGCGAGGTGCTCACCCCCTCGCGCGCCCTGACCCCGCTGATCGTCTCGCGCATCAAGGTGATGGCCCGTCTGGACATCGCGGAGAAGCGCCTGCCCCAGGATGGCCGCATCTCGATCAAGATTGCCGGTCGACCGGTGGACGTGCGCGTGTCGACGATACCTTCCGGTCACGGCGAGCGCGTGGTCCTGCGTCTGCTGGACAAGCAGGCCGGGCGGCTGGATCTCACCCATCTGGGCATGGAGCCGATCCAGTTGCAGGTGATGAAGAATCTCATCGCCAAGCCGCACGGCATCATCCTGGTCACCGGCCCCACCGGCTCGGGCAAGACCACCACCCTGTACGCGGCCCTGGCCAGCCTCAACGACACCAGCCGCAACATCCTCACGGTGGAGGATCCGATCGAGTATTACCTGGACGGCATCGGCCAGACCCAGGTGAACACCAAGGTCGACATGAGCTTCGCCCGCGGCCTGCGCGCCATCCTGCGACAGGACCCGGACGTGGTGATGGTCGGCGAAATCCGTGACCTGGAAACCGCCGAGATCGCCGTTCAGGCCTCGCTCACCGGCCATCTGGTGCTGTCCACCCTGCACACCAATACCGCAATCGGCGCGGTCTCGCGCCTGCGCGACATGGGTGTGGAGCCCTTCCTGCTGGCCTCCAGCCTGATCGGCCTCATCGCGCAGCGCCTGGTCCGCACCCTGTGCCGCCACTGCCGTGAACCCTACACCCCCGATGCCGCCGAGTGCGCCCTGCTGGACATCCCGGCTGACAATCCACCGCAGATCTACCATGCGCGGGCCTGCGACAAGTGCCGCCAGAGCGGCTACACCGGCCGTATCGGCATCCAGGAGGTGGTCGCGGTCGATGATGCGCTGCGCACCATGATCCATGACGGCGTCTCCGAGCAGGCCATGGAGGCACACGCCCGCAAGCGCTTCCCCAGCCTGCGCGCCGAAGGTCGGGCCAAGATTCTGGAAGGTGTCACCACGATCGAAGAGGTCGTGCGCGTGACCCGCGAAGACTAGGCCGGCACATGGGGGCTTACAGCTACGTCGCCCTGGACGCCAGGGGGCGCAAGAAAAAGGGCTTGCTGGAGGGCGATACGCCGCGCATGGTGCGGGCCGCCCTGCGTGACCGCGGCCTGACCCCGCTGGAGGTGGAGGAAGTCGAGCAGCGCGAACGCCGCGCCGGCGGATTCAGCCTGGCCCGCGGCCTGTCCGGCACGGATCTGGCCCTGGTCACCCGCCAGCTCGCCACCCTGCTGCGTTCCGGCCTGCCGCTGGAGGAAGCCCTGCACACCGTGGCCCAGCAGGTCGAGGCGCGCCGCACCCAGGGGATCGTGATGGGGGTGAGGGCACGGGTGGTGGAAGGCCACACGCTGGCCAGCGCCCTGCGCGAGTTCCCGCAGGTCTTCAACCATCTCTACTGCGCCACGGTGGAAGCGGGGGAGCAGTCCGGACATCTGGACACCGTGCTGGAACGCTTGGCCGACTACGTGGAGAAGCGCAACGAGCTGCAGAAGAAGATCTTCGCCGCGCTCTCCTACCCCATCATCCTGGTCCTGGCTTCCGTCGCCATCGTCGCCTTCCTGCTGGCCAACGTGGTGCCCCAGGTGGTCGGCGTGTTCGACAGCCTGGATGCGGATCTGCCGCCGCTGACCAAGGGACTGATCGCCTCCAGTGATTTCCTGCGCGACCACTACGTGCTGCTGCTGGTCATGCTGGGCGCGCTGATCGTGGGCTGGCAGCTGCTGCTGCGGCGGCCGGCGATGAAGCGACGCTGGCACCGCACACAACTGCGCCTGCCCCTGTTCGGACGCCTGATTCGCGGCGTCAACGCGGGGCGGTTCACCCGGACTTTCAGCATCCTGGTATCCAGCGGGGTTCCGATCCTCGATGCCCTGCAGATCTGTGCCCAGGTGGTGCAGAACCTGCCCATGCGGGAGCTGATCGAATCGGCCGCCGTGAAAGTGCGCGAAGGCGCGACCATCCATCGCTCGCTGGCGGCCGGCCGGCTGTTCCCGCCGATCACCCTGAACCTGATCGCCAACGGCGAGGCCTCCGGCCAGCTGGATGACATGCTGGAACGCGCCGCGCACAATCAGGAGCTGGAAGTCGACACCATCATCTCCGCCATCATGGGGGTGCTGGGCCCGGCGCTGATCCTGATGATGGCGGGCATCGTGCTGACCATCGTGCTCGCGATCATGCTGCCGATCTTCGACATGAACCAGCTGGTGCAATAGGGCCGGCAGTTCCCCGGCCCCGGCGACTTCAGGCCGCCGGACTCACCAGATGGGCCGCCACGCCCTGGCGGATCCGGTCGGTCATGCCCTTGCGGCATTCCAGCGCCGCGATATGCACCGCATTGGCGAAGGCGGCCACATCGGCGCTGCCATGCGATTTCACCACGATGCCGTTGAGACCGAGCAGGCTGGCGCCATTGTGGGCCGAGGGATCGACTCGCCGGCGGAAGCGCGACAGCACGCCCGCGGACATCAGCGCAGCCAGCCGGGTCAATGGTGTGCGCCGATACTCCTCGCCCAGAAAATCGGCGATCAGCCGGGCAATGCCCTCGGCGCTCTTCAGCGCGACATTGCCCGAAAAACCGTCGCAGACAACCACATCGACGTCACCCAGAAAGATGTCATTGCCTTCCACATAGCCGGCATAGCTGAGGTCACTGGCACCGATCAGCCCGGCGGCGGCCTTGATCGCCGAAGTGCCCTTGATGTCCTCGGAACCGATGTTGAGCAGACCGATACGGGGCTGTTCCACTTCGCCAACCGCGCGCACCAGCACGGATCCCATCACGGCAAACTGATAGAGCTGCTCGGGCGTGCATTCGGCATTGGCGCCCAGATCCAGCATGTGGGTGTGCCCCCGGCGCGAGGGGATCGCGGACACGATGGCCGGCCGATCCACGCCAGGCAGCATTTTCAGCACAAAGCGCGCGGTGGCCATCAGGGCACCGGTATTGCCCGCGCTGACGCAGGCCTGCGCCTCACCGGCGCGCACCAGATCGATGGCCACGCGCATGGACGAGTCCTTCTTCCCGCGCAATGCCCTGGCCGGTTCCTCGTCCATGCCGACGATCTCGCTGGCCTCCTGCACGGAGACCCGCGGATTGTCGGCCAGCCCGTGGGCTTCCAGACTCGGACACAGCACATCCGGCCGCCCCACCAGGGTCAGCCGAAGATCAGGTTCTCGGTCCAGGGCCCGGCGTGCTGCCGGTACGGTGACCGCAACGCCGTGGTCACCGCTCATCGCGTCCAGCGCGATGATCATGGGCGAATTATTCTTCGCCGTCGGCCGCAGGGGCTTCGCTGATCACGCGACGGCCACGGTAGAAACCGTCCTTGGTCACGTGATGACGACGATGCAATTCACCGCTGGTCGAATCTTCCGACAGGGTCGGCGCGGACAGCGCATCGTGGGAACGGCGCATGTCACGCTTGGAACGGGTCTTACGGTTCTGTTGTACGGCCATGGCCGACTCCTTTCTCTGCAAATACGGCACCGACCGCAGGGTCGGCACCGGGCTTGTTCAATCAATACTTGTCTGCCCCGGGGGCTGACAGCTCCCCTCGGGATGACGCGGCATCATCGGCAGGGCCAGAACCGACTCCTCGCGCACCAGATCGTGCAGGCGGACTCGCCCTTGTTCGGCGACATACACGTCCACCTCATTGTCCACGCGCTGTGCCGACGCTTCACTGTCGACCAACTCCAGCCGGAAATCGCTCTCCCATTCATAGGGCATGGCCTGCAGGCAGCGCTGGCATTCCAGCTCCGCCTGCCCGCTCAGTTGGCCGACAAGCTGCAAGCGCCCTGAGGAGGCTTGCGCGACTTCCAGCCGCAGAGCGACACTGCTTTCACCGGCAGGCCAGTCGTCCAGGCCGGTGAGACGCAGCGAACCTTCCAGCTCAAATCCGGGCGCTAAGCGATGGACATCGAGCCAGGCTGGCAATTGATCGCGCATGGCGCGCGGATTCTAGAGATTTGTGTAGAAAAGTCAATGAATTCCACCCTTCCCGCGGGCACCGAACTGATCCTGGCGTCGTCGTCACCCTTCCGCCGCGAGCTGCTGCAGAGGCTGGGACTGCCCTTCGCCTGTCTCAGCCCGGACATCGACGAATCCCTGCAGCCAGGCGAATCCGTGGCCGATGCCACGGCCCGCCTGTCGCGAATCAAGGCGCAGACCATCGGCGCGCAATATCCCGGGTCATGGGTGCTGGCCTCCGATCAGCTCTGCGCCTTCGAAGACGCGGCGCTGGGCAAGCCCGGGACCCGCGAACGCGCGGCAGAACAGCTCGCCCTGCTCTCCGGCCGGCGCGCCCTGTTCCATACGGCGGTCTGCCTGCAGTGCGACGATCGACGCTGGGAGGCCCGGGACGTCACCGAAGTGCAGTTCCGCAGCCTGGACAGCCCCAGCATCGAGCGCTACCTCGATCGCGAGGATGTCCTCGGGTGCGCCGGCAGCTTCAGGTCCGAAGGCCTAGGCATCGCCCTGTTCCAGTCCATTTCCAGCAAGGACCCCACCGCCCTGATCGGGCTGCCCCTGATCGCCACTGCCGGCTTGCTACGCGAGGCGGGATTCGAAGTTCCCTGATTGTCCCTTGGCGGACCTTCCTCTCACTGCGAGACGCTCTGCACCGCCCCCTGGGTTCATTGGGGGAGAACGGCGGCGGCTGGGTTCGTCCTGCTGCCGAAAGCTCTCCATGAGAGCTCACGCCGGGCCCTGCCGCCTGTTCCGGGCGCTGTCCCCCGCGCCGCTTCGCGGTCCCCTGCGGCCACGCCCGCCAGCAGGGTCGGCTCAGACGCGACGTCCTGTCGCGTTTGAGCCTCAATCCGCCGTCCTGGCGGATTGACCCCGCTGGCGAG
>JBFJTN010000037.1:0-19816 GCA_041625325.1 Oceanococcus sp. | reverse complement strand
CGCGGCGCCCGGGCAACGGCGCCGCGTCGCCACACTGCTAGACTATGCGCCCCCCGCATTGCTGACCGAGACCATGGGATTCCCCGCCACCCGCCTGCGCCGCTGGCGCGCCACCGCGGCCGGCCGCCGGCTGGTCCGAGAAAACCACCTCCGGGTGGATGACCTGATCTGGCCCGTGTTCATCCGCGAGGAATCCGGGCGCGAGCCGGTCGATGCCCTGCCGGGCGTGGATCGTCTGGGCCCGGACGCCCTCATCGAGACCGCCCAGGAGGCGGTGGCGCTGGGCATCCCCGCCCTGGTCCTGTTCCCGGTCATCGATGCCGCACTGAAAAGCGAGGATGCGGCCGAGGCGCTGAACCCCAATGGCCTGGTGCCGCGCAGCATACGCGCGATCAAGCAGGCCTGTCCGGACCTGATCGTGATGACGGACATCGCGCTCGACCCCTACACCAGCCACGGCCAGGACGGCCTGATCGACGAATCCGGTTATGTGCTGAATGACCCGACCGTGGGGATCCTGGCGCGTCAGGCCCTGGTCCATGCCCGCGCCGGCGCCGACGTGGTGGCGCCTTCGGACATGATGGACGGTCGCATCCGTGCGATTCGCGAAGTGCTGGAACGGGACCGCCAGCACAATACGGTGATCCTGTCCTACGCGGCGAAGTACGCCTCCGATCTGTACGGCCCCTTCCGCGATGCGGTCGGTTCTTCCGCCAGTCTGGGCGGTGGCAACAAGTACAGCTACCAGATGGACCCGGCCAATGCGGACGAGGCCCTGCGCGAGGTCGAGCTGGACCTGGCCGAGGGCGCGGACGGGGTCATGATCAAGCCGGGCCTGCCCTATCTGGACATCGTCTGCCAGGTGAAGCAGCGTTTCGGCGCGCCCACCTTCGTGTATCAGGTCAGTGGCGAGTACGCGATGCTGGCCTGCGCCGCCGCGGCCGGTGCCCTGGACGAGAAAAAGGCCGTGCTGGAATGCCTGCTCGCCATGAAACGGGCCGGCGCTGACGGCATCCTGACCTACTACGCGCCGCAGGCCGCGCGCTGGCTGCAATCCTCATGATCCGACTCTATCAGTTCGCCCCCGCCCTGGGCCTGGCCAACGCCAGCCCCTTCTGCCTCAAGCTGGAGACCTGGCTGCGCATCGCCGGCCTCGAGTACGAGAGCGTGATCACGCCCGACCCGCGCAAGTCACCGCTGGGCAAGCTGCCGGTGATCGAGCACGAGGGCAACAAGGTGGCCGACAGCAGCTGCGCCATCGCCTATCTGGAAAAGGCCTGCAAGATCAAGCTGAACGCCCAGCTGAACCCCGGTGAACGGGCCCTGGCTCATGCGCTGCAGCGCATGCTGGAGGAGCACAGTTACTGGGCCATGATCTATTTTCGCTGGCTGGACGACAGCAACTGGGACAAGATCATCGAAAGCTTTTTCGCCGACATGAACGGACTGCTGCGCAGCATCGTGCCGGCGCTGGTCCGCCGTCAGCTGCGCCGCGACGCGCATGGCCACGGCCTCAGCCGGCACAGCCCGGAGGAACTGCAGCGCCGCTTCGCCGAGGACATGCGGGCGCTCAGCGACGCACTGGGCGAGAAGCCCTACTTCGGCGGCTACCAGCCCGCCAATATCGACGCCACGGCCTATGGCTTCCTGGCCCAGGTGCTGCTCGCCCAGCTCGACACCCCGCTGCGGCCGCTGGTCGAGCGGCACGGCAACCTGGTGACCTACTGTCAGCAGATGCATCAACGCTACTACCCGGAACTCGCATGAACTGGCGCTTCGCCCTGATCGGCCAGCCGGTGGCACACAGCCGCTCGCCGGCCATCCACCAGGCCTTCGCCGCGCAGTTCGGCCAGAGCGTCGACTACCGCCTGATCGAATGCGCCCCGGCCGAGGTGGCCGCCACCGTGGCCGGGTTCTTCGCCGACGGCGGCCAGGGCATGAATGTGACCGTGCCGCACAAGGCCACGGCCCTGGACAGCTGCGCCAGCCTGTCCGATGCGGCGCAGCAGGCGCGCGCGGTCAACACGCTGATTCCGCGCCCTGACGGCAGCCTGCACGGCGAGACCACCGACGGCGCCGGCTGCGTCCGCGATCTGCAGCGCCTGGGCATAGAACTGGCCGGCGCGCGGATCGGCGTGATCGGCGCCGGGGGCGCCGCCTGCGGGCTGATCCGGCCACTGCTGGCGGCCGGACCGGCCGAGCTGGTCTGGAGCCACCGCAATCCGCTGAAACTGGAAGCGCTGGCGCCGGCATTCGCCGGCCCGGGGCCGCTGCGTTTCGCCGCCAACATGGCGCTCAAGGGCGACCGCTTCGACCTGCTGATCAACGCCACGGCGGCCGGCCACAAGGGCGCGGCGCCGCTGCTCCCACACGCTCTGTTCGCCCCTGGCGGGGTGGCCTATGACCTCAGCTACGGCCCGGCCGCCGCTCCCTTCCTGCACTGGGCCCGCGCCGAAGGCGCCGCGGCCGCGCACGAGGGCCTGGGCATGCTGGTCGAGCAGGCCGCGCTGTCCTTCGCGCACTGGACCGGCCAGATGCCGGACACCGCGCCGGTGCACGCCAGCCTCGCCGCCGGCACCTAGGCGTCGGGCACCGGCCAGGTCACTGCGCTCAGGGCGACTCGCCCCGGCGCTGGGCGTCGACCTCGCGACTGCCCGGCACCATGATCGCCGCGGCCAGGATGCCCAGCTCGTACAGGGCGTAGACCGGCAGAGCCAGCAGGGTCTGCGAAATCACATCCGGCGGGGTCAGCAGCATGCCGACGGTGAAGGCGCCGACCAGCACGTAGGCGCGTTTTTCCCGCAGCGCCCCCGGCGTGGTCATGCCCATGCGCACCATCAGCACGATGGCCACCGGCACTTCGAAGGCTGCGCCGAAGGCCAGGAACAGGGTGATCACGAAGTCGAGGTAGCGCCCGATGTCGGTCATCACCGCGACGCCTTCCGGCGCCGCGCCGATGAAGAAGCGGAACACCAGCGGGAAGACGACGAAATAGGCGAAGGCCATGCCGAGGTAGAACAGCACCGAACTCGAGGCCACCAGCGGCAGGGCGAAGCGGCGCTCATGCTGGTACAGGCCGGGTGCGACAAAGGCCCAGACCTGATACAGGCTCCAGGGAATCGAGACCACGATGGCCAGCAGCAGGGCGACCTTGAACGGGGTCAGGAAGGGCGAGGCGACCTCGGTCGCGATCATGCTGGCGCCTTCCGGCAGGTTCGCACTCAGCGGCGCCGCCAGCAGGGCGAAGATCTCCTGCGCGAAGGGCAGCATGGGCAGCAGGCAGACCAGCACCCCGAGCACGATGCGCAGCAGGCGGTCGCGCAGTTCCAGCAGGTGGCTGATCAGCGGCGCCTCGGCGAGCTTCTCCTCCCCGGGCTCAGCGTTCAGGGCCATCGCCCTGGCTCTTGCCGTCGAGATCCACCCGTTCATTGAGAATGCGCCGGGATTCCTCGATGTGCTGGCGCACTTCGGCGCGCTGCACTTCGCGCTCCAGTTCGGTGCTCATCTGCCGCACGTAGCTGCGCGCGCGACCGGCCCACTGACCAACCGTGCGCGCCACCCGCGGCAGGCGTTCGGGCCCGAGCACCAGCAGGCCAATGATGGCCAGCAGCAGCAGTTCGGAAAAGCCGACATCGAACATGGTTCAGGCCGCGGCCAACTCAGGAGGACTTCTGCTCATCCTTGCTCTGGCTGGCTCCCTGCGCGGTGCGCTGGGCGTCATCCTGATCCAGGGCAGGCGGGTCGGCCTCGAATTTCTCGGCTTCGCCTTCCTTGACCGCCGACTTGAAACTTTTCACCGCCGAGCCCAGATCACCGCCGATATTGCGCAGCTTCTTGGTGCCGAACAGCAGCACCACGATCGCCAGGACGATGAGAAGTTGCCAGATACTGATGCCACCCAATCCCATTTTCGCTCTCCTAATCTCAGGCCGACTGCCCGCGTGCCGCCTTTTCGGCCAGCCCGGAAACGCCCTCGCGCCGGGCCAGCTCGGCCTGAACGTCTCGCGGCGACAGTCCGGCATCAGCCAGCAGGACCAGGGCGTGGAACCACAGGTCCGCCATTTCGTAAACCAGTTTGTCCTGCGCCTCGCCATGCCCGGCCAGGATGGTTTCCACCGCCTCCTCGCCCAGCTTCTGCAGGATTTTCTCGCGCCCTTTGGCATACAGACTGGCGGCGTAGGAACTGTCCGCCGCGGCGGTCTTGCGCTGTTCCAGCAGCTGGGCCAGCGCCGGCAGGGTGCCGCCCGCGGGCGGGCCGGCCTGTTCCCAGGCCGACTCAGCCGCACGACGATAGAAGCAGCTTGTTGCACCCGTATGACAGGCCGGGCCGGCCGGGTCGACCAGCAGCAGCAGGGCATCCCCATCGCAGTCCAGTCGGATCTCATGGACCCGCTGGGTGTTGCCGGAGGTCTCGCCCTTGACCCAGAGCTGGCCGCGCGAGCGTGACCAGAAAGTGGCCACCCCGGACGCCAGCGTCTGTTCCAGCGCCTCGGCGTTCATCCAGGCCTGCATCAGCACGGTGCCATCGATGCGATCCTGCAGGATGGCCGCGACCAGGCCCTGCTCATTGAAGCGCACGGCCTGGAGCAGGCCGGCGCCGTCGGGGGACCTCACAGGCGCACCTCGATGCCACACTCGGCCAGGTAGCGCTTGGCGTCATTCACCGTGTACTCGCCGTAGTGGAAGATGGAGGCGGCCAGCACCGCATCGGCGCCGCCCTCCTTCAGCCCGGCTTCCAGATGTTCCAGCTTGCCGACCCCGCCCGAGGCGATCACCGGCACTTCCACCGCGTCCGCGATGGCACGGGTCAGCTCCAGATCGAAACCTTCCTTGGTGCCGTCCCGGTCCATGCTGGTCAGCAGCAGTTCGCCGGCCCCCATTTCGACCATCTTCACCGCCCACTCGACCGCGTCCAGGCCGGTGTCCTTGCGGCCACCATGGGTGAACACGTGCCAGCCCGGCGCTTCCTTGCGCTTGGTCACCCGTTTGGCGTCGATGGCGACGACGATGCACTGGCGGCCGAAGCGATCCGCGGCGTCGGCAACCAGCTGCGGCTCGGCCACCGCCGCGGTATTGATCGAGACCTTGTCGGCGCCGCAGCGCAGCAGCCGGCGCACATCATTGCAGCTGCGGACGCCGCCGCCCACGGTCAGCGGAATGGTGATCTCGCTGGCCACCTGCTCGACGATGGGAAACAGGGTTTCGCGCGCCTCCGAGCTGGCGGTGATATCCAGGAAGACCAGTTCGTCGGCCTGCTGGGCATCGTAGCGTCGGGCCACTTCCACCGGGTCGCCGGCATCGCGGATCTCGAGGAATTTCACGCCCTTGACCACGCGACCGCGGTCGATGTCCAGGCAGGGGATGATGCGCTTGGCCAGGGGCATGTCGTCGGCTACCGGGGGTTCAGCTCGTCGACCCGGGCCTGACAGAGCTTCAGGTCCAGATCGCCCTCGTACAGGGCGCGACCGATGATGGCCCCCATCACGCCATCCTCTTCCAGGCCACAGATCGCATCGATGTCCTGCATGCGGCTGACGCCGCCGGACAGGATCACCGGAATCGCGATCTGGCGGGCCAGTGCCCGGGTCGAGTCCAGGCCGATGCCCTGCATCATGCCGTCCTTGCTGATGTCGGTGTAGATGATGGCTTCGACCCCGTCACTCTCGAAGTGTTGCGCGAGATCGATCACGTCATGCTGGGACAGCTTCGACCAGCCATCGATCGCCACCTTGCCGTCCTTGGCGTCCAGACCGACGATGATGTGGCTGGGGAACTCCACGCACAGATCGCCGACGAAGTGCGGTGCGGTCACCGCACGGGTGCCCAGCACCACATACTGCACGCCGGAATCCAGGTAGGTTTCCACCGTTTCCTCGTCGCGGATGCCGCCACCCACCTGCACCGGCACGCCATCGGCGGCCTCGCAGATGCGCCGCACCACGGCGGCATTGGTCGGCTCGCCGTTGATGGCGCCGTCCAGATCCACCACGTGGATGCGGCGGGCGCCCTGCTCGACCCAGCGGGCAGCCACCTCGGCGGGATCCTCGGAGAACACGGTCACATCGTCCATGCGGCCCTGCCGCAGGCGGACGCACTTGCCGTCCTTGATATCAATCGCGGGTATCAAAAGCATCAGGCTTCGCCATCCCAGTTCGCAAAATTGACCAGCAGCTGCATCCCGGAAGACTGGCTCTTCTCGGGATGGAATTGCGCGGCGAACACCCCCTTGCGCAGCAGCATGGAACAGAAGCGCTCGCCAAAATATTCGGTCGTGCCCAGCACGTGATCCTCGTTCAGGGGCCGGGCATAGTAGCTGTGCACGAAGTAGAACCAGGCCTCTGGTTCGACGTTGCGCAGCAAGGGGTGATCGCGGCTGAAACTGACCCGGTTCCAGCCCATGTGAGGAATCTTGCGCCGCTCGCTGCCACGGCTCATCGGCGCGAAACGTCGCACCTCCCCCGGGAACACGCCCAGGGCATCGACCCCGTTGTTCTCTTCCGAGAAATCCAGCAGCACCTGCATGCCCAGGCAAATGCCCAGCAGCGGCACCTCGCCGACCATTTCCTGGACGAACTCGTTCAGCTCCAGCCGGTGCAGTTCGGTCATGCACTGACGCACGCCGCCCACGCCCGGGAGCACCAGTCGGTCGGCCTTGCGCAGCTTGTCGGGGTCGTAGCTGACTTCGATCCGCGACTCGCCTGCAGCCCGCGACAGCGCGCCGGACAGCGAGTGCAGATTGCCCATCCCGTAATCGATGACGCCTATGGTTGACACGGCAGTCTCAGCGCCTAGAGCGCCCCTTTGGTGGAGGGTATCCCGCCCATGCGCGGATCCGGCGTGCAGGCGGCGCGCAGCGCGCGGCCAAATGCCTTGAACACGGTTTCCGCGACATGGTGGGCATTGCTGCCCTGCAGGCAGTCGATATGCAGGGTGACCTGGGCATGATTGACGAAGCCCTGGAAGAATTCGCGCAGCAGGTCGACATCGAACTGGCCGATGCGGGCGCGCGGATAGTCCACCCGGTAAAACAGCCCGGGGCGTCCGGACAGGTCCAGCACGACCCGCGACAGGGCCTCGTCCAGCGGCACGTAGGCATGGCCGTAGCGCTGGATGCCGGCCTTGTCGCCCACCGCCTGGGCGAAAGCCTGGCCCAGGGTGATGCCGACATCCTCGACGGTGTGGTGATCGTCAATTTCCAGATCCCCTTGGGCCGCAATGCGCAGATCCAGGGCGCCGTGGCGCACCACCTGATCGAGCATGTGGTCGAAGAAGGGGATCCCCGTACCCAGTGCCGCCTGCCCGCTCCCGTCGAGCTCGAGCTCGACCTGAATCTGGGTCTCGCGGGTATTGCGCACCACCTTGGCTTGGCGGGAAGACATCTGCATCACGGCGTACGAAAGGAGGCATAGGATACTCCGTCCACCTGCATTGTCCTAGGTCGCAGCGCGTTTCACGCTTTCCTCACGGCCGCCCATGCAGCATCCGGGCCATTGAGGAGAATCCCGATCGAGGAGTACACATGTCGGCCAGCCTGAGCCCTGCCGTCCGGACCGTGTTGCAGCTTTTGCAGGCCCGGCAAATGTTCATCGGCGACGAATTGCGCGTCAGCGCATTGCGTGTGTCCTGGACCGAATCCGGTCAGGCGGCCGAGGATTTCGGCCATGCGATGAGCGAGCTGAAGCGCCTGGGCTATGCCCGCACCGTACACGGCACCGCCGGTCCCGCCATCCAGCTGACCCACGCCGGCTTTCGCGCCAGCACGGAACAGCCCAAACGGGTGTCTCCCGCCAAACCCATGCCGGCGCCCCGCCGTCCGGCGCCAGCGCCGGCCAGCCTGGCCACCCGGGCCTTGCCACCCCAGCAGCCACTGGCCCCGCCCGCGCCGCCGCGGCGCCGCGAGGCGCCCGAGGTCTCAGCGGCGCCTGCAGCGGCCCCTGCCAGCCGCAACGACACGGAACATCAACTGGCCCATGCCCAGGTGTTTCGCACCCGCAACGACAGCCTGAATGACAACGTGCTGCGCTATTGCATGCTCGGCCTGTTCGAACACCATCGTCTGCGCCCGGAAGGCAAGCTGAGTTACGACCTGATCATGCGCCACTGGGCGGAAATGGGCCTGACCCGCTCCGATCTGCTGTATGCGCTGGAGATCCTGATCCGGCGCGGTGAAGTCCGCACCACCACCCGGCCGCAGGAAACCGTGATTCTGACCAGCAAGGGTCACAAGGCCTGCACCAGCACCCCGGCCAATCTGGAACAGGGCATGGATCGCTGGCAGGCCAAGAAGCGCCTGCGCCTGACCAAACAGCTGGGCAGCCTGCCCGCTGCCTGATCCGGCCGGCCTCCGGACCCGCTAGACTTCCAGCAGCAGCGTCACCGGTCCGTCATTGACCAGGCTGACCTGCATGTCCGCGCCGAAGACCCCCTGACCGAAAGGCAGGCCCTGGGCGGCCGCCATCTCGCACAGCTCGGCGAACAGGGCGCGCGCCTGATCCGGCGGCGCGCCGCCGCCGAAACCCGGCCGGTGACCCTTGCGGGTGTCCGCCATCAGGGTGAAATTCGGCACCAGCAGCAGCCCCCCACCACAGTCGCGCAATGAGCGGTTCATGCGCCCCAGTTCATCCGGGAACACGCGACAGTTCAGCAGCTTCTCCAGCATGCGGCGCTGCTGCTCCGGGCCATCCTGCGGCGCCATGCCGATCAGGGCGAGCAGGCCGGCGTCGATGGCGGCCACCCGCTCCCCTTCGATGTCGACAGCCGCGCGGCTGACCCGCTGAATCAGGGCTTTCATGGGCTTTACGGGTTCGTGTAGGAAAATTCTTACATCACAAGTAAGCGGATGCTGACAGACAAGCCCGGGGCACGGGAGCAAGATGGAAACCGTCAACTCAGGACGGGTTGTCGCAACCGCGAGGTTGCAGCCGTCTCGGACGGTTTCGGTCCAGTCTGCCAGGGATGGCAGGGTGGGCCACCCCAAGGTTCTCCAGCCTAGCATGGCACTAGCCCGGCTTCCTCCCAGCCGGGCTTTTTTTATGCGCGTCTGGCAGCCCCCCCCGGGCGCCGCCCCGAATTGGCCGCGGCCCTGCCATTGCAAGGCACAATAGACACTCGCCTGCCCTGCAAGACCGCCCATGCTCTGGCGCCTGTTTTTCGCCGCCGCCGCCCGCCTCCCGCTGCCCTGGCTGCACGCCATCGGCCATGCCCTCAGCCGCCTGCTGCTGTGGCTGCCCAACAAACCCCGACGGATCGCCCGGCACAACCTCGCCCTGTGCCTGCCGGAACTGACCGAACCGGCCCGCCGCCGCCTGCTGTCGGAATCCCTGTCCCACTTCGGCCGCGCGATGACCGAGTCGCCGGCGCTGTGGCAGGCCCCGCTGTCCCGCCTCGACCGCTGGACCCTGGAGGTCCGTGGCGCGGAGGCGGTCAGCGCGGCGGTGGACGCCGGCCACGGGGTGATCCTATTCACCCCGCATATCGGCTCCTGGGAGATGGTCGGCATCGATGCCTCACGGCGCTGGCCGATCACCCATCTGTACAAGGCCCAGAAGGGCGAGGTGGACGCGCTGATCCACGCCGGCCGCTCGCGCTGCGGCGCGAAGCTCGCCCCGTCGGACGGCGGCGGGGTGCGCATGCTGCTGGCCGGCCTCAAGCGCGGCGAAGCGGTGGGCATCCTGCCCGATCAGGACCCGCCCGAGGGCAGCGGCCAGTTCGTGCCCTTCTTCGGCCATCTGGCCCACACCCCGGTGCTGCCGGCCAAGCTGGCCAGCCGCCAGGGCATCGCCCTGTTCCTGTGCTGGGCGGAGCGCCTGCCCGGCGGCTTCCGGATCAGCTACGAAGCGGCGCCGCAAGGCATCGCCGACAAGGACCCACAGCGCTCGCTGACCGTGCTGAACCAGGCGGTTGAAACCCTGGTGCGGCATCTGCCTGAGCAGTACTGGTGGGGCTATCCGCGTTTCCGACGCCGCCCCGAAGGCGCGCCGCCCTTCTACCCCGCGGACTGAGCCCGCGCCGATTTCCGCGTTAGAATCCCCGCCATTCCCGCAGCCCTGGGTGACGCATGAAACGCCGTGAACTCCTGACCCTCGCCGCCGGCGCGGCCGGTCTGGCCGCCTGCCAGCAGAAGCCGGCCGAGAGCAGCGGCAAGGCCGCCGCGGAGCAACGCTTCCAATGGCGCATGGTGACGACCTGGCCGAAGAACTTTCCCGGCCTGGGAACCGGCGCCAACTATCTGGCCGAAGCGATCACGAGCGCCAGCGGCGGACGCCTGACGGTCAAGGTCTACGGCGCCGGGGAACGGGTTCCCGCCCTGGAAGTCTTCGATGCGGTATCCGGCGGCGCGGCGGAGATGGGCCACGGCGCCGCCTATTACTGGAAGGGCAAGGCCGCCGCCGCGCCCTTTTTCACCGGGGTGCCCTTCGGCCTGACCGCCCAGGAGATGAACGGCTGGCTCTATTTCGGCGGTGGCCTGGAACTGTGGCGCGAACTGTACGCGCCGTTCCAGCTGGTGCCCTTTCCGGCCGGCAACACGGGCACCCAGATGGGCGGCTGGTTCCGCAAGGAAATCCGCTCGCTGGCCGACCTCAAGGGCCTGAAGATGCGCATTCCGGGCCTGGGTGGAGAGGTCATGTCGCGCATCGGCGCCACCACGGTGAACATTCCCGGCGGCGAACTGTTCACCGCGCTGGAATCCGGGGTGATCGACGCCACCGAGTGGGTCGGCCCTTACAACGATCTCGCCTTCGGTCTGTACAAGGCCGCCAAGCACTACTACTACCCCGGCTGGCAGGAAAGCGGCCCGACCCTGGAGGCCATCGTCAACCAGAAGGCCTGGGACGCCCTGCCCGAAGACCTGCAGGCCATCGTGCGGATCGCCTGCGAGGCCACCAATCAGCGCATGCTGTCCGAGTATGCCGCGCGCAACCAGGCCGCGCTGGAAACCCTGGTGAACGAGCACGGGGTCAAGGTTCATGCCTTCCCCGACGAGGTGCTCGATGCCCTGCAGCGCACCACCCATGTGGTGATGCAGGAACTGGCCGACTCGGATGCCATGGCCAGGAAGGTCTATGCCTCCTACAGCAGCTACCGCGAAAAGGTGATCAAGGCCAGCAGCATCGCCGAAGCCGCCTACCTGAAAACCCGTGTCTGAGCGGCAGCGGGCGGCAGTGCCGCGATGAGGGTGGAACTCAGCGACGACCTCTCCCCCATCCTGACGGATCTGAACGAGGCCCAGGAGACCGCGGTCACCGCCCCGCCGGAGCATCGTCTGGTGCTGGCCGGCGCCGGCAGCGGCAAGACCCGGGTGCTGATCCGGCGCATCGCCTGGCTGATGCAGGTGGAGGATGTCTCCCCCTTCGGCATCCTGGCGGTCACCTTTACCAACAAGGCGGCCGGCGAGATGCGCGGGCGCCTGGAGCGGCTGCTCGGCCAGCCGGTGGACGCGCTGTGGGTCGGCACCTTTCACGGCATCGCCCATCGCATGCTGCGCCTGCACTGGCGCGAGGCCGGACTGCCGCAGAATTTCCAGATCATGGACGCCGACGACCAGAAACGCTTCGTCAAGCGCCTGATCAAGTCCATGGACCTGGACGAGGGCCAGTGGCCGGCCCGCCAGGTCCAGCAATACATCAACCGGCAGAAGGAACAGGGCCTGCGCCCCGAGCATCTGGGCGCCGACGGCGACGAAACCGTCCGTCAGCTGCTGAGCTTCTACCGCGCCTACGAGGACGCCTGCGAGCGCGCCGGCCTGCTCGACTTCGCGGAACTGCTGCTGCGTGCGCACGAGCTGTGTCGCGACAACGCCGAGCTGCAGCAGCATTACCGCCGCCGTTTCGCCCATATCCTGGTCGACGAGTTCCAGGACACCAATGCCCTGCAGTACGCCTGGCTGCGGGTGCTGGCCGGCGAGCACGGCAAGCTGTTCGTGGTCGGCGATGACGACCAGTCCATCTACAGTTTCCGCGGCGCCCGGATCGAGAACATCCTGCGCTTCTCCCGTGACTACCCCGAGGCGCAGACCGTGCGTCTGGAGCAGAATTACCGCTCCAGCGGCAACATCCTGAAGGCGGCCAATGCGCTGATCGCGCAGAACAGCGGCCGTCTGGGCAAGGACCTGTGGACGGCTGACGCGGATGGCGCACCGGTGCAGCTGTATTCGGCCTTCAATGACTACGAGGAGGCCGACTACGTGATCGGCGGCATCCGCCAGTGGGTGGACCAGGGCGGACGCCGCTCGGACATCGCCGTGCTGTACCGCTCGAACGCCCAGTCCCGCCTGTTCGAGGAGGCGCTGATCCGGGCCGAGCTGCCCTACCGGGTCTATGGCGGCCTGCGCTTCTTCGAGCGGGCCGAGATCAAGGACGCCCTGGCCTACCTGCGCCTGCTCAACAACCGCAATGATGACGCGGCCTTCGAGCGGGTCGCCAACACCCCCACCCGCGGCATCGGCGCCACCACCCTGGACAAGCTGCGCCGCTACGGCCGCGGCCAGGGCGTGTCGATGTGGCAGGCTGCCGAAAGCCTGGCCGGAGGCGAGCTCGGCGGTCGCGCGGCCAATGCGGTCGGCGCCTTCCTGCGCCTGATCGAGGAACTGGAGGCGGCCAGCGCCGCCCTGCCGCTGGCCGAGCAGACCGAGCAGGTCGTGCACCGCAGCGGTCTGTATGACTTCCACGGCAGGGAAAAGGGCGACAAGGCGCTGTCCCGCCAGGAGAACCTGGACGAGCTGGCCAATGCCGCGCGCAGCTTCGAGGACCTGGAGGACGAGGAGCTGGATCCGCTCACCGCCTTTCTGACCCATGCCGCCCTGGAAGCGGGCGAGGAGCAGGCCGGCCGCTGGGAGGACTGTGTCCAGCTGATGACCCTGCACTCGGCCAAGGGCCTGGAATTTCCGGTGGTGTTTCTGGTCGGCCTGGAAGAAGGCCTGTTCCCGCACATGCGTTCGGTCGAAAATGCCGACGGTCTCGAGGAAGAGCGACGCCTGTGCTATGTCGGCATGACCCGGGCGCGCGAACAGCTGCATCTGTCCCACGCCGAAAGCCGCCGCCTGCACGGCCGCGAGATGCCGGCGGCGCCCTCCCGCTTTCTCGGCGAGCTGCCCGCCGAATGCATCAGCGAAGTGCGCCCGCGCCTCAAGATCAGCCGACCGCGATTCAGCAGCGGCCCGCGCTTTGGTGGCGGCGCCTCCTCCATGAGCGAGCCTGCCCAGGGTGGCCTGAAACTGGGCCAGCGGGTGGAGCACCCCAAGTTCGGCGAAGGCATCGTGCTGCGTTTCGAAGGCGAGGGTGCCCGGGCCCGGGTGGAGGTCAATTTCGCCGCCGAGGGCAGCAAATGGCTGCTGCTGGAAATGGCCCGGCTGAACCCGCTGGACTGAGCCTTACATCTCGTTGGCGTCACGCCGGCCAGCCGGCTTGACGAAAGCGGCCAGGGCGAAGCCGCCGATCAGCCAGGCCACGCTCTCGTAGACCAGGTTGACCACGGCCATATCCCAGGGATGCAGCCACCAGATCGGCCCGGCCATCTGGGCGAACAGGCTGCCGGACAGACCGGCCAGGAACACCGCCGCCACCCGGCCGCCGTAGCTGGCCAGACCGGTCAGCTTCAGCATCAGGCCCATCACGAACATGACCAGCGCGCCGTGCAGGTAACCCAGCAGCATGGTGCCCGGGGCCATCGGCTCGCTGCCTTCCTTGCGCAGGTAGATCGTGGCAATCGGCCCCTGGGTGTGCAGGGTCTGATATTCCGTGTCCGAGGGATTGTCCGAATAGGGCAGCATGTAGACACCGCTTTCGGGCAGCTCCGCCTTCAGCGTGGTCCGCATGGCGCGTTCGTCAGGCACCGGGCGCAGCGCGGATTCCCCGGTCGGCAAGACCTCCCAGAACACGACGCGCCAGATGAACACCAGCAGCGCGCCGATCAACGCGCCCAGCAGCAAGCCCTTCATTTTCCCCCCGCATCAGCCTGGATCGGGCCGAATTCTAGCTTGAATCCCGAGGCCGCGAGCCGCGCCGCTTCCTGCTCGAAGTCGGTCTGGGTCAGCGGATGCTGATCCAGCCAGCCGTCCGGCAACTGCAACCGGATGCCGTTGCTGATCGCGGCGGCGCGGATGTCCGGCGCCTCGCCGGGGTTGCGCCCCCGATTCATGATCACCGCGATACGCAGCAGGATGGCCAGACGGCGGGCGCGCTTGCGCCAGCCACGCGGCAGATCGTCGAAGCGTGATTCCACCCATTTGCCGCGATGACAGCGCACGATCGCGCCGAGTATCTGCTGATCGGTGCGCGAGAAGCCGTGCAGGTCCACATGCGCCAGCACATAGGCGCTGTGCTTGTGATAGCCCGCGTGCGACACCCCCATGCCGACCTCGTGCAGCTGGGCCGCCCAGCTCAGCATGTCGGCGTGGCCGGGCTGATCCAGCTTCCAGCTGTCCGCCACCTGATCCAGCAGACGCATGGCGATGGTTTCGACCCGGCTGGCCTGGGCCCGGTCCAGCTTGAATCGCTCGGCCAGCGCCCGGGCCGAGCGGTCGCGCACGTCGTGGTCGGCCAGGCGGCCCAGCAGGTCATAGACCAGGCCCTCGCGCAAAGCCCGGTCGGAGATTTCCAGCTGATCCATGTTCAGGGTGTCGAATATGCCGGCCAGCACGGTGAAACTGCCGGGGAACACCGGGCGGCGGTCCTCGCGCAGACCGGGCAGCTCCAGCTCGTCGATGCAGGACTGCCGGGCGAGGGCATCCTCGATGGCCTCGATGCCGGCGCGGGTGATCACATGCTCGCCCATCTGCATCGCCGCGGCCACGCGCCAGACCGCCCGCACCGAGCCGGACGCGCCCAGGGCGACGTCCCAGCCCTGCGCCCGGTAGGCGCGGCCGAGAAACTTGAGCGCCGCGCTGGCGGCAAGCCGGCCCTGCTTCAGGCGCCTGCGGGTGATCTGGCCGTCCGCGAAGAATTCCTGGGTCCAGGACACGCAGCCCATGTGGACGCTCTCCATCAGCACCGGACCATCGTCCGCGCCGATGATCAGCTCGGTGCTGCCGCCACCGATGTCCACCACCAGCCGTCGCGTGCCATCCGCCGGCAGGCCGTGGGTGACCCCGCCGTAGATCAGACGGGCCTCCTCGACCCCGGCGATCACCTCGACCGGATGGCCCAGGCGCTCCTCCGCCGCCAGCAGGAAGCGTCGCGCGCGACGCAGCCGGCGCAGGGTATTGGTTCCGACCACGCGCACCCGGCTCGGGGGGATGTCCCGCAGGCGCTCGCCGAAGCGCTCCAGGCACTCCAGGGCGCGGGACTCGGCATCTGGCGCCAGGGACTTGTCTGCGGTCAGCCCCTCGGCCAGGCGCACCGGTTCGCGCAGCCGATCAATGACCTGCAGACCGCCCTGGCCGGCGCGGGCGACCATCATGTGAAAGCTGTTCGAGCCCAGGTCCACTGCGGCGACGGTGACGGGCTCCTCGGACAGCCCGGGGAGCCGGATCACGGCCACCGGCGGAGCTGTCCCAAGACGTGGGTTGGCGGGCTGAGTTTCACGCGCGGCATGTCCCGAAGCGAGTGCATTGGCAGCCTCACTATAGCCCAAGGCCGACCCTGTCCCGAGACGCGCCCGCGGCAGCGACCGCGCCGCCGCGCGGGACCTGCTTCCCGACCTGCCCGACGGGCGCCAGATGCGGCCACCGCGCTCGCCCGCAGCGCCTGCCCCAGCCGCCCCGAACTGTCCTTACGGCGGGCTTCAGATTGACTCAGCCGGGCAAATTCGGAAGCATATGCGGGTTTACTCAGCGACTCTTCCGGAGAGAATCGAATGAAATCATGGGCTTACGCCAGCGGCCTGGGCCTCGCGCTCAGCGCGTTCGCGGCGCAGGCGGCGGGCGATGTGGCCGCAGGCCAGATCAAGGCGGACACCTGCATGGGCTGCCACGGCATCGTCGGTTACACCAACGCCTACCCCACCTACCGGGTTCCGCGCCTGGGTGGCCAGCACACGGCCTACCTGGAAGCCGCTCTGAAAGCCTACCGTTCCGGCGAGCGCAAGCATCCGACGATGCAGGCGCAGGCCGCTTCGATGAGCGACCAGGACATCGCTGACCTGGCCGCCTGGCTGAGCCAGGCCGCCAACGCCGAGGAATGAGCATGCGACATCTGATTGCACTGGCCGGCCTGTGCCTGGCCGCAACGAGCGCCCTGGCCGCCGGCGATCCCGCCGCCGGGGAGCAGAAGGCCGCGGTCTGCGCCGCCTGCCACGGCCCCAACGGCGTGAGCCAGATTCCGGTCAACCCGACCCTCGCCGGCCAGCACGCCAACTATCTGGAGCACGCGCTGAAGAGCTACCAGAATGGCGAGCGCAGCAACCCGATCATGCGCGGTCAGGTGGCCAATCTGAGCAAGCAGGACATCAAGGACCTGGCCGCCTACTACTCGCGACAGGACGGCCTGTACACGCCCAAGTACCCCGCGCAGTGACGCGGCGCCCGGTCCTGGCGGCGGTGCTGGCGCTGAGCTGCACCGCCGGCGCCGCCGCGCCGCCGAGCCCCGGCTACAACTACCTGGAACTGGCCTGGCTGCAGGCCACCCCGGACGAGGAGCTGCCGGGCAGCGAGCGCGACGGCTACCAGGGCACGCTGGCCGCTCCGCTGGAGCCGCAGCACTACCTGCAGCTGCGCTACGCCCGCAGCGAGGACGAGGCGGGCAGCAGCCTCAAGGATTACACCATCGGCCTGGGCTACTACAGCCCCTGGCGGCCTGGTGCCGACTTCTACCTCGTCCTTGGCTACGACGAAGTCAAGAGCGACGGCTTCAAGGACAAGGGTTACAGCGGCGAAGCGGGAATCCGCTGGATGCTGAACCAGAAGCTGGAATTCTTCGCCGGCGGCCGTTATCTGCGGCTGAAGGAACTGGGCGGGGAAACCAGCTGGTTCGGCGGTCTGGCACTGGAACTGGTGCCCGGCCTGGGCCTGGCCGGACGTTACGAAGCCCGCGAGGAAGAAACCCGCTACACGGTCGGCCTGCGCCTGCTGCCGTTCTAGGCCTTCCTGCGCAACCCGAGCCGCGGCACCGCGTTCAGCCCAGGTCGAAAATCAGCTTGGCGTAAAGGCCCTTGGCCTCGGCTTTCAGCGCCGAGCCGCCATCTTCCAGGTCGTATTCCTTCTGGTGGAAACCGAAGCCGATCCGGGTATAGCGGGTCTGCACGCTGATGCCGGCGTCCAGTTCCAGGATCCACTGGTCCTCGAAGCCGATGTAGTTGGCCTCCAGCGCCAGGCTGAACAGGTCCATGATCGGCTGGTCGTACTGCAGCGACAGGGTCGGGAAGACCTCGCTGAAGGTCCGGCGGTCGGATTCGCCGCCCTCCTCGGTCTCGGACACCTCGACCTCGCCATCCAGAATCTTGATGCTGCCGCCGAGCCCCAGCCGCCCATCGAACAGCGGCCAGAGGAAGCGGGCGCCCAGATCGGTGATGTCGGCGGTGGAATAGACTTCGGTGTCGGAGCCAAACTGGCTGCCGCCGAAAGTGGTGTCCTCGCTGAGCGTGCCGACAGCGGCGTAATCCATGGGCATGTAGCTCAGCCGCAGCCAGCCCTGATCGATGAGAAAGCCATGGCTGGCGCTGTTGCGGAATCCCAGTTCGTCGCGCAGACTCACGGGCCGACCCTGGTGCTGCACCTCGCCCTGCACCCGCGCATACCAGGGCCAGTAGCCCACTTCGGTTGCGGCGGCGTTGCCGGATGCGCCGGCCAGAAGGATCCATCCAAGCAGGGAAACTTTCTTCATCGAAATCAATCTCATCGTGGCCAGGTCCGTGATGCGGCCCCCGCCCGTGGCAGAGCCCGACTTGAAATCCCTAAGAGACGCCCCCATACGTGCCGCCTGTTGCTGGCGCGTCGAAGGACCGCATTATCCAGGGTGACTCCAACATTTGCCAGACAATGACAATACCTAGCTCACTCCGCTGCCTGCCCCTGCTCCTGCTGCTGGCCCTCGCGCCGGCGGTCTCGGCGCACGCGCCCGGCGAACACGACAGCCTGGCCCCGATGCTGGAGCGGGTCACCCCCGGCGTGGTCAACATCGCCACCCGCTCGCGCATCCAGAGCAGCGACAACCCGCTGATGCGGGATCCCTTCTTCCGCCACTTCTTCAACCTGCCGGCCCAGCCGCGCCAGCGCGAGACCCAGAGTCTGGGCTCCGGCGTCATCGTGGATGCGAAGAAGGGTTATGTGCTGACCAATCACCATGTCATCGATCGCGCCAACCAGATTGCCGTCACCCTGGCCGATGGCCGGGTGCTGGAGGCCGAACTGGTGGGCAGCGACCCCGAGACCGACATCGCCGTGATCCGGGTCCCGGCCGAGAACCTGACCGCCGTCCCCTTCGGCAGTTCGGACAAGCTGCGGGTCGGTGACTATGTGGTGGCCATCGGCAATCCCTTTGGCCTGGGCCAGACCGTGACCTCCGGCATCGTCTCCGCCCTGGGCCGCAGCGGCCTGGGCATCGAGGGCTATGAAGATTTCATCCAGACCGATGCTTCGATCAATCCGGGCAATTCCGGCGGCGCCCTGGTCAATCTGCAGGGCCAGCTGATCGGCATCAACACCGCCATCGTCGGCCCCAGCGGCGGCAACGTCGGCATCGGCTTTGCCATTCCCTCGCGCATGGCCCGCTCGCTGATGGAACAGATCATCGAATTCGGTGCGGTGCAGCGCGGCCGCCTCGGGGTCAGCGTGCAGAACCTGACCGAAGACCTGGCCAGTGCGCTCAAGGCCGAAGGCCGCAAGGGCGCCGTGATCACCCAGGTGGAGTCCGGCTCCACCGCCGACAAGGCCGGCCTGCGCTCCGGCGATGTCGTCACCGCGGTCAACGGCCGCCCGGTCAAGGACGCCGACGACCTGCGCAACGCCATCGGCCTGGTGCGGGCCGGCGAGCAGATCGAACTCGAAGTCCTGCGCGACGGCCGGCCGCGCCGCCTGAGCGCACGGATCAGCACGCCGCAGGATGTCGAGGCCGCCCGCCTCAGCGAGTTCCTCGGTGGCGCGACCCTGGCCGAGATCGATCCCGGCCATCCGCTGCACGGCAGCGGCATCCTGATCAAGAAGGTGGAGTCGGGCAGCCCGGCCGCCCGCGCCGGCCTGCGTCCCGGTGACGTGATCAGCTCGGTCAACCGGCGCGATGTCCGCGACATCGATGACTTCCAGAAGGCCGCCGCGGCCGCGCGCGGAGAGCTGCTGCTCAACATCCGGCGCGGCAACCGGGCCTTTTTCCTGATGCTTCGTTAATTCAGTCTCAAAAACAGGGGGAAACTGATGATTGAGGTGGACCATCTCAGCAAGCGGTTTGGTGACCGCATGGCTGTGGATGACCTGTCGTTCAAGGTCGCGCCCGGTGAGGTGCTCGGCTTTCTCGGGCCCAACGGCGCCGGCAAGTCGACCACGATGAAAATGATCACCGGCTTTCTGGTGCCCAGTGGTGGCACCGCCCGGATCATGGGGCATGACATCCAGACCGATCCCGTGGCGGCCAAGCGCTGCTTCGGCTACCTGCCGGAGGGCGCTCCGGGCTACGGCGACATGACGGTGGCCCAGTTCCTGGGCTTCATTGCTGACATTCGCGGTTTGAGCGGGACCCGGAAACAGGCCCGCATCGATGCGGTGGTCGCCGACATCCACCTGGGCGATGTGCTGCAGCAGAAGCTGGACACCCTGTCCAAGGGTTTCCGTCGCCGGGTCGGGCTGGCCCAGGCCATCCTGCACGATCCGCAGGTGCTGATCCTGGACGAGCCCACCGATGGCCTGGATCCGAACCAGAAGCACGAGGTGCGGCGCCTGATCCAGGGCATG
>JBFJTN010000036.1:0-20229 GCA_041625325.1 Oceanococcus sp. | reverse complement strand
GGCTCAGTCGCCGCCCGCCTTGCGCTTGGCGGCCTGCCAGAGCGCTTCCAGCTCGTCCAGGGAAGCCTCGGACCAGTCCCTGCCCTGGCTTTGCAGGGCCTGCTCCACCCCGGCCAGGCGGCGGATGAATTTCTCATTGGTGCGGTGCAGGGCTTCACCGGCATCCAGCGCCAGGAAGCGCGAGAAGTTCACCAGCATGAACAGCAGGTCGCCGAGTTCATCGCGAATCTCGTCGCGACGGCCGCCGGCAATGGCCTCGCGCAGTTCCTCGATTTCCTCGTGCAGCTTGTCCCAGAGGGGATCGAGTTCCGGCCAGTCGAAGCCCAGTTCGGCGGCCTGCTTCTGCAGACGCTCGGCCTCGGCCAGGGGCTGATCCGCCGCGGCGCGCTGCTCAGACCATTTCATGGGCGGCGAACTTCTCCTGCATGTTGTAGAGCATGCCGGCGGTGGCGCCCCAGATACGGTAGCGGCTCCAGTTCAGCTCGTAGAACAGCAAGCCCATGCGGGCCAGCTTCTTGCGCTGGTAATTGTCCCGATCCAGCACGAAGGACAGCGGCACCTCGAAGACCTCGCCCACTTCGCCGGATTCGGAATGCACCTCGGCATCCTCGGCCACGAAACCCACCACCGGGGTGACCCGGAATTTGGACACCGTCGGGTAGTCGTCCAGGTAGCCGATCACCTCCACCGCCGCGGGGTCCAGGCCGATCTCCTCCTCGGCCTCGCGCAGGGCGGTGCCGATCGGGAACGGATCATCCTCCTCGGCCCGGCCGCCGGGAAAGCTGATCTGGCCGCCGTGGGCGCGCAGGGCCTCCGAGCGCACGGTCAATATCACCGACGGCGAATGGCCACGCCGGATGCCGACCAGCACCGCCGCGGGGGTCAGGCGCTTGAGCCAGCGGCCTTTCATCAGCCGGTCCATGCCCAGCGGCAGTTCCAGCGGGGTCATGGGGCGCGGGTCGCGGGGGTGGGTATCGGCCAGACAGTGGGCCAGACGCTCGGCCAGATGGCCGCGGGGCGGACTCAAAGTTCGCCCAGCCAGCGATCCAGTGCGTCCTGATCGGCGGCGAAGCGGCGGATGCCGTCGGCCAGCTTGTCACTGGCCATGGCGTCCTGGTTCATGGCCCAGCGGAAGGCCGCCTCATCGGGCACGCCAGGGCCGTCATCGCTGCTCTGATCGGGGCTCAGCGCCGCCTGCACCGTGCTGGATTCATCCTGCTCCAGTTCGGCCAGCAGCTTGGGCGCGATGGTCAGCAGATCACAGCCGGCCAGGGCCAGAATTTCGCCGGTGTTGCGGAAGCTCGCCCCCATCACCTGGGTGGGATAGCCATGCTGCTTGTACCAGCGATAGATGCGCCGCACGCTGGCCACGCCCGGGTCCTCCTCGGCACTGTTGACCTGCGCGCCCTGGGCCAGATGCCAGTCGAGGATGCGGCCGACGAAGGGCGACACCAGGGTGACCCCGGCATCGGCGCACTGCTGGGCCTGGGCGAAACCGAACAGCAGGGTCATGTTGCAGCGGATGCCGCGGGATTCCAGCACCCGGGCGGCGCGGATGCCCTCCCAGGTCGAGGCGATCTTGATCAGGACCCGCTCCGGGCTGATGTTCAGGCCGTCGTAATGGCCGATGATGCGTTCGGCGGCCTCGATCGTGGCCTGGGTGGAAAAGGAGGCGCCGGGATCGACTTCGGTCGACACGTAGCGCCCCACATGCTGCAGGATCTCGCAGCCGAAGCGCACGGTCAGCCATTCGCGCGCGCGTTCCCGCTGCCCCGGAAAGCGGCGCAGGGCCTCGGCCGCCCAGTCCCGCGCGTGGGCGCTGTCGGCGGCGGCGAGAATCAGGCTGGGGTTGGTGGTGGCATCCGTCGGCCGGTAGCGGCGGATGGCGTCGAGATCGCCGGTATCAGCCACGAGAGTGCTGAGCCGGCCAAGCTGTTCAAGAGCGTTCATCGATCTTCAGGCTGCGGGCGCCGTTGCGGCGCGGGGGTCCAGGCATAATGGCCTGTCCCCGCATTCTAGCAAGTGATGTCCGATCCGACCTGCGCCTACGGGCACGAATTGCCGGATGATGACCCGGTCCTGGCCGTTTCCGGCCTGGCGTCAGCCGGACCGGACTGCCGTTTCGTGTTGCGGCGCAGCGGCAGCGGGGTCCTGCAGCTGGTGGATCGAAAATCCCCTCGCCTGACGCCACTGCAGCTGGACTGGAGCGGCGCGGAAATGGCCCGACGCCTGGCGGGCGGCCGGGCCCAGCCGCTGGCGCGGGCCTGCGGGCTGCAGCGTCGGCCGGAAGTCCGGGTGCTGGACCTCACGGCGGGCCTGGGCCGCGATGCCCGCACCCTGGCGGGACTGGGCGCCCACATCACCCTGTACGAGCGCCATCCGCTGCTGCAGGCCCTGCTGCTGGACGCCTGCAGCCATCAGGCGCCGGATCTGGCGGCCCGCCTGCAGTTGCGCTGCGAAAACGCCCTCGATGCCATCTGGCCGGCAGCCGATGTGATCTTTCTCGACCCGATGTTCCCAAGCGCCGGCAAACGCGCGGCGCCCGGGCGGGAGATGCAGTATCTGCAGGCCCTGCTCGGCGCCGACGAGGACGCCGAAAGCCTGTGGCGGCGCGCCCTGGACAGCGGCGTGCACCGGGTGGTGCTCAAGCGCCCGCCGCGCGGTGCCCGGGTGCGCCTGGGCCAGCCGCAGGCCAGCTATGGCGGCGGGCGCGTGGTCTACGACGTGTACTTTTCCGCAGCGGCTACAGCGGCTGCAGATCCTTGAGATAGCGGTGGCCGTTCTGGACGTAGTGGGCGGCCTGCATCTTGAGCATCTGCGCGGTCTCTTCGTCCAGCTGACGGACCACCTTGCCGGGCATGCCCATGACCAGGGAATAGTCCGGGATGACCTTGCCCTCGGGGATCAGAGCGCCGGCGCCGATGATGCAGTGACGCCCGATCACCGCCTTGTTCAGGACCACGGCCTTGATCCCGATCAGGCTGCCATCGCCGATGCTGCAGCCATGCAGCATGGCCTGATGGCCGACCGTGACATCGTTGCCGACGGTGAGCTTGATGCCCGCATCGGTGTGCAGCACGGAGCCATCCTGGATGTTGCTGCGCTCGCCGACGATGATCTCGTCCATGTCTCCGCGCAGCACGCAGCCGAACCAGACGCTGGCGTCGCGCATCAGCTTGACCGAGCCCATGACCTGCGCATCCTCCGCCACGAAATTGCCCCCGGCCAGTTCCGGCGTCCGCTCTCCCAGTCGATACAGCATGCCTGCGCTACTCCTGCAAAAGGCGATCATCCTACTCTGCCTGCTGTGCCTGGTCGCCTCCTGCAGCCGCGAGGCGCGGCCGCAACTGCCCTATCTTGCCCAGGACGCGGTGATCCTGGCCTTTGGCGACAGTCTCACCCACGGCAGCGGCGCCAGCGCGGAGGAGGCTTATCCGGCGGTGCTGGAGCAATTGATCGCCCGGCCAGTGGTCAAGGTGGCCACGCCCGGCGATCAGAGTGATGCCGGGCTGCGCAAGCTACCGGCCGCGCTGGACGCGCACGCTCCGGCGCTGGTCATCCTCTGCCTGGGCGGCAATGATTTTCTGCGCCGGCGGGACGAGGCAGAGACCATCGCGAACCTCGAAGCCATGATCGGGCTGATCCGGGCGCGCGGCGCCGCCGTGCTGCTGCTGGGGGTGCCGAAACCCGGCCTGTTCGGCCTGGACGGTCACCCCCTGTACGAGGATCTGGCACGCCGCCATCGGCTGGTGCTGGACAACCGGAGCATCGCGGAAATCCTGTCGGAGCGGTCCCTGAAGTCGGATCAGATCCACCCCAATGCCGCGGGATACCGGCAGCTGGCTGAAGCGCTGGCGGACCTGCTGCGGCGCGCCGGCGCGGTCTGAGTCTCGCCTGCCCTGTGGCCGTCCCTGCGTCCGGCGAACGTCCTAGGACGCGCTCTGCGCAGCCTGGCGTTCAGCCAGGGTCTGGGCGACCTTGTTGCGCAGGTAGGTCGGGGCGAGGGTCTTCGCCGCCGGCCATGCGGACAGCGGGGTCAGCGCGGCGCGGCGTGCCACCGCGGCGGCGCCGAGCTGCAGCGCCCGGCCTTGTGGAAAGGTGTCCGGCCAGGCGACAAAGCCCGGGCCGTACAGGGCAGCGGCGCCGTCCAGCCGGGCTTGCAAGGCATCCGGCGTGATGAGCAGCTCCTCGCCCTGACGCTGTGCCTGCCCCTGGCCATCGCGGGCGTAGGCCGCGGCGTACAGCTCGCCCATGCGGGCATCCAGCGCGACCCAGAAGGTCTCGTCGCCGCTGACCTCCCCGGCCAGCGCATCCAGGCTGGACACTCCCAGCACGGGCCGGTCCAGGGCCAGACCCAGGCCCTGGGCATAACCCACCGCCACCCGCACGCCGGTAAACCCGCCCGGCCCGATGCAGCAGGCGATGCCATCCAGGTCCTGCCAGCCCGGGCAGTGCGCCTCGCCCAGTGCCTGGCACTGCTGCATCAGCCAGCTGAGGCTGTCGCGGCTGGTCTCATTGCGCCGCTCCTCGATCAGGCCCTGCGACCACAGGGCTATGGAGCAGCCGCCGTCGGCGGATTCGATGGCCAGTATGCTCATGGACGAATCTCCCGCAGGAAGGCGGCCGCTTCCTGCTGGTCGTGGCTGCGCCGCATCGGCGGCAGGCTGTCGAGGAACTGGCGCCCGTAGCGCATGCGCTGGGCGCGCACGTCGCCCAGGACCAGAACGCCACGATCGGCGCTGTCCCGGATCAGCCGCCCGGCCCCCTGCTTCAGGGTCAGCACGGCCTGCGGCACCTGATACTCGAAGAAGGGATTGCGCCCCTCGGCCTGCAGGTGCTGGCTGCGGGCCTTGAGCATGGGATCATCCGGCGAGGAGAATGGCAGGCGGTCGATGATGACCAGGCGCAGGGCGTCGCCGCGCACATCCACCCCTTCCCAGAAGCTCGCGGTGCCGACAAGCACCGCGTGGCCATCCTCGCGGAAACGCTGCAGCAGCCGGCTGCGTTCCTCGGTGCCCTGCTCCAGGACCGGCCAGGGGCTGCGCCGTCGTAGCTGATAGGCGTATTCCTCCACCGCCCGCAGGCTGGTGCACAGCCAGAAGCAGCCACCCTCGGACGCATCTACCAGCGGCAGGGCCAGGTCCAGCAGGGCCGAGGCGTAGCGGGGGTCATTCGGCGGCGGCAGCGCGGAGGGCAGCAGCAACAGGGCCTGACGCGGGTAATCGAAGGGGCTTTCTATCAGCAGGGTCCGGCTCTCCGTCAGGCCCAGTCGCTCCAGGAAATGGCCAAAGCGACCGGCCACGGACAGGGTCGCGCTGGTCAGTATCCAGCTCCCGGGCTGGCGCGACCTTGCCTGGCCCATGGCCGGCGCCACATCCATGGGAATGGCCTGCAGTCCGAAGCCGCCGGTGTGCCGTTCCGCCCAGCGCACCAGCTGATCCGGCTCGCGGTCCCGCCAGCGCTGCAGGCGCAGCAACAGGGCGCTGGTGCGCCGCCAGGCGTTGGCCAGCTCCGGGCCACGGGCCGCCAGGTCCTCCAGCGCCTTGTCCAGCCGGCTCAGGGCCTCGCAGGCCCCGTCCACCGCCGCCATGAAGGCGGCATCCTGCAGCAGTTCGCCCATGTCCAGGCGTTGCCGGCTGAAAGGAAAACAGCCCTGCAGTTCCTGAATCCGGTCCGCCAGCGCGGCGGCGCCATCCTTGAGCTGGGGCACGTCGCCGAACAGGTCGGCGGCGGAGACGATATCGCGACCCAGCTCACGGCACTGGCGGGCCGAGACCCCGAAGCCGAAGAACTGCGCGAGCACATCGGGAAACTGGTGCGCCTCGTCGATCACGATGGCGTCCATCTGCGGCAGCAATTCGCCGAAGCCGTCCTCTTTCAGCGCGAGGTCGGCGCACAGCAGGTGATGGTTGACCACCACGAGATCGGCTTCCTGGGCCCTGCTGCGCGCCCGCGCGACGAAGCAGTCATCGTATTCCGGGCATTGATTGCCCAGACAGTTCTCCGCCGTGGAGGTGATCTTCTGCCGCAGCGGATCCCGCTCACGCAGGTCCGGCAGCTCGGCCAGATCGCCGGAACGGGTCTGTGCCGCCCACAGGCGGACCCGGTGCAGGGTTCTGGACTCGCCTTCGTCCTGCGGGGTGGCCTGGGATTGGCGCAGACGGCACAGATAATTGGACCGTCCTTTCAGCAGTTCCACCCGCACCGCGAGGCCAAGGGCTTCGACCAGCCGGGGAATGTCGCTGTGGAAAATCTGGTCCTGCAGATGCCGGGTCCCGGTCGAGACCAGCACCTGCTTGCCGGACAGCAGGGCCGGCACCAGGTAGGCGAAGGTCTTGCCGATGCCGGTACCGGCTTCGGCAACCAGAATCTCACCCTCGGCCATGGCCTGCTCGATGGCCTGGGCCAGTTCCAGCTGCCCCTGACGCAGGCGGAAGCCGGGCAGCACGGATGCCAGGGCGCCGTCGGCACCGAAGGCCTGGGTCAGTTCATCCACGCGCGCGGTCTTCGGCAGCTCAGATGCTCAGGGCGCGGTCGCGCGCCTGTTGCGCGGCGGCCGTGTCGCCCTGCAGACGCTTCACATCGGCGATCAGCAGCCAGCTGTCCCGCGCGCTGGGCCCGCTGGATGCGAAACTCAGGCTGCGCCGGGCCAGGGTTTCCGCCTGCACCAGGTTGCCCTGCTCGAAGCGCAATTCGGCCAGTTTCAGCCAGGGCAAGGGATCATTGTTGACGATACGAATGGCTCTTTCGAGCGTCGCCGCGGCGCGGTCGAGCTCGCCGCGCGCGCGTTCCTCGTCCGACTGCCGGACCAGCGCCTGGACCGTCGGGTGGCCGGATACGGCCGGTTCGGCGTGACGCACGTCCTCGCGGGCCGGGGCCTGATAGTCGCGGACGGGCTCCTTCGCCTGGGGCTGAGGTGCATAACCCCAGCTGTCGGTTTCCGGCGGTTCGGGATAAGGCCAGACCGGGCCCTCATCCTGCGGCAGGCTGGCGCAGGCGCCGAGCTGCAGCGCGGCCACGAGCAGGCCCGTTCGCGGGTTCAGTGTCATTGCCATAAATCCATGAAGCGTTCCCAGGGCGAGTCGGATGCGCAGGGGGCCCGTTGATCGGGAACAGTGCCTGCAACAAAGGGAATGCGCAAGACGCTGCGACAGCCCTTGGGCGCGGGCAGGAAGGATTCGGCATCGATGCGCGCCCATTCGAGATTCTCGACATTCGGCGGCGCCAGGCCGCGCAGGCCGGCGCGCCGCATCAACTCGGCCCAGATGGGCAGTGCACCACTGGCGCCGGTGAGGCCGGTCGGGCGGTTGTCATCATGCCCGACCCAGACCACGCCCAGGTAATTGGCGCCGAAGCCGGCGAACCAGGAGTCGCGCAGGTCGTCCGAGGTGCCGGTCTTGCCCGCCACCACGGTTTGCGGGTCCAGGACCCGGTAGATGCCCCGGCCGGTGCCCTGCTGGGTCGCCTGAACCAGCGCCCAGTTGATCAGTGCCACCGCTTCGGCCGGCAGCGGCTCGGTCAGTTCCAGCGGGTAGCTGCGCGCCAGGTCGCCATCGCGGGTCTGCACCGCCCGGATGCTCGTCAGGCGCTGGGCATAGCCGCCGCTGGCCAGGGCGGCGTAGAGCTGGGTGAGCTGCCAGGGGCTGCGGTCCCAGGCACCGAGCAGCAGGGATGGCAGCTCGGGCACCGATTCCTTGACGCCGAGCTGACGCAGGGTGTCGATGACCTTGTCCAGACCCAGTTCAAGTCCCAGTTGCACGGTGGCCAGATTGTAGGAATGCGCCAGGGCGTGAAACAGCGGGACCTGACCGTGCGCCTCGCCATCGTAGTTGCTCGGCTGCCAGCGGTCGCCATTGGGCATGTCGAGGACAATGGCCGTGTCATTCACGGGGCTGGTGAGCTGGAAGCGGCGGGCGCGCTGCAGAGCGGCGAGGTAGACCACCGGCTTGATCGTCGAACCGACCGGCCGGCGGGCATCCAGCGCCCGGTTGAAGCCATCGCGGGTGGCCTGGCGGTCGCCGACCAGGGCATTGATGGAGCCATCGGTGACCGAGGCGACCACCGCCGCGGCCTGCAGATCCTTCAGGCGGCGGTCCTTCTCGATGCGCAGCAGACCCTCGCGCACCGCGTCTTCTGCGGCGGCCTGTACATGGGGCACCAGACTGGTGAATATGCGCAGGCCCTCGGCGGTCAGCACATCGTCCGGGTAGTCATGGGCCAGTTCCCGATGGACCTGGGCGATGAAAGCCGGATAGCGCCGATTGCCCAGGGCCTGGCCCGCCACCACGCGCAGTTCGCCGCTGCTGGCCCGGGCATAGCTGGCTTCATCCAGCAGCCCGGCGTCGCGCCACTGGCCAAGCACCAGGTCCCGCCGCTCCCGGGTGCGCTCCGGATAGCGGCGCGGATTGTAGTAGGACGGCCCCTTGACCATGCCGACCAGGGTGGCCAGTTCGGCCGGCTGCAATTCCGCCAGCGGCTTGCGGAAGAAAAACTCGCTGCCCAGACCGAAGCCGTGGATGGCGCGCTCGCCGTCCTGACCCAGATAGACCTCGTTGAGGTAGGCCTCGAGGATTTCCTCCTTGCTGTAGTGCAGTTCGAGCAGCAGGGAATAGATCGCTTCGCTGAACTTGCGGCTGAAGCTGCGGGTGTTGTGCAGGAAGAAATTCTTCACCAGCTGCTGGGTCAGGGTGCTGCCGCCCTGCACCACCCGCCCGGCCTTGAGGTTGGCCACGCTGGCCCGCGCGATGGCCTTGGGGTCCAGCCCGAAGTGGGCGTGAAAGCGCTGATCCTCGGTCTGGATCAGGCCCAGCGGCAGCAGGGGTGGGACCTCGTCCAGGCGGACCAGCACCCGGTCCTCGCCATGGCGGGGATAGATGCTGCCGATCAGCAAGGGTTCCAGGCGCAGCAGCGGCAGGCTGCGACTGCTGTCCAGCTCGCGCAGGGATTCCACGCCTTCGGCCCCGAAGCGCAGACGCGCACGCAGGGTGTCCTGCGGGCCGTCGGTGAAGGCAAAGGGCCGGGTCTGCAGCTCGATCTCGTCGCGCAGCTGCACGTAGCGGCCCTGGGCCAGCTCGCCACGGCTGACCCGCCGATAACCCAGGCGCTCCAGTTCCTGCACCACCAGCGGCCGGGTCAGCGGCGCACCCGGATACAGCTCCAGGGGCGCGGCATAGATCTGCGCGGGCAAGGCCCAGCGCGCGCCGGCAAAGCGCTGGCGGATCTGCTGGTCCAGGACCAGCGTGTACAGGGTGAGCGCGATCAGCCCGAGGCTGGCCGCGGCCACCAGCAGGCGGAAGGAAACGGTGCGGAATGAGGACATGGAGCGGGTATTTTACCCGCCCGACGGGCGCAAGCGCGCGGGAATCAGTCCTCCGACCGGCTGCGGCCGTCGATCTCCGCCTGCATCTCATCCAGGGAGATGTGTCGAACGTCCTTGCCGTGCACGAAATAGATCACGTATTCGGCGATATTGCGGGCGTGGTCCCCTACCCGCTCCAGCGAGCGGATTGCCCAGACAATATCGAACACGCGGGTGATGGAGCGCGGGTCTTCGATCATGAAAGTCATGCACTGGCGCAGGATGGCTTCGTAGTCCCGGTCCACTTTCATGTCCTGGCGCGCCGCGCCCAGGGCCGCTTCGGGGTCCATCCGGGCGAAGGCATCCAGCACGTCGTGGAGCATGGACTGCACATTGGTGCCGAGGGTCTCGATCTCGCCATGCGGGCCACGCGGCGGTTCCTGGTCGGACAGGTCCAGGGCCATGCGGGCGATGCGCTCGGCCTCGTCGCCGATGCGCTCCAGATCGGTGATGGTCTTGATCACCGCGACCACCAGTCGCAGGTCGCTGGCCGCGGGCTGTCGCCGGGCCAGAATCCGGCTGCACTCCTCGTCAATGGTCACTTCCATGCCGTTGACCCGGTGGTCGTCCTCGATGACCTGGCGAGCCAGCGCCGAATCATTGGCCAGCAGGGCACGCACGGCGTTGGCCACCTGGTGCTCGACCAGACCGCCCATGGCCAGCACGCGCTGGCGCACGTCCTCCAGTTCGGCGTTGAACTGGCCGGAAATATGCTTGTCGATGCGGGTCGGTTTCGATGCCATGCGCGAGGTCCTAGGCGGGATCAGCCGTAACGGCCGGTGATGTAATCCTCGGTCTGTTTCTTCCGGGGATTGGTGAACAGGGTGTCGGTGTCGTCGAACTCGATCAGGTCGCCCAGATACATGAAGGCGGTGTAGTCGGAGACCCGGGCGGCCTGCTGCATGTTGTGGGTGACGATGACGATGGTGTAGTCGTTCTTCAGCTCGTTGATCAGTTCCTCGATCTTCAGGGTCGAGATGGGATCCAGCGCGGAAGCCGGTTCATCCAGCAGCAGCACCTCGGGTTTGATCGCGATGGAGCGGGCGATGACCAGTCGCTGCTGCTGCCCGCCGGACATGCCCAGCGCGTTGTCGTGCAGGCGATCCTTGACCTCGTCCCACAGCGCCGCGCCACGCAACGCCCATTCCACGGTTTCGTCCAGCACCCGCTTCTTGTTCAAGCCGGCCAGGCGCAGACCGTAAGCGACGTTTTCGTAGATGCTCTTGGGGAAAGGGTTCGGCTTCTGAAACACCATCCCGATACGCCGCCGCAGGCGGGCGACATCCACATCCCGATCGAAGATGTTCTTGTCACCCAGCAGGATTTCGCCCTCGGTGCGGACACCGTCCACCAGATCGTTCATGCGGTTGAAACAGCGCAGCAAGGTGGATTTGCCACAGCCGCTGGGACCGATGAAGGCAGTCACCTTCTTTTCGGCCACCCGCATGTTGATGTCACGCAGGGCCTGCTTCTCGCCGTAATAGAGGTTCAGGCCTTTGACCTGGAGCGCGATGTTCTCGCGCTCAAGGCTGAGCTTGTGCGGTGAGCGATCCACGGCGCTCCTCGTGATGGCGTGGGTCATCGGGGTCTTCTCTTTGCTCTGAACCATGTCGTCGGTGCTCAATGTTCCAATGCCCGGTACTTCTCCCGCAAGCGGTTGCGCACCCGCACGGCGAAGAGATTGAGAGTGATGATCACCAGAACCAGCAACAAGGCGGTGGCGTAGACCAGCGGCCGGGCGGCTTCGACATTGGGGCTCTGGAAGCCCACGTCGTAGATGTGAAAGCCCAAGTGCATGAACTTGCGATCGAGATGAAAGAACGGCAGGTTGCCGTCCAGCGGCAGCGAGGGAGCCAGCTTGACCACCCCTACCAGCATCAGCGGGGCGACTTCGCCTGCCGCCCGCGCCACGGCCAGGATGAGGCCGGTCATCATGGCCGGGCTGGCCATGGGCAGGACCACCCGCCACAGGGTTTCCGCCTTGGTCGCGCCCAGCGACAGCGAGGCCTCCCGCAGGCTGCGGGGGATTCGCGCCAGGCCCTCCTCGGTGGCCACGATGACCACCGGCAGGGTCAGGATGGCCAGGGTGAGCGAGGCCCAGAGGATGCCGCCGGTGCCGAAGGTGGGAGATGGCAGGGCTTCGGGGTAGAACAGGGCGTCGATGCTGCCGCCCAGGAAATAGACGAAAAAGCCCAGACCGAACACGCCGTAGACGATGGACGGCACGCCGGCCAGGTTGTTCACCGCGATGCGGATGGTCCGGGTGAGCGCACCCTGGTGCGCGTACTCGCGCAGGTAGAGGGCGGCGACCACGCCGAAGGGCGTGACAAACACCGACATCAGCATCACCATCATGACGGTGCCGAAGATGGCCGGAAAGATCCCGCCCTCGGTATTGGCTTCGCGCGGCTCCTCGGCGACGAATTCCCAGAGCTTGGCCAGATAGTGACGGCACTTGCCGAACACGCCCATGGCATTGGGGCGAAAGGCGCGCACGCTCTTGGCCAGGGACAGGCTGACCGTTTCCCCGGTCATCACCCGCACGCTGACGCTGTCGCGCTGGATCTGCTGGTACAGCGCGATCAGGCGCTCTTCGTGGCCGGCATAGACCGCCCGGTGGCGCTCTTCCTGCTCGCTGATCCGCTGCTCCGCAGCCGCGTCCAGGCGACCATCGAGTTCCAGGCGACGGCGCTCCAGGCGCAGCTTTTCCAGGCGGTAGTTCACCGCACCGATATCGCCCTTCTCGATGTCGCGGATGGCGTCGCGCAATCGGTTCACGCGTCGCATGCGTTCCTGCAAAGCCGGCCAGGCCTCGCTGCCGCGGGCCACGACCTGATCGCCTTCGCGCACTTCCTCCAGCCAGCCATAGAGGTTGCCCCACTCCAGGCGCTCGATCACCGTGACATCTTCCGGGGTGCTGCGGTCGACCAGCCAGCTGTCCACGATGTAGCGGAAATCGCTGCCGTAGAGATCGCGGTTGCCGACCTTCAGCAGTTCCCGGACATAGAATTCCTGGTCGTCGGAGACCGGCAGGCCGGCGGCTTTCAGGCGCGCGCTGGTGACGGTTTCGCCGCCGCGAATCTCGCCCAGCACTGGCATCACCGGCTGTCCCGGCACTTCGTAGCGGGCCTGGATCACGTCCGCCGGCCAGAAATGGGCCAGGCCACGCGCGGCGATCAGGCCCAGCAGACCGACCACCAGGATGACCGAGATGGCGACCGCGCCGGCGGTCATCCAGATCCAGGGATCGCCGCTGCGGTACCAGGTGCGCAGGGTGTCCTGTTCGCGGGTGAGATCTTGGCTCATAGGTTGCTGTACTTCATGCGCAGGCGTTGGCGGATCACCTCGGCCAGTGTGTTGACCACAAAGGTGAACAGGAACAGGACCAGGCCGGCCAGGAACAGAATGCGGAAATGCGTGCTGCCGACTTCGGATTCCGGCATCTCCACCGCGATGTTGGCGGACAGGGTGCGGAAGCCTTCGAAAATGTTGAAGTCCATGATCGGCGTGTTGCCGGTGGCCATCAGCACGATCATGGTTTCGCCGACCGCCCGGCCGAGACCGATCATCAGGCCGGAGAAGATGCCCGGGCTGGCCGTGGGCAGGACCACCCGCACCAGGGTCTGCCAGGGTGTCGCACCCAGGGCCAGCGAGCCCTGCGAGAGCTGCTTGGGGACGCTGAAGACAGCATCCTCGGCGATGGAGAAGATGGTCGGGATCACCGCGAAGCCCATCGCCAGGCCCACGACCAGCGAGTTGCGCTGGTCGTAGCTGATGCCCATTTCATTATCCAGCCAGATCGGCAGGCTGCCGCCGAAAAAGACCTGTTCCAGCGGCTGTGACAGCAGCAGGGCCAGGCCGCTGGCGGCCAGCAGCGGGAGCACCAGCAGGGCCGGCTGCCAGCCATCCGGCACATTCAGGCGCAGGGACGCGGGGGAGCGGCTCCACAACCAGCCGGTCAGCGGCATGCTCAGGGGCAGGAACAGCAGCAGCAGGAACACGCCCGCCAGATAGTTTTCGATGAAAGGCGCCAGCCACAGGCCGGCCAGGAAGCCCAGGATCACCGTGGGCAGGGCCTCCATCACCTCCACCGTCGGCTTGACCAGCTGACGCATGCCCGGCGACATGAAATAGGCCGTGTAGATGGCACCGGCGATGGCCAGCGGGACGGCGAACAGCATGGCATAGAACGCCGCCTTCAGGGTGCCGAAGGCCAGCGGGGACAGGCTGAACTTGGGTTCGAAATCGTTGTTGGCCGCGGAGGACTGCCAGGTATAGGTGGGCTCGGGGTAGCTCTCGTACCAGATCTTGCCCCACAGTGCCTTCCAGGACACCTCCGGGTGCTCGTTGTGCAGCTCAACCACCTGCAGCTGGCGGGCCGCGTTCTCCAGCAGCATGATGTCGGCCCGGGGCGCCACGGTGCCGGTCCGGTAGGCCGTGTCGCTGAGCACCTCCTCCATCACCCGCCGTTCGGAGGTGGCGTAATAGACCCCGGCCATGCCGCCGGCGTCCAGGGTCATGAAGCCGCGCCGGCGCTGCTCGGGCAGCAGGGCGACAATGGCGTCCTTGCCGGGGCGGCGGAACTCGCGGACCTTCTGCAGGCTGTAGGCGCCCTGCTCGTCGCGCAGCGGGAACCACTGGGTGATGTTGCCATCCTCGCTGGCCACCATCAGGGAAATGCCCCCGGCCAGCAGGCTGGCGGCGCGCAGCTTGACCCCGCGCGGAGCGAGCTCGACGGTCTGGGTCAGCTCCAGCTCGGGCAGGCGCAGGATGTTGTAGAAGTACAGCGTCGCCTTGTCGAAATTGAAGGCATACAGCCAGTCCTGCAGCGGGTCGATCAGGACCAGATCGATGGTCAGCGGCAGCTGCAAGGTGAGGTCGGCGATTTCATCGAGCTGGACGCTGTCATCCAGGAAGGACACGGTCTTGTCATAGCGTCGCAAATGGACCGTATGGCCATTGGCTACCGCCAGGCTCATGCGGTCGTCGCTTTCCCGCACCGCCAGGGACTGGCCAGGATGGAAGCGCAGGCCGGCGCGCCCATGCGGGAACTCCAGGCGCGGCGTGTTCGTGCGCGCGCCATTTTCCGGGTACGCCAGCCGGTACTTGTGCCGGACCAGATGCAGCTGGCCCTGCTGATCCAGTGCGGCCAGTTCCCCGGCCGCGGCATTGACCGTGCTGACCGCCGACAGCGGCGCGCCAAAGTCATGCTCCAGCCGGACCTGTCCGCTGGCGAGATCGAAGATCGTCAAGCCGCCGCGCTGGTCCACGCGCAGGCCGAGTTCGCCCTGCTCTTCCGCGGCGTAGTACAGGCTTGGCGCGTCCGCTCCCGGCACCGCGATGCTGTTGCGCAAGGACATGTGGGCGGGCTGGAACAGCGGAATCACCACCCACAGCAGATAGAAGAAGATCAGCACCACGGCGAAGATCACGCTGACCCCGCCGACGCTCACGCCAACGGTGGCGAAGCGGTCCTTGAGGTAACGCCAGCGCATCAGCTGCGGGCTGGCGATCACGGTGCCGCTGGAGCTGTCCTGGACTGCACTGCTCATCGAAAATCCTGCGGATAGGGTGAGGCCGGCTCGAGGCCGGCCCCTATGTTAGTCCTTGCGGCATGACACTGCCGTGATCCTGACGGGCGTGCCGGCCCGAAGTGGCGGGCGCGCCCCGGGCGCACTACTTGTCCTTGCCGAACTTGTGCTGGATGCCCAGGCCGATGGTGGAGAACTCTTCCTCCGGATCATCGTTGCTGCGCGCGCTGTAGTAGGCGTACAGCTTGGTCGACTTGGCCAGCTTGCGGTCCCAGCCCAGGGTCACCATGGACGAGCCCGGGGAGGCCTCGACGGAGCTGTCGTCCGCATCGGTGAACTGCAGCTTCAGCACGTCAACCGGGGTCAGTTTGAGCGCGCCGCTGATCACGAAACCGATGCCGTCCTCGCCCTGCCCTTCGGTCAGCTCCGCCTGCTGCAGCAGGGCGCCCAGGGTGACCGGACCGATGCCGTACTGAGCCGAGATGCGGATCAGGTCCAGGCCGTCCACATCGCTGTTGTAGGCCAGTGCCGCCTGCAGGTCCTTGCCGCTGTAGGTGAGCGAGCCGGAAATGCCGTCGGCCACGCCATCGCCGGACACGGCGTCGGCGCCGCCGCCCGCATCCTCGCCGGGTTCGCCGCTGGCGTCATCGCCGGGGATCAGCATCAACCAGCCCTTGAAGCCGCTGAACTCGGGTGACACGTAACTGATCGTGTCCGAAGTGCGGTCCTGTCCGGCCAGCACTTCGTCGATGTCCGCCAGGTGATAGTCGCTGAACAGATCGACCTTGAGCTCGGCCTTCTTCATCGGGGTGTCGTGCACCCCGAAGAAGACCTTGCCGAAGCCGCCCTTGAGACCGATGACGCTGTTGCGCTGGCGCAGCATGCCGCGGTCGCTGGAGCGCAGGCGCTCGTCCGGGTTGACCTCATACTCGAGGCGGTAGAACACGCTCAGACCGTCCTGCAGCGCATGGGTGTTCTGCACGCCCAGGCGCGAGGCATTGCTGTTCGTGTTGGTGGTGCGGCCACCCTCGCCCAGCTCGGTGCTGTTGATCGACATGTCGATCCGGCCATACACGTAGGGCAGATCCTGGGACTCCGCGAAAGCGGCACCAGAAGCCAGGCCGGCGGCGATCAGCGTGCCCCGGGAAAGCGCTTTGATAGTCATCTGTGTGTCCTGTTTTTCTAAAAAGCTGCCCGCCTTTCGGGGCGGGCGACATGTCGTTATTGGATTTTCTGCAGTTCGCGTTCGGCCAGCTTGGCCGGCAGCGGCACGTAGCCGTCCTTGACCACGACTTCCTGTCCCTGGCGCGACAGTACCAGCTTGACGAATTCCCGCTCCAGCGGCGGCAGCGGCTTGTTCGGATGCTTGTTGACGTAGATGTAGAGCAGGCGGGACAGCGGGTACTTGCCGCTGACCGCATCTTCCGGGGTGGCGTCGAAGGCCGGCTCGCCGTCACGCTTGGACAGCGGCACCGCGCGCACGCCGGAGGTCTTGTAGCCCACGCCGGAGTAACCGATGGCGTTCAGGCCGGTGCTCACGGACTGGACCACGGAGGCCGAGCCCGGCTGCTCGTTCACGCCGTTCTTGAAGTCACCCTTGCACAGGGCCTGCTGCTTGAAATAGCCGTAGGTGCCGGAGACCGAGTTGCGACCATACAGCTGGATCGGCCGGTTGGCCCAGGCGCCACTCATGCCCAGGTCACCCCAGCGGGCGACATCCTTGATCGCGCCGCATTTGCGGGTGGAGGAGAAAATCGCGTCCACCTGCGGCATGCTCAGGCTCTTGATCGGGTTGTCCTTGTTCACGTAGACGGCCAGCGCATCGATGGCCACCCCGACCGCGGTCGGCGGATAGCCGAACTTCTGCTCGAAGGCTTCCTTTTCGCCATCCTTCATCTGGCGGCTCATGGGCCCGAAGTTCGAGGTGCCCTCGGTCAGCGCCGGCGGCGCCGTGGAGGAGCCTGCGGCCTGCACCTGGATATTCACGTTCGGATAGGTCCGCTTGAACTCTTCCGTCCACAGGGTCATCAGGTTGGCCAGGGTGTCGGAGCCAACGCTGGAGATGTTGCCGGACACGCCCGACGCCTTGGTGTAGACGGTCAGGTTCTGGTCGACATCGGAGGCGCCTGCGGTTCCTGCGGCCAGGGAGAGGCAGGTGGCGGCGGCCGTAAGCAGCGCTTTGGTGTTCATGGAGTGCTCCATTGGCAATCTGTAGTAGGGCCGCCGGTCTGCTTCCTGTTGCATCCGGACCGACAGCTGGCGCGGACGATACCGGCGGGAGATGACAGTTTGATGACAGCTCCTGTCACATTGCTGTCATGCGCCGTCAGGCGGGGCCTGCGGGCCATTCAGCCGGCGACGGCAACGCGCGAGTTGTCAGACATTCGATGCGCCGGGAAACGGCAGATGAACTCGCTGCCGCGCCCCGGTTGGCTGTGGATGGTCAGGACGGCTTCATGCCGTTCCAGCGCGTGCTTCACGATGGCCAGACCCAGCCCGGTGCCACCGGTTTCCCGCGAGCGCGCCACATCGGCCCGGTAGAAGCGCTCGGTCAGGCGGGGGATGTCGCGGGCCGCGATGCCGATGCCGGTGTCCTGCACGCTGAGCAGGGCCTGACCGCCATCGCGTTGCCAGCGCAGCCGGATTTGGCCGCCCGGCGGCGTGTAGCGCAGTGCATTGCTCAGCAGGTTGCTGACCACGCTGTGCAGGTCGGCCTGCTCGCCCTGCAGCTGCAGGCTGTCATCGACCTCCGACTCGATCCGGTGCTGGCCACCGGAGAGATGCTCGGCCTCTTCCAGCGCGGCGCCAATCAGGGCCGGCATGTCGAGCACCGTGCTGTCGGCAAAGCCGCTGCCGGATTCCAGGTTCGCCAGGCGTAACAGATCCGCAATAATCCGCTGCATCCGGGCGGACTGGCGGCGCATCTCCTCGATCGGGTTTTTCCAGCTGGACAGCTGACCGGCCTCGCTGGACTCCTCCCCCATCATGTCCAGATAACCGCGCAGGACGGTGAGCGGCGTCCGCAATTCGTGCGACGCATTGGCCACGAAGTCGCGCCGGGAGACCTCCAGGCGTTTCAGTTCCGTGACATCGCGAGCGATCAGCAGGCGCTGGCCGTCCCCATAGGGGATGACCCGGATCCACAGGGTGGATTCGCTGTCGCTGGGGGCGGGAATCTCCACCCCCCTGTCCTGCGCGTCGCTCTGACCGAAATAGCTGTGAAAATCCGGGTGCCGCAGCAGATTGTTGATGCGCAGTCCGATATCCGGCTGGCCGCGCAGGGCCAGCAGGCTGACGGCGGCCTGGTTGTACCAGACGATGCAGCCGCTCCGATCCAGCACCACGGCGGCGTCGGGCAGCGCGGTCGTCGATGCGCGAAATTCGCGCACGATGGCGCCGAGGCGCTTCTTCCGCTTGCGGGCCTGCTTGTGACGGTCCAGTGACAGCTGGAAGATGTCGCGCCAGATGCCCACGCCGTCCGGCAGTTCCCGCTTCTTGGGGGCCTGCAGCCAGGCGAGCAGCTGCCCGGCGTGATACAGGTGGATGAACAGGATCAGGGTCAGCCCGAACAGGGCGCCCAGTCTGACCGAGCCCAGCAGCCAGCCGGCCAGCGCACCGAGCAGCAGCAGCGACAGGCTGCGCCCGCCTTCGACCCGGATCAGGTAGCGCAGCATTCAGGCGGATGTGGAGAAGCGGTAGCCGGTGCCCCGCACCGTCTGCACCAGAGCGTCCAGCTGGAACGGGGCCAGCGCCTTGCGCAGACGCCGGATGTGCACGTCGACGGTACGCTCCTCGATGTACACGTTCTGGCCCCAGATGCGATCGAGCAGCTGCTCCCGGGTATACACCCGCTCCGGGTGGCCGGCGAAGAAATGCAGCAGGCGGTACTCGGTCGGGCCCAGAGCCACGGTTTCGCCATTGGCCTCCACGCGCTGGGCGGCGACATCGATACGCAGGCGACCCAGCTCGATCTTTTCCTGCTCTCCGCCGGGTGTGGTTCGGCGCAGCACGGCATGGATACGGGCCAGCAGCTCGGCCGTCGAGAAGGGCTTTGTCACGTAATCGTCACAGCCCAGGTTCAGCCCGCGGACCTTGTCGCTTTCCTCGCCACGGGCAGTCAGCATGATGATGGGAATGTCTGCCCAGGTGCTGCTGGCGCGCAGCTCCTTGGCGAAGTCCAGGCCGCTGGTGACCGGCATCATCCAGTCCAGCAGGATCAGGTCGGGCAGTCTCTCGCTCAGGGACAGGCGGGCGGCGGCCGCGTCCTCGGCGGCGCGGACCGTGAAGTCCTCGCGTTCCAGGGCGAAGCGAACCATGTCGCGGATCGGTCGTTCATCTTCCACGACCAGGATGGTCTTTCCGTACATAGGCGTCTTTTGGGGTTCATATCAACCCGCAAAGTGTCCACGGGAAGTATGACAGTACGGTGACAGTCGCAACAGCGCGCCGGCTCAGCCCAGGATCCGCTCCAGCTGTTCGACCACATCCGGCGAACGCGCCTGGCCACGCGCCTGCTCCAGCGCGTCGCGCATCTGCTCCCGGTATGGCGAGGCCAGCTTGCCCAGCACCGCGCAGGGCACCACCAGGCGGGAGGCCAGCTGGGGATTGATCTGGTCGAAACGGACGATCTGCCCGGCCAGCAATTGCAGCCCCTGCCCGGCGCCCGCATACAGCGCGGAGGGATTGAGCATGCCGAAGCTGCCCAGCAGCGCGCGTACGCGATTCGGATTGACCGGATCGAAGTCCGCGTGCTCCAGCATCTGCCGGACCGTCGCCAGTCCCGCCTCGCCGGCCAGCTGGGCCTGCAGGGCAAACCAGCGGTCCAGCAGCAGCGCATCGCCCGCGCAGTCCGCATGGAAACGCTGCATGAGCGCCTCGCGGCGCGGCCCGGCCTGGCGGTTCATGGCATTGAGCGCGGCCATGCGGTCGCTGAGATTGTCCGCCCGGGCGTAGAGCGATTCCGCCGCATCGATGGCGGCCATGGCGCCGCTGCGGACCCACAGGGCCAGTACCCGGGCCAGCAGGCTGCGGCGGGCGACCTGGGCGGGTTCGAAGCGATACGCCGCGGGGTCCTGCAGGCGCTGGAACGCGGCGGGAAGTGATTCGGCCAGACTGCTGGCCAGCAGATTCTCGACCGCGTCGGTGGCGGCAACGAGGCGCAGCGGGTCCAGTTCGGGATAACGGTCGGTGAGCTCGTCGGCCCGCGGCGGGGTCAGCAGGCTGGCGATCACGGCGCCGTCGGCCGGGTCGGACAGCAGCTCGCCGAAAACGGACAGATCCGCCGTGGCCGATTCACCGGCATAGACCGCGTCGATCTGGGTCAGGAACAGCCGCTGGGCC
>JBFJTN010000035.1:0-20738 GCA_041625325.1 Oceanococcus sp. | reverse complement strand
GGACGGACACGGCGCAGTAGGGGTGGGAGTTGGGCTGGATGCGCACGCCGCGCCGGGCCTTGCGGTAACCCACCTTGATGCGTTTCAGGCTCTTGCGCCGACGAAGGCGCTGAAAGAGCAGAACGGCGCCCGTCAGGCCCAGCAGCGCGAGTATCAGAGTCGTGCCCATGTGCATCCCTCCTGATCGACCGGTTCGATCGCTGCTGTCGCAGGCTGTTTGGCGCGCACCTTGGCGCCGGTTCGGCCCACGACTGTAAGACCTTCGACGCTTACGCAACTGGCGTGAAGAAAATGCAAGCATGCGTTGCCTCCGGAGTTCCGGATGAGGCGGTCGGCTGGCTGCGCGCCGCAGCGTCCGCAGCCGCCATGGAGCAGACTCGGGCCGTTCGCGTCTAGTGCCGGCTGGCTTCCTGTTTGCGCAGCCCCGCCGGGTCCGCCCGCATCAGCATCCGGTACAGGCCACGCGGCATGCCGCGCAGCACGGCCCCCAGCAGCGCCATCGGCCAGGGAATGATCACGCGCTCGCGCCGCCGCCGGATGGCGCGGTAGATCTTGTCCGCCGCCTCGCCGGGCTGCATCAGGAAGGGCATGGCATGCGGGTTGTCGCGGGTCAGGGCGGTGGCGATGAAGCCGGGGGCGATGGCGGTGACCGCGATGCCATGAGATTTGAGGTCGATGGCCAGGGATTCGCACAGGCTCAGCACCGCCGCCTTGGAGGCGCTGTAGCAGGCCATGCCGGGCAGCCCGGCCAGCCCGGCGAAGGAGCCCATGGCCACCAGCTGCCCGGCGCGCTGCCGGCGCATCTGCTCCATGGCCGGGGCGAAGCTGTTGATCACCCCCAGCACGTTGATCTCGATCACCTGCCGGCCCCGCTCGAAGTCGGGGAAGGCCGCCTTGGGCATGGAGATGCCGGCATTCGCCACCAGCACATCGAGCCGGTGGTCCTCGTCGATGAACTCGCCGATCACATCGCGCATGCGGGCCGCATCGGTGACATCCGCCTGCCGATAGAAGCAGCCAGGTGGCAGTGCCGCCGCTGCCGCCGCCGGGTCCTCGATGCCGCAGCCGCCGACCACCGCGCCATCGGCCACGAAGCGACGGGCCAGTTCCAGGCCCATGCCGGTGGCCACGCCGGTGATGAAGACGCGCTGGCTCATGCCGCAGCGGTGACCAGCGCCGGCCGGCGGCGGGACCAGACATGGGCCAGGCCCAGCCCGCTGATCAGATGCCAGACACCCCACCAGGCGGCGATCAGCGCCATGCCGCCCAGGCCCTCGAAGAAGTTGAAGATCAGCAGCAGGCCGAAGGCGGAATTCTGGATGCCGGTCTCGAATGCCACCGCGCGGGCGTCGCGCTGCTCCAGCCGGGCCAGGCGGGACACCCAGTAGCCCAGGGCCAGCGCCATCGCGTTGACCGTCAGCACGATCCAGAAGGCGGTGCCGATGTAGTTCAGGAAGTTGTCGAAATTGGCCGCGAAGGCACCGCCGATGAAGACCAGCAGGAAGCCGATCGACAGCACCCGCATGGGGCGCAGCAGGCGGCGGGCCCAGTCGGGCTTGAGGCGGGCGGTGAGCATGCCCAGGATGGTGGGGATGATCAGGATGGTCAGCACGGTGACGAAAATGTCCCACGGCGCCAGCTGGATCTGCCGCAGCAGGTCGCTGGTCTGCGGGTTCAGCCGCCCCCAGAACATGAAGTTCAGCGGGGTCATCACGATCGAGGCCAGGGTGGAGACGGCCGACATGCTGACCGACAGCGCCACGTTGCCGCGGGCCACCGCGGTGAAGAAGTTCGACACGTTGCCACCGGGACAGGCGGCCACCAGCATGATGCCCAGTGCGATGCTCGGGGCCGGCTGCAGCCACAACAGCAGCAGAAAGGCGACCGCCGGCATCAGCAGGAACTGGCAGGCGAGTCCGATCAACGGGGCGCGCGGCAGGCGCAGCACCCGGCGGAAGTCCTCCATGCGCAGGTCCAGCGCCACGCCGAACATGACCACGGCCAGCAGCAGGTTCAGCGCCTGCAGGGCTGCCGGATTGAAATGGAGCTGAATCTGGTCGATCGGGTTCACTGCCTCCCCCTCGGAGCGCCCCGCCTGTTTGCCCGGAGTCTGCGGATTGAAGGCCCGCCTGGCAAGGGTGAAGGGCGCTGCCGCACGCCGTCCCGCCGATCCCGATTGCCAGCCGCCTCGTGTTTCGGTCCTACTATGCGCGCGGTGGCACGGGGCGCGGCGCGGGAGCCCGGTCCACATCATCATCCGGCGAACACGGGCAGGAGGCGGCATGGCGCAGCGGCGCATCTTCATCAGCGGGGCGCGGGGCTTCATCGGCCGCCGCCTGCTCGCCACCCTGGCGCAGGAGCGCCCGGACACCTACGTGCTGGGCAGCGGCACCGGTGACCAGGCGCCGCCGCTGGGGCCGAATCAGGACTACGTCCGCCTGGATATCCGCAGCGAGGATCAGGCGGAGCTGCTGGCGCGGGCCCGCATCGACACCGTGGTGCACCTGGCCTCGGTGGTCACCCCGCCGCCGGGCATGGGCCGGGACGAGATGCACGCCATCGACGTCGGCGGCAGCCGGGTCCTGCTGGATGCCTGCCTCAGCGCGGGCGTCGAGCAGTTCATCGTCACCACCAGTGGCGCGGCCTACGGCTATCACGCGGACAACCCGCAGCCGCTGACGGAATCGGCGCCGCTGCGCGGCAATCCCGAGTTCGCCTATTCGGACCACAAACGACAGGTGGAGGAACTGCTGGCCGAGTACCGTGCCCGTCATCCGGCGCTGCGTCAGCTGGTGTTCCGCCCCGGCACCATCCTCGGCGAAGGGGTAAGCAACCAGATCACCGCGCTGTTCGAGAAGCCGGTGGTGCTCGGCGTGGCCGGCGCGGCCACGCCCTTCGTGATCATCTGGGACGAGGACGTCGCGCGCGCCATCCTGCGCGGCATCGACGAACGCGCCGAGGGCATCTACAACATGGCCGGTGATGGCAGCATCGGCATGGCCGAGATCGCAAGCCTGCTGGGCAAGCCCTATCTGCCCCTGCCGGCCGGGGTGATCGGCGGGGCCCTGCGGATGCTGCGGGCGCTGGGGCTGAGCCGCTACGGCCCGGAGCAGGTCAATTTCCTGCGCTACCGGCCGGTGCTGGACAACCGCGCGCTGAAGCGGGAATTCGGCTACACGCCCGCCCTGAGCAGTCGTGACTGTTTCCGGCGCTACGCCCGCAGCCGCGGGCTGATCGACTGATCCCGGCCGCAGGGCCGCTCAGGCAGGCGCGACTTGCCAGGCCGCCGTCCTTGATCGGAAGATGGGTTCGCGCGAGGAGGCAGCTGAGCGGGCATGAGCAGAAGGCAGCGGTCCAGCGGGTTCACCATCATCGAGCTGATGATCGTGCTGACGGTCATCGGAGTGCTGGTCGCGGTCGCGATCCCGGCCTACAACGCCTACGTCACCCGGGCCAAGGTGTCGGAAGGGCTGCAGGTCTTCGCGCCCGCGCGCCAGAGCATCGCCGAGCTTCATCTGATGCAGGGCAGCTTTCCGCAATCCAATGCCGAGGCCGGTCTGGCGGAGCCGGCGGCCTACCGCGGTCGCTATGTCGGCGGCCTGGCGGTGGGTCCGGCGGGGGTGGTGACCATCGCCTTCGCCGACCCCGCGCTGGCGGGGGGGCGATTGATCTTCACGCCGATGGCGCAGGCCGGGGGCGGCGTGAAGTGGACCTGCAGCACCGACATTCCGCACGGCCTGGTGCCCGCGGAATGCCGCAACTGAGTCACGATCGGGCAGGGGGACGGACATGAACAGCAGCAGCGCCAACACGCCGCCGATGCAGCCGGAGGACTACCGCACCTTGCTGGCCGGGCTTTGCCTGTTCAACTGGGGGGCGCTGCTCATGGCCCTGCTGCTGCAATGGCTGATCCGCCAGTTCAGCCCGCAGCTCTGGCCCCACTGGGGCGATTTCGGCTGGTCCTACAATCTGGTCCTGGCGGAGTTTTTCGTGGTGACCCTGGGCCTGACCCTGATGCTGCGCAACACGGCCTGGCTGGACCGCGCCCCGCGGGACGCGCTGAAACGCCTGCGCGGCCTGATGCAGGCGGTGCTGCTGCTCGATGGCCTGCACATGCTGGTGTTCTTCCAGCTCACCGGTGGGCTGCATGGGCCCATGGCGCTGTTCCTGCCGCTGGCCGTGCTCAGCCTCTATCTGAGCCTGCCCCGGGCCGATGCCCACTGGGCCAACGGCCTGCTGCTGCTGGCCGTGGCCGCGCTGGTCATCGGGCAGGCCCTCGGGCTGCTGCCGGCGCGTGGCATGCTGGCCGCCGCCTTCGATCCCGCCAGCGATGGCAGTGCCCTGTTTTCCCTGGTCGCCCTGGCCGCGCTGGCCTTCGCCGTGCTCGTGGGCATGCTCGCCGGCGGCCGCATGGAGCGCGCGGGGGTGAGCCTGCACCGTGGGGTCCGCTACGATCCGGACACCGGCCTGTTCAGCCGGCAGGTGCTGGAGCGGCGCATCCCGGGTGAACTGGCCCGGATCGGCCGCAGCGATTCCTGCGCGGCCCTGCTGCTGATCGAGTTCAACAACCTCGCCGAGCTGATTCCGCAGGCGGATTACCTGGTCTTCAGCGAGATCAAGCACCGCTTCGCCGACATGCTGCGCCAGCTCACGCGCGAATCCGGCGACACCTGCGCGCAGTTTGACGCCAAGACCTACGCGGTGCTGCTGCCGACCGCGTCCGTCGGCACGGTGGAGCGGATTGCCGCCCGCCTCGAGCAGGGCGCCGAGGCCATCCGCGCGGCCCGCGCGGACGGCGCCGGGGTGCAGCTGGCCATCGGCGCCGCGGCCACCGAGAAAGCCCACCTCACGGATGCCGGGCATTTCATTGCCGGCGCGCGGGAGGCCCTGCGCGAGGCCATGCAGGCCGGCCCCGGGCACCGGCTGGTGATCCGCGACGTCTGATCGGCGCGTCAGCGCCAGAACACCTCGCTGAGAAAGCTCAGGGTCTGCTGCCAGGAATCCCGGTCGGCATCGGCGTCATACTTCAGTGGCAGGCCATGGCGCTCGCCGATCGCGTCCGCGCCCGGATTGGTGAAGGAGTGCAGCACACCGGGGTAGCCCACATAGCGCAGGGCAATGCCTGCCGCGGCCATCTCCTGCTTCAGGGCCGTTACATGCTCCGGCTTGACGAAGGGGTCGGCCTCGCCGTTGAAGACCAGCACCCGCGGGTGCCGCGCGTCGGGCTTGATCTCGACCTGCGGCTCCAGGCTGCCGTGGAAGCTGACCACGCCGCGCAGGGGCGCGCCGGCCCGGGCCATGTTCAGCACCACGCCGCCACCGAAGCAGTAACCGATCGCGGCAGTGCGGCGGCGGTCCACCGCCGGGTGCAGGACCAGCTCGCGCAGCGCGGCCTGGAAGCGGCGCCCGATCGCGCCTTCCTCGCCAACCGCCATTTTCATCATGGCCTGGGCCTGCTGCGGGTCTACCGTGTGCTGGCCGCCGCCATACATGTCCAGGGCCAGCGCGACATAGCCTTCGGCCGCCAGCATGTTGGCCCGTTGCCGTGCATAGGCGTTGTGACCCCACCATTCATGCACCACCAGCACGCCGGGGCGGGCCCCTTCCAGGCTGGTGTCGCGGGCCAGATAGCCCATGAATGGCTTGCCGTCCAGGGTGTAGATGAACTCCTCGCCGCGCACCTCGGCCAGCGCCGGCAGAGTGGTGAGCAGACCCAGAAACAGCAGCAGCGAACGCATGAGCAATCCTCCCTTTGGTCCCGGCAGAAGTTTGCCATGATCACCGGCGCTTGAGTTTGCGCCGCCTCATGCGGGTAAAATGGCCGGGCCAGCTTGGCACCACCCGCCTGTTCCGTCGCCAGCGTCCGGCGGCTTATCCGATGCCCGACAATCAGACCCGCAAGAAGAACCAGCAGCGCAGCCGCCGTGCCCGTGAGGAGTGGCTGCCCGCGCTGATCGCCAAGTATCCCAAGGCCTTCTTCGAGGACCCGCGGGATCGCAAGCCGCTGAAGATCGGCATCCACGCGGACATCCTGGCGGACGAAAGCAATCAGCTGGCCGGCTATCAGCTGACCAGCGCGCTGCGCTGGTATACCGGCGCCTACGGCTATCAGCTCTGTCTCAAGGCCGGCGAGGACCGGGTGGATCTGCAGGGCGAAAAGGCCGGCGAGGTGACCGAGGCCGATGCCACGGCGGCAGCCGAGAAGGTCAAGCAGATCAAGGGCAAGATGAAGGAAGCCCGTGAGCGCAAGACGCAGGAAGAAAAGTCCGAGCGCTGGCTGAAGAAACTCTCCCGCATCACCACCTGAGCCCCCCATGCCCGAACTCCTCATCCGTGCCTTCGAGCGCCTGCAGGAAGGCAATCGCCGCTTCGTCGAGCGCAAGCGCCAGCACCAGGACAAGCGCCTGCCGGCCGATCTGGCGGATGGCCAGTCGCCCTTCGCCATCGTGCTGGGCTGTTCGGACTCCCGGGTACCGGCCGAGATCGTGTTCGATCAGGGCCTGGGCGACCTGTTCGTGATCCGGGTGGCCGGCAACATCGTGGCGCCGACCCAGATCGGCAGCGTCGAATTCGCCGCCACCCAGTTCGGCACGCCGCTGGTGGTGGTGCTGGGGCACGGCAGCTGCGGCGCGGTGGCCGCCACCCTGGGTGAGATGAACAAGCCCGACCGTGGCCTGTCCAGCCACATCCGCATCATCGTCGATCACATCCAGCCCTCGGTGGAGGCGCTGATGGAACGCGGTCCCTGGGATGATCAGGCCCGCCTGATGGGCGCCGCGGTGCGCGCCAACGTGCGCGCCTCGGTGCAGAAGCTCAAATCCGGCTCGCGCATCCTGGAAAGCCTGATCGCCGAGCGCAAGCTGGCCATCGTGGGCGCCGAGTACAACATGGAAACCGGCATGGTCGACTTCTTCGACCTGCCGCGGGAACTGCGCCCGGCCTGAGCCCGCCCGACGGGGCCTTCAGCGTCCCGCCCGGTCATCCCTCCCGTCACCGATCAGCCGCTCCAGGCGCAGCCGGTCGCGGCTGTCGAACAGGCGCCGCGCGGTCATGCGCAGGGCCAGCAGGGTGCCGAAACCGGTGCCGGCACTGACCATGAACATGATCAGGATCTGGTAGCTCACCGCGATCACCGGCGGGGTGCCGGCCAGGATCTGGCCGGTCATCATGCCGGGCAGGCTGACGATGCCGGCCGCCGCCATGGAGTTGATGATCGGGATCATGCCGGCCCGCGCGGCATCGCGCATGGGCTGCTCCAGCGCCTGCCGGGCGGTGCCGCCCAGCATCAGGCGCTGTTCGATCTGGTCCTTCTCGCGCTTCAGGGTGGTGGTCAGGCGTTCCATGCCCACGGTGATGCCGGTCATGGTGTTGCCCAGCATCATGCCGAGCAGCGGAATCGCGTACTGCGGCCGGTACCAGGGCTCGGGCTGCACCACCACCAGCAGCGCCAGCAGGGTGATGCTGAAGGAGGACACGAACATCGCGCCGGTGCCGAGCAGGAAGCCGCGCTGCACCCGCTGGCTCTGCCGGGCGATCACCTCGCGGCCGGCGGCCAGCAGCATGAGCAGGCTGACCGGCAGCAGGAACACCGGGTGCAGGTCCTCGAACAGGGCCTTGAGCACCAGACCGATCAGGCCGAGCTGGACCACGGTACGGGCGGCGGCGACCAGCAGTTGCTGCTGTACGCCCAGGCGCAGCCGCCAGCTCAGCCCGGCCAGGGCCAGGACCAGCAGCGAGGCCAGGGCCAGGTCCAGCGGGGACAGCACCGCGATGCCGTTGTCCGTCATGCCGCCACCAGCCCCCGGGCCTTGTCCATGTGCCAGTGCCGCTGGGCGACCCGCTGGATCTGCTCCTCGTCATGGGTCACCCACAGGATGGCCCGTTCGCCGGATGCCGCCGCGCCGTCCGGCTGGCTCGGCGGGCCGGCCCCGTCCAGCCAGTCGCGCAACAGCGCTTCCACGGCCCGGACGCCCTTCGGGTCCAGCGCTCCGGTGGGTTCGTCCAGCAGCAGCACGGTCGGGCCGTGGCTGAGCGCCCGCAGCAGTCCGCAGCGCGCCTGTTCACCGGTGCTGAGCTGGCTGACCGGCGCCTCCAGCCGGCCCGGTTCCAGGCGCAGCGCCTCGGCCCAGTCGCCGATGTCCGCCGCCAGATGCGCGGCGACGCTGTCCCGCCACCAGCGGGGCTGGGCCGGGCTCAGCATGACCTGGCGGCGCCAGTCCTCGGGGCGGAAGCGGCCACGCTCCTCTCCCCGCAGGCTGATCTCGCCGGCGACCTCGTCAAGATCGGCCAGGGCCCGCAGGCACAGGGTCTTGCCGCTGCCGCTGGCGCCGCTGAGGCAATGGATCTCGCCGGCGGCCAGGCGCAGATCCACGCGCGCGCCGGTGACCAGCTGCAGTTGCCGCGCATCGAGCAGGGCAGCAGTGGCGCTCACGATGCGTCCTCGCCTTCGCCCACCACCTGCCAGAGCAGCTCGGCCAGCGCCTGGGTGGCCGGACCGGCGTAGTCCCGGTCGGCATAGACCAGATGCAGCTGGGCGTGGCGATGGCCGCCCTCCCGCAGGGGCAGGGGCTGGAGCAGGCCGTCCGCCAGCTCCTCCACGATGGCGTGCTCGGGAAACCAGGCAAAGCCAAGGCCCAGGCTGACCGCGCGGATCGAATTGGCCATGTGGCTGACCGTCCAGCGCTGCTCGGCCGCCAGCCAGCCGGCATCCCGGCTGCTGCGCACGGCGGAATCACGGATCACCAGCTGGCGGTGGGCACGCAGGTCCTCGTAGCCGAGCTCGCGACCCAGCGCGTGCAGCGGGTGCTGCGGATGGGCCACCGCGACGAAGCGCACCGGCAGCAGCACGTCACCGAGAAAACCCACCGGCACCACCGGGGTGATGGCGAGATCGACCTGGCCCTCCAGCAGCGCTTCCTCATTGCCGGACAGCACCGTTTCATACAGCTGGATGCGGGTCTGCGGGGCCTGAGTCGAGAACCGGTCCAGCACCCGGAACAGGCAGGTCTGCGGAAACAGGTGATCCACCGCCAGCCGCACTTCCGCCTCCCAGCCGCCGGCCAGGCGGCCGGCCGCGGCTTCCAGCTCGCCGGCCTCCTCCAGCAGCAGGCGGGCCCGGCGCACCAGCATCGCCCCGGTGTCGGTGAGATGGGCCTTGCGCCCGCGCACTTCCAGCACCTGCACGCCGAGCAGGTCTTCCAGCTTGTGGATGGCATAGCTGATGCTGGACTGGGTCTTGTGCAGGGCTTCGGCCGCCTGGGCGTAGCCGCCTTCATCGACGACGGCGAGCAGGGCCCGCCATTGTTCCAGGGTGATGCGAGGCGCGCGGTTCATATATCGATCCAGGCGATCATTAATGGCGAAATAATCCGCTTTTTCATCGACTGCATCAATAGTTAAATGATGTCATGCCATCCAACAGGAGTCCTACCATGAGCATCGTCGCCAGCCCCCAGGAACCGATCAGCCCGCAGCTGACCCGTCGCTTCAGTCCCTACAGCTTCGATCCCGCCCGCAGCGTGGGCACGGCCGATCTGCTCGCCCTGTTCGAGGCGGCCCGCTGGGCGGCCTCCTCCTACAATGCCCAGCCCTGGCGCTACATCGTCGGGGTCAAGGGGCGCAGCCAGCAGACCTGGCAGGCCATCCACGACGCCCTGGTGCCGGCCAATCAGCTGTGGGCGAAGCAGGCCCCGGTGCTGGTCATCGGCCTGATCCGCCGCGAGTTCGAGCACAACGGCAAGCCGAATGTCTCGGCCGAGCATGATCTGGGCGCGGCCTCGGCCAGCCTGACATTTGAGGCCACCCAGCGTGGTCTGGCCGTGCACCAGATGATCGGTTTCGACCCCGAGGCCGTCCGCGCCAGTTTCGACATCGGCGATCTGCAGCCCTTCACCGCCATGGCCATCGGCTATGCCGGCGGGCCGGCGCCCAGCGAGGAACTGGCCGAACGCGAGGGCAGGCCGCGGGTCCGCAAGCCGCTGGAAGAACTGGTGGTGGCCGGCGCGTTCTGAGCCCGGTCCGGGCGGCGTCGTCGGAGCCCATGCCGGAATTTCACGGCAAGGGGAACCCTTCGCCGGCGCCGTCCGTGTGTCCCAACAAGCCGTAGTGGCCGCCATCGCGTATCATGGCGGCCCTGTCTGCAGGACGGGCGCCCTGGGAGGCGTGCAAAACCGGGCAAAGGATATTGCCGACGCGGCGGACAAGGACCTTGGAACGTTTGGCCGGCCTCGCCTCGCGCGAGCCGAGCCTGTTGGGGAACACGATGTTGAAAAAGACTGAGAAAGCCGCGCCGGTGCTGCGTGGTCTGATGTATTGCCTGCTGCTGACGCCGCTGGTGTCGCAGGCGCAGGGCGAGTCGCAGGTGTACGACTCGATTGCGCTGGAGGAGCAGGAACTCGAAGCCGAGGCGCCGAGTGACGCCGTCTCGCTGGGCCGGATCGAAGTCACCGGCTCGCGCATCAAGCGCACCGATTTCGAAACGGCCAATCCTGTCCTCACCGTCGATCGCGACATGATCGAGCGCAGCGGGGTCACCTCGCTGGGTGATCTGCTGCAGGACCTGCCGGTGGCCGGTTCCGCCCTGGGCACCGCCTTCAACAACGGTGGCACCGGCGCGGTCGAGGTCGACCTGCGCAACCTGGGCTCGCAGCGTGTGCTGGTCCTGGTCAACGGCCGCCGCTGGGTCAACGGCCTGCGCTCGCTGTCCACCTCCTCGGTCGACCTGACCACCATCCCGGTCTCCATCATCGAGCGCATCGACATCCTCAAGGATGGCGCCTCGACCACCTACGGCTCCGACGCCATCGCCGGGGTGATCAACATCATCACCCGCAAGGACTTCGACGGCCTGGAACTGCGTGGCCAGATGGGCGGCTTCCTGTCCGAAGGCGACGGCCTGCGCGAGAACCTGAACCTCTCCTGGGGTTCGGTGATCGGCAAGACCTCGGTCTTCCTGGACCTGAACTACGCCAACGACGAGGAAGTCTTCGCCGGCGACCGCGAAATCTCCAAGGTGCCGCTGTTCGGCACCGGCAACACCCGCGGCAGCCTGGGCACCCCGCAGGGCACCTTCGTCTGGGTGCCGAATCCGACCGCCACCGACCCGGGTGTGCTGGCCAACGAATGTGATCGCCTCGACGTCGCCTTCGGCACGGTCAATGGCACCACCGGCGACGAGCTGGGTGTTTCGCTGATTCCCGACAGCATCGCCAACAACCCGACCCTGGGCCAGCTGCCGCTGTGCTGGCTGACCCTGCGTGACGGCGCTACCGGCACCTCGCAGTCGGACTTCCGCCGCCAGCTGCCGGAAGACGCCTACAACTACGCGCCGATCAACTATCTGATCACCCCGAACGAGCGCAGCTCGGCCTTCGCGATGATCAACCAGCCGCTGCCCTTCGGCATGAACTTCACCGCCGAGGCGCTGTACAACCGCCGTGTCTCGCGCCAGGTGCTGGCCGAGATGCCGCTGTTCACCGGCGACCTGCTGTTCCCGCCGTACTCGACGCTGTACATCGCCGAGGACCAGGAATACAACCCCTTCAACCAGGACATGGGCCGCGCGGATGGCACGACCGAGCTGATCGGCTTCGGTGCGGTGCTGCGCCGCATGACCGAGCAGGGCGTGCGTGACTTCAACCAGACCGTGGACACCGCCCGGGTCGGCTTCGGCCTGACCGGCGAGTTCGACACCCTGGGCCGTTACGTCTCCTGGGAACTGGGCGCCGCCTGGGGCAAGAGCGAGAACGAGGCCGTGGACTTCGGTCTGATCGATCTTGACCACGCCCGCCTGGCCCTGGGCCCGGCCGCCGACTGCGCCGCCGACCCGGACTGCGTGCCGCTGAACATGTTCGGCGGCCAGGGCCCGGACGGCACCGGCTCCATCACCCAGGACCAGCTGGACTACATCATCTACGTGGATGAGAGCAGCCAGGAACAGGAGATGCAAAACGTCTACCTGAACTTCAGCACCGAGCTGCTGGAAATGCCGGCCGGTCCGCTGGGCTTCGCCCTGGGCTTCGAATGGCGCAACGAGGAGTATCTCAGCGTGCCCTCGCCCTTCGTCCAGGCCGGGCGCTCCAGCACCAACCAGCAGGACATCACCGCCGGCTCCATCGAGGCGCGTGAAGTCTTTGCCGAGCTGGCGATTCCGCTGCTGACCTCGCAGCCCTTCGCCGAGGCGCTGGAACTGTCCCTGGCTGCGCGCTTCTCCGACTATGATGCCTTCGGTTCCAAGACCGTTGGCAAGGCCGGCCTGCGCTGGCAGCCGGTGGCCGACCTGCTGGTCCGCGGCACCGCCTCCCAGGCCTTCCGCGCACCGGCCATCACCGACCTGTTCCTGGGTGCGGCGCAGAGCTTCCCCAGCCTGGTCGACCCCTGTGACGCCGACGAACGGGCCCTGGACGAGAACGCCGATGCCAACTGCGGTGCCGACGGCATCGACGACGGCTACACGCAGACCCTGTCCCAGCTGCCCAGCGACTTCGGCGGCAACCCGGAGCTGCAGCCGGAAACCGCCACCACCTTCACCGCCGGTTTCGTCTACAGCCCGAGCTTCCTGCCGGAGTTCAACCTGTACCTGGACTGGTTCTCGGTGGATATCGACGACTTCATCACGGTGCCGGGTGCCCAGTACGTGCTGGATGCCTGCTACCGCGCCGACCCGGAAAACCGCAGCTTCTGTGACGCGGTCGAGCGTGGCGCCAATGACGGCATCACCAATGTCCTGAACCAGTTCACCAACTTCGCCAAGCTGGAGACCTCGGGCATCGACATCACGATGGACTACACCCTGCCCTTCGATCAGTTCGGCGACTTCAAGCTGAGCTGGGATACCAGCTACCTGATCAAGTACGACCAGTTCGACCCGGCCGTTGACGGGGGTTCGACCAAGACCTCCTATGCCGGTCGCTACGAAGGCGCGGCGGCGGTCAACTTCCCGCGGGTCAAGTCCAATGTCGAGCTGGCCTGGTCGCTGAACAACATGAAGGCCGCCTGGAACATGCGCTACATCGGCGCCGTCACCGAAGACTGCTATGACGGCTTCGATGGTGAACTCTCGCTGACCGCGCTGGGCCTGTGCTCGCAGCCGAACCAGGAGGACATCACCGCCTCGCAGAACGAGCTGGGTGCCACCTGGTACCACGACGTGCAGTTCACCTACACTCTGGCTGATTTCGGCACCGACCTGACCATCGGCATCGACAACCTGTTCGACAACGATCCGCCGGTCGGCTTCACCAGCTTCGCCAACAGCTACGACGTGACCACCTACGACACGCCGGGCACCTTTGGCTACCTGCGCTTCGTGACACGCTTCTGATCCCGCATTTCGCGGAACAAAAAGCCGGGCATTGCCCGGCTTTTTTTATGTCCGAGGCGCCCGTCCGATCCATCGAATGGCTCGAACAATCCGCCCGATACATTGCGCTTTTTCTTGCCCCCGGCCGGCCTTAAATTGGTGGCCTGAACAGGAGAAATGCCATGAGCCACAAGACCATCGACCAGCTGATCCGGGGCATGCCGTCCAGCGACGGCGCCGGGGTCAAGCTCACCCGCAGCCTGGGCGCCCGCCCGGGCCTGCGCCTGGACCCCTTCCTGATGCTCGACGAGTTCGCCTCGGACGACGCGGCGGACTACATCGGCGGCTTTCCCAGCCACCCGCATCGCGGCTTCCAGACCGTGACCTACATGCTCGACGGCCACATGCTTCACGAGGACCACATGGGCAACACCGGCCATCTGCGCGGCGGCGACGTGCAGTGGATGATCGCCGGCCGCGGCGTGATCCATTCCGAGATGCCGCAGCAGAAAGAAGGCCGCATGCGCGGCTTCCAGCTGTGGATCAACCTGCCCGCGGCGGAAAAGATGCAGCCGGCCTCGTATCGCGACATCCCGGCCGCCGAGATCCCGCAGCAGGCGCTGGCGGGTGGTGGCCGGCTCAAGCTGATCGCCGGCGAGCTGGAGGTACAGGGAGAGCCGCTGCAAGGTCCGATCACCGGCCTGAGCACCCGGCCGATCTTCGCCGATCTGCAGCTGCAGCCGGGCGAGGCCTTCGAACAGGCCCTGCCGGCCGGCCATGCCAGCTTCGTCTATGTCTACGAAGGGCAGCTGGAAGTCGCCGGGCGCGCCCTGGAGCGCCAGCAGCTGGCCGTGCTGGGCGAGGGCGATGCCCTGCAGCTTGCCGCCGGCAACGAGGGTGCCCGTCTGCTGCTGCTGGCCGGCCGGCCCATCGGCGAGCCGGTGGTGCAGTACGGTCCCTTCGTGATGAACACGCGCGAGGAGATCGAGCAGGCCCTGAGCGACTATTCCAGCGGCCAGCTGGTCGCCTGAGCCACGGCGCCGGTGGCTCCTGCCACCAGCGCCTCAGAAAAGATGGTCGGCCGGCCCTGGCCATACGCCAGGGTGCGGTCGGTCTACCCCGTTTGCGCCTACAGGCCGGGGCCCCATCGCTGCTAGTATTCCCCCAATACCCGATTGGAGTTCAGCATGGCCGAAGGGCGCAGCCGCATACTGGGCCTGGGGGGTTACGTCCCGCCCAGAGTCGTCACCAACCACGATCTCGCCGAGATCATGGACACCAGCCACGACTGGATCGTGGAGCGCAGCGGCATCGAGCAGCGCCACTGGGTGGCCGACGACGAAGGCAACTACGGCATGGGGGTCAAGGCCGCCCGCGCCGCGCTGGAGGATGCGCAGATCGCCCCCGAGGAGATCGACTGCATCATCTACGCCACCCTGTCGCCGGACTTCTACTTCCCCGGCTGCGGGGTCTTCGTGCAGCGCGAGCTGGGCATCGGCCCGGTGCCGGCCTTCGACATCCGCGAGCAGTGCTCCGGTTTCGTCTACGGCCTGCAGATGGCCGACGCCTTCATCAAGACCGGGCAGTACAGGAACATCCTGCTGATCGGCGGCGAGGTGCACTCCCGCGCCCTGGACAAGAGCACCCGTGGGCGCACCATCACCGTGCTGTTCGGTGATGGCGCCGGCGCCGCCGTGATCGGCCGCAGCGAAGACCCGGAGCGCGGCATCATCTGCAGCCGCATGCACTCCGACGGCAGCGATGCCGAATCCCTGTGGATGCCCTACCCGGGCATGGCCGCCGGCCGCCCCGGCATGGTCACCCACGAAGACCTCGACGCCGCCCTGCAATACCCCAGCATGGAAGGGCAGAAGGTGTTCAAGACCGCGGTCAAGCGCATGCCCGAAGTGATCCGCGAGACCCTGGACGAGGCCGGGTTGACGGTGGAGGACATCGACATGCTGATTCCCCACCAGGCCAACCTGCGCATCAACGAGATGGTCGGCAAGCTGCTGCGCATCGACCCGGCCAAGGTGCACAACAACATCCAGAAACTGGGCAACACCACCGCCGCCACCATCCCGCTGTGCATGCTGGAAGCGCGCGAGCTGGGCAAGATCAAGCCCGGCGATCTGGTCTGCGCCGTGGCCTTTGGCTCCGGCTTCACCTGGGGCAGCGTGCTGATGCGCTGGTAGGGGCTGAGGCTTCAGCTGGCAGCAGGGCTGTCCAGCCGGGCCAAAAGTGTTATGTTTTTGCTCCGAGCCGTATTACATCCTGATTTGAGGGGATTCGCATGCCACAAAACAGCCTTCGTCTAACCATTGCGGCTCTGGCCGTAGCAGGCCTGAGCGGTGTCGTGGCCTGCTCCACTGATAATCCCTTCGGTGTCAGCGCACTCAGCGCAGCCCAGACCGGCGACCTGTCCGCTGGACCGCTGTCCCTGACGGCGGCCGGCAATGGCACCACGCTGCGAGGCACGATCACGGTTCCCCAGGGCACCAACCTGCGGGACGAGAATGGCAATCTGCTGGACAGCCGGGCCGTCACCCTGGAAATGACGGTATACGATGGCAGTGAAGCGTCCGAGCGCCGGATTCCGCCGCACAACGGCGCCATCATTACCGACCCGGCGCTGATCGACCTGATCAACTCGGAGACCGGCGGTTCGCTGAGCCGCAGCCGATCGGTCGTGTACGACAGCCAGGGTCATATCACCTTCAATCTGACCGCCGCCCGCCTGTCCGGAAGCAAGGAGAGCGCGGAAAGCAAGGATGCGATTCTGGCCCAAACTGGCCCGCTGCAGTATTCGCTGTTCCCGGTGTCTGCCAACACGACCCTGGTCTGTACCTACAAATACACCGGCACTCGCCCCGGCAGTTTTTCGGCTGATGCCATCAACAAGGCGGATCAGATCACCGCGAACAGCAACGGGGTGGTGGCGGGTTCCTTCGCTGCGCCGTTCGCTGTTCCTGCCGTTATTGTCTGCGGGGATACCTTCGTCAACACCGTGACGGGTGCGGGCGGCTGAGGACCTGCTCCGCAGGTTGATTCTTCAGGGTCTCCGTACAAGCCCCCTGTCGACTGAGCTTCGACATGCAGTAGCCGAGGGGGGGCTTCGCCTCCTTTCCCTGCCAATGTGGCGCCGGGCCCGTCCGGCGCCGGTACCCTCATGCTAGACGCCGTCTATTCCGCCGCCGTTGCGGGTTCCCTGGCCCTTTCGGGCGGGGGCAGTGGCCTGATCAGCGTGCCTTCGGCGCAGCTGATGCCCTTCAACAGCTTCGTGTATCAGCACACGGACGGTTTCGTGTCGGTCGAGGAGGACAGCGCCCTGGGGCGCCTGCTCGCCACCACCGACCGCGGCCTGACCGACGAGATCCAGTTCGCAGTGATACCGCGCGTGGAATTCGGCGCCCGGCTCACCACCTGGTACGACGAGGCCACCGGCCAGCGCACGGTCAACGACCTCTCCGGTCACGTGAAGCTGCAACTGCTCGACACCCCGCATTTTCGTCTGGCCGTCGGCTCGCGCGATTTTTCCAGCGAAAGTGTGCGCCCCAAGCTGTCCCGTGCGGAATTCGCGGTGGCTGATTTCATATATGGGCCGCTGCAGCTGACCGCCGGCGTGGGCCGGGCGGACGCGGAAGGCGTCTCGCTGGACGGCCCCTTCGGCGGCATCAAATATTCCCCCCTCTCCTGGCTGGACCTGCTGGTCGATCATGATGGTGTGGCCGGCCAGGCCGGTGTCAATCTGCATGCGAGCAAGGGGCGCTACTCCGTCTTTCTCAAGGCCTATGCCACCGACAACCCGGCACAGAGCAGTGCCTACGCCCTGGGCTTCCGGCTGCCGCTGGGTGACGACAGCAAGCTGGTGCCGCCGCGCAAGCCGATGGTCTGGGGCCTGAAAAAGGAAGAGCGGCTGGCCGGCAGCGGCGAAGCGCGTGATGGCATGCTGGCGCGAGGCGCCGCTGATGGCCTGGCACGCACCTACGGCCAGAATCTGGCTGCAGGCGATAGCCAGCGCTGTGGCAAGGAGCTGACGTATTCCTCCTACAGCGTGCCGGTGCTGCAGCTGCAGTGCGATGAGACCGAGTACCGGGTGGGCTGGGCCACCGGGCTGAGCCAGGATCAGGAATTGGCCCCGCATGCGCAGTTGCGCCTGGAGCCGGTGCAGACCTACGCGGTGGGCACGGAGGTGGGCCGGATGGACTACTCCGTCGCCCTGCGTCCCTCCCTGCAGGCCGTGCTGTGGCAGGGCCTGAGCGCCCATGTGGGCTTTGATGTCCCGGTGTCGGATTCCGATGACTACGAGGAAGGCGGGGCGCTGGTCCGTTACGCTTTCGAGTCCGGCCTGTCCGAATTCGCCGCGCAGTTCACCCTGCACGCATTTCCGGGCCTGTTCCTGCAGGCCACCGGTGGCCAGACCCGCCTGTCCCGAGAAGACCTGCAATTCGTCCGTGGCGACATTGCGCTGATGCTGTTCCGTGGGCGTCTGGGGCTGCATTACAGCTACACCGATTTCGATCCCGAATTCACCGCCGTGACCGAGGCCCAGTCCATCGGCAAGGCCTTCCTGTGGTTGCAGCCGGCACGTTACGCAGTGCAGGTCACCGGCGGGCGTTTCCTGTATCAGGACACCGGACTGCGGGTGGATCTGTACAAATATCTCGGGCGCCTGCGCCTGGGCCTGTACATGAAGGACGATTCGGAACTTCGCTATGTCGGCATGTCGGTGGCCGTGCCACTGGGCGATCAGGCTTACGGCAACCGCTGGGTGAGCCTGTCGGGTACGCCGCATTATCAGGCCCGCCTGGAAACCCAGGTCAGCAGCGAGGACAACGCAAACCTCATCCGGCCCGCGTTCATGCGCGAGTACTCCCCGCAGCGCAATCTGCTGGACGACGTGCTCGAGCAATGGCGCGTGTCGCCGCTGTACGTACAATCACGCTAGAGTCACAAGGCTGGACCAATGAATCACCCGCGCGGCGCATTCGCCGTCACCTCCAGAATCCTGGGGGCAGCGCTCACTGTGGCGCTGCTGACTTCCTGCGCCCTGGCGCCCGGCATGTACGCCGGCGACCTGGAAACCGGCTTCACCGTGGTGGCCCATGATCCGGCCAGTGGTCAGGGCATCAGCGTGCCGGTGGTGCCGATCAATGCCGCCACCCTGGCCCGCGAGCCCAGCCCGCAGGAACTGCCGGCCCGGCCCCTGCCGCCGCCCGGCATCTACACCGGCTACGTACTGGGCCCGGGTGATGTGGTCTCGATCACCGTCTGGGACCACCCCGAGCTGACTATTCCCCAGGGGGAGTTCCGCTCGGCCGAAGCCGCCGGCAACCTGGTCGACAGCGATGGCAGCCTGTACTACCCCTATTGCGGGCGTTTCACCGTCATCGGCATGAGCCGCGGGCAATTGCGTGATGCGCTGCGCAACTGTCTCTCCCGGGTGATCCAGGACCCGCAGGTGGACGTGCGCATCATCCAGTTCCGCAGCCAGCGCGTGGTGGTGGGCGGTGCGGTGCAGAGCCCCGGCGTGGTCAGCGTGACGGACATCCCGCTGCATCTGGCCGATGCCCTGCAGCAGGCTGGCGGGATCAGCGAAGTCGGTGACCCTCGCCGGGTCAGCCTCAAGCGCCAGCGGCGCAACTTCGACATCGACTACAAGGCCTACACCGAAACCGGCGACCCGCGGCTCAATCCGCTGCTGCAGAGCGGCGACGTGATCCATGTGGCCGACGCCAGCGAGCGCCGCATCAATGTGCTGGGAGAAGTGTTTCGCCCGCAGAGCCTGCTGCTCAACGACAGCCTGCGCAGCCTCGCCGATGCCCTGGCCGACGTGAACGGCCTGAATCCGCAGACCGCCGAGGCCGCCCGCATCATCGTGATGCGCGCTGGCCGCGACGGCCCGGTGGTGCACTGGCTGAAAGCGGATGATCCGCTCAGCCTGATCAGCGCCCGCCAGTTCGCCATGCAGCCTGGCGACATCGTCTACGTTGACCAGACCGGCCTGAATCGCTGGAGCAACGTGATCGGCCAGCTGCTGCCATCCTTCAGCCTGGTCAATCAGGGCAGTTCGGCGGCGACGAGATAGTGATGAAGCCGGAGAACATTGCGATCCCCATGCAGTCTGCGGATGACGACGAGATTGATCTTGGGGAGATGCTGGATGTCCTGCTCGAGGGCAAATGGCTCATTTTTCTCTGGGTGGCCCTGGGCCTCACCCTCGGTGTGGCCTACGCCATACTGGCGGCTCCGGTGTATCGAGCAGATGCGCTGGTTCAGATCGAAGACACCCGTGGATCCCTCTCCGCCGTTTTTGGTGAAGTCGGCGGCATGCTGGGGGAGGCGGGTCAGTCACAGGGAGAGGTCGAGGTCATCCAGAGCCGCATGGTTCTTGGCAGAACGGTCCGGGACCTGCAGCTGGACCTCAAGGTGGAACCGGTCACCACCCCGATCGTTGGCGTCGGCCTGTCTCGCTTCAACGAGCGACGTGCTGGCATCAGGCCCCCGCCGTGGCGGCCCGCTGCCAGCTATTTCGATGCGCAATACCTGCAGCTGGGTCGCTTCGAGCTTCCCGCCTATCTGTTCAACCGGCCCTTCCTGATTCGCGCAGGGCTTCAGGGGGAGTTCGAACTGCTTGATTTGGCTGGACAGCCACTCGGCAAGGGAAAGGTCGGCCAGCCACTGGAGGCCGAGGGTTCGGACATCACGGTTCTTGTGACCAAGCTGGATGCGCGGCCCGGGCAAGAGTTCCGGGTAACCCGGCTTGATCCCCTCAGAGCGGCGGAGATGCTGAAATCCAGCCTGACGGTCACTGCCAAGAGCAAGGGTTATCGGGACAGCGGGATCGTTGCCCTGTCCCTGGAGGCGGGCAGCGGCCTGCAGGCCAAGGAGGTTCTCACCAGCATCGCGAACAACTACCTGCGGCAGAACGTGGAACGTAAAGGGGCCGAGGCGGAAAAGACCCTGGAGTATTTGCGCGAACAGCTGCCCAGACTGCGCGAGCGCCTGGACGAAGCCGAAGCCCAGCTCAACCTGTTCCGGACCAGCCAGGGCAGCGCCGATCTCACGCAGGAAACCATGTTGCTGCTGGAACAAAGCGCCAAGCTTGAAGGCTTGCGGCTGGATCTTGCACAGCAACGGGAGCAGCTCTCTCAGCGCTTCAAGCCCGGCCATCCTACCGTCCAGGCGATCGACGCTCAGCTGCGCGATCTCGATACGAATCGCTCAAAGCTGGAAGAGAAGATCCATGTGCTGCCGGAGACCCAGCAGGAATTGCTGCGCCTGACCCGGGATGTCCAGGTCAACACCGAGCTCTACACGAATTTGCTCAATAGCGCCCAGCAACTGGAAGTCGCCAAAGCCGGAACAATCGGTACCGTTCGGATCATCGACTACCCCGAAATCCCCCTGGAGCCGATCAAGCCGAGGAAGGGCCTGG
>JBFJTN010000034.1:0-22475 GCA_041625325.1 Oceanococcus sp. | reverse complement strand
GGCAAACAGATCCTCGATCGGCGCCTCCTCGATCAGCTTGCCGCAGTACATCACGCAGGCGCGCTGGCAGGTCTCGGCCACCACGCCCAGATCGTGGGTGATCAGGATCATGGCGGTGTGGAATTCCTCGCTGAGCTTGACCACCTCGTCCAGCACCTGGGCCTGGATGGTCACGTCCAGGGCGGTGGTGGGCTCGTCGGCGATGATCAGCTTGGGTTCGCAGGACAGCGCCATTGCGATCATCACGCGCTGGCGCATGCCGCCGGAGAGCTGGTGCGGGTAATCGTCGATGCGCCGCTCCGGGCTGGGGATGCCGACCTTGCCCAGCCAGTCAATGGCGGTGGCGCGGGCCTGCCTGCGGCTCAGGCCCTGGTGGCGGCGCAGCACCTCGCCCATCTGGGTGGCGATCGTGAAGACCGGATTCAGCGCGGTCATCGGCTCCTGGAAGATCATCGCGATGTCGCGTCCGCGCACCTGGCGCATCTCGCGCTCGGACTTGGCCAGCAGGTCTTCGCCCTGAAACAGGATGCGGCCGCCGGCGACCCGGCCGGGCGGGCTGGGAATCAGGCCCAGAATGGCCAGCGAGGTCACCGACTTGCCGCAGCCGGACTCGCCGACCAGACCCATGACCTCGCCCGGTGCCACCGAGAAGCTGATCCCGTCCAGCGCGCGGGCGATGCCGTTTTCGGTCTGGAATTCGACGGCGAGATTGTCCACCTGGAGCAATGGGTCTTTCATCGTTGCTGGATCGCGCACCGGCGCGCGCTCCTACGGGGGAGGTATTGGCAATGCAGGAGCGCAGGCCCGTGCGCGATTCGATTGGTCACCATCAGTGCATCTTCTTCGGGTCGAGCGCGTCCTGCAGCGCGTCGGAAAACAGGTTGAAGGCCATCACCAGCACGAACAGCATCCCCGAGGCGGCGAGGAAGTTGTTGAAGATGCCGACGGTGACCTCCTGGGTGCTCTCGGAGATCATCAGGCCCCAGCTGACGCCGTCCTGCACGCCCAGGCCCAGGAAGCTGAGGATCACCTCGGACTTGATCGCGGAGACAAAGACGATGGTGGCCTGCACCAGCAGGATGTGCGAGGTGTTGGGCAGGATGTGGCGAAAGATGATCAGGTGCTGGGGCACGCCGATGGCGCGGGCGGCCTCGACGAACTCCAGCTCGCGCAGCTTCATCACCTCGCCGCGCACGATGCGGGCGGTGGTGGTCCAGAAGGTGCTGATCATCGCGATGTGCATGGCGTAGGGATGCCCCTGCAGGGCGAAGGCGACCGCCGCGACGAACAGGTAGAAGGGGATGGAATCCAGGGTGCCCTTCAGCCACAGGATGAGCTCGTCCAGCCAGCCGCCGGCGAAATAGCCGGACACCGCGCCAAGCAGGGCGCCGAGCAGGGTGGACAGCACCGCCACCGAGAGACCGACTTCAAAGGCGGTCTTGGTGCTGAAGATGGCCCGCTCGAAGACATCCTGACCGGACAGGTTGGTGCCGAACCAGTGCGCCGCCGAGACGCCTTGCATGCCGCTGCCCAGCGCGCTCCAGTCCTGGCCCCAGACCCCGGCGGCAACGCCGACGGCGATCACGAAATAGGCCAGCACGACGGCGGCCGAGGCCATGCCCAGGCGGTCGCGCAGCAGCTTGCGGCCGGCCTTGCCCCAGAAGGATTCGCTGGCGCTCATGACAGTTCCACCCGCGGGTCGAAGACGCGATAGAGCAGATCGGTCAGGATCAGCACGACGACGAACAGCGCCGCGGTGGCGCCGACCACGGCCTTGAGCACCGGCTGATCGCCGGTGGTGATCGCGTCATAGGTGACCTTGCCGACCCCGGGAATGCCGAAGTAGCTCTCGATCAGCAGGGAGCCGGAGATCACCACCAGCGGGATCGAGAACATGATCCGGGTGGTGATCGGGATCATGCAGTTCTTGAGCACCGCCTTGAACAGGATGCCGGCCGCCGAGGCGCCGTAGGCGCGGGCGGTGCGGATGTGGTCCTTGCCCAGTTCCTCGACGATCACCGCGCGGTAGAAGCGGGTGTTGTAGCCCAGAGAGATGAACACCAGCGACAGGGTGGGCACGGTGACGTAATAGAGGTAGTCGCCGAAGCTGCGGATGTCCCAGCCACGCACCGGGAACATGTTCAGGCCGTAGCTGGAGGAGAACAGCACCTGGAAGGCGATGATGATGATCAGGAAACTGATGCTCATGCCGATCACGGCGAAGCCCATCACTGACTTGTCCACCCAGCGGCCGCGATAGTGGGCGGCCAGCAGGGCCAGGGCAATGCCCAGCAGATTGCCGAGCACGAAGCCGGGCAGGGTCAGGGCCAGCGAGATCGGGATGGTGCGGGCCAGAATCCGCGAGACGCTTTCGCCGGTCGAGTCGGAATAGCCGAAATCCAGCGTGACCAGTTCCTTCAGGTAGCTGCCGTAGCGGCTCAGGAAGGGCTGGTCATAGCCCAGTTCGGCGCGGATCTGCTCGATCTTTTCCGGGGTCGGGTTCTTGCCGGCCAGCTCGTAGGTCTTGTCCGGGCCAAAGTAGACCATCAGCACGAAGCTGATGAAGGTCACTCCCAGGATCAGCGGGATGCCGGCGAGCAGTTTCTTGATGGTGTAGTTCAGCATCGGTGGGGTCCGTCAGCCCGCGCCGCGACGGCCGTCTCCAGGACGGTCGTCGCGGGCGGGCAGCAGTCCGGTCAGGGCGCGGCCGGTCCGGCCACGTCCACGTACTTGAGCCAGAAGCCGCCCAGGATTTCGCGGTCCGGGTAGCCGATCACGTTCTTGTGCCACAGAAAGATGCGGTTGCGTGACAGGCCGCTGGCCACCACGCAGTCGTCGATGATCAGCTGGTTCATCTTCAGGTAGAGCTTGTCCCGTTCCGGCCCCGGCTGCATCACCGAAGACTCTTCGTACAGCGCGTCGAAGGCCGGGTTGCTGTAATTGAAGTTGTTCGAGCCCGGCGTGTGGTTGGGGCCGTAGAACAGCTGCAGGGTGTTCTCCGCGTCCGGGTAATCCAGGCCCCAGCCCAGCGACACGTAATCCAGCTGGCTGGTCTTGATCGCCTTGTTGTAGTCGCCGAAGGTGGCGAAGGTCACCGGCTTGAGCTTGCTGCCGGGATAGCCGATGTCCGCCATGAAGCCCCGCCACTGCTCGAAGAACTGCCGGTAGGTCACCGCATTGGTGAAGCCGTAGGTGATTTCCGGCAGGGTTTCCGGGGTCCAGCCGGCCTCGGCCAGCAGCTTCTTGGCGCCTGCCACGTCGCGGGTGACCGAATCACGCGGCAACTGCAGGTGCAGATCGCCGGCGGCCGGCGGCACCACGCCTGGGAACACGGTGCCGATGCCGGAGTAGAAGCGCTCGTTGCGCGCGCTCCAGTCGAAGGCCTTGAGCATGGCGCAGCGCAGGGCCTTGTTCTTCGCATTGCGCGCGGGGTCGTCGCTGTAGCCGATCTCCGGCTTGTCCAGATTGAAGCCGTTGTACACGAAGCCGGCCTCGACCCCGGACTTCCAGAAATAGCGTTCCGACCATTCGGCATTCAGCCGGATCGGCTGCTTGCTTTCCAGCACCGCCGGGACCTGCTCGACCGGGATGCTGGTGTACTGGATCTCATTGCCCTTGTTGAAGGAATTCCAGCGCGAGGCGGTTTCCTGGACGAAGTCGATCTCCAGGCGCTCGACGAAGGGCGGCGAACGTCCATCGATGCGCTCCAGGCCGAGGCCGGCATGCAAAGCCGGATCGAAGCCCTCGGCTTTCAGGTCCACCGGTTCCTGGCGGAACTTGGGATTGGGCACCAGCACCGCCTTGGCGGTGTTGAAGCTCTCCAGGCGATACGGGCCCGAGCCCACCGGATGGATGGAGAACTCCCGGCCGTAATGCTTGACCGCCTCATGCGGCACGATGCCGGAAAAGCCCATGGCCAGGGTATAGCTCAGCTGCGGGTAGGGTCGGGTCAGTTCGATCTGCAAGGTGTGGGAATCGAGCGCCCTGAGACCTTCGACCGGCTTGCCGTAGTCGGCGCCGTTCTTGCCCCAGTCGTCCAGGCCCTTGATCCGGCCGGCCCACAGCCAGGAACCCTGGGAGCGGGTTTCCGGATCGAAATGGCGCTTGATCGAATACACCACGTCCTGCGCCGTCACCTCGCGACCCTTGCCGTCGGGGAAGGCCGCGTCGTCGATGAACTCCACACCCTTTTTCAGCCGGATCGTATAGCGCAGGCCGTCCTCGCTGACCTCGGGCATGGCGGTCGCGAGGTTGGGCCGCAGCTGGTAGGGCCGGGCCAGGTATTTGTAGCTGTAGAGCGTGTCGTAGGTGTTCAGCACCACGAAGTTGGAATAGATGACCGCGGACTGGACCGGATCCAGGTTGTTGGGTGCGCCGTCCATGGAGTGGCGATACACTTTGACCGCCGCTTGCTCAGCTGAACGCGGCGTCTTGTCAGAGCCGCAGGCGGTCAGGGTGGCCACTAGCGCGGCAATGATGACAGTTCGCAACATGGATTCCCCGGTCTCCTCAATCGTGTTGGCAATCGACAAGCATAACAAGAGCCGGCTGGCCGCGGGTCTGGCGGTCCTGTTGCTGGGGGGCTGTGCCGGGCACCGCCCGGTCGCGCCGCCGCTGCCGCAGGTGCAGGTGGTGGAAGCCAGGGCGGAAGCCGGTCTGCCCGGCCCGGAACTGATTCAAGGACTCGCCGCGGCGCAGTTGCTGATCACGGACTACCCGGTGCCGGGGCACCGCCGCGAAGGCTGGCGCTACCGCCTGCGTCGCGCCGAAGCCCTGGCCGGGCAAGGCCTGGGGGAGATGGCCCTGGAGCAGTTGCGGGACCTGCAGGCGGAAGTCAGCGCCGCCACCCGCGACTACGTCTACCAGCAGGCCCTGCGGTACCTGGGCAAGCTGGAGCAGTTCGCCCTGCTGCGAGGCCCGCAGCGTGATCGCCTGCGGGCGGTGCAGTTCGCCGCAGCCCGCCAGGACTGGCCAAGCGCCTACACCCTGGGGCGCGCCCTGTATCGCGAGCTCTGGTCGGCCCAGGGCTGGGTCACGGTCCGGCCCGGCGACACCCTGGCCGCGATCGCCGCCCGGCCCGAGGTCTTCGACAACCCCAATCTGTGGCCATTGCTGCAGCAGGCCAACAAGGGCCTGGTGCGAGACCCGCGGCGGCTGAAGGCCGGCTGGCGTCTGCGCTACCCCGTGCATCCGCAGCTGGACGAGATCTTCCAGGCGGTGAAGCAGGCCACCGACCACTAGGCCGCACCGTGCCTATGGCCGCGTCAGCGCCTCGATGCGCTGGCGGATGATTCCGGCCCGTGAGCGCACGAAGGAATCCGCCAGATGCTGGCTGTCGCGAAACACGATCTGGCCGTCCGCGGTGACCGCGCCGCAGCGGTCCGAGGGGCAGACGATGTCGCTGAGATCCAGCACGGCCACGTTGTCGAATCGCGAGGCCGCCTGTTCCAGATAGCCGGTGATCTTGCGGACCTGTCGCAGATCGCCGTCCTCGGTGCAGGCGTTCAGATCGATCTGGCCGTCCGCCTGCAGGTGCCGACGCACGCAGGACGGTCCGTCGAAGTCGAGCCGGGGCGTGCCCGGGATGACCAGGACCTGCCCGGCGCTGGCGCTCAGCCGGGCGAGCACCCGCGCGCTGCCTTCAATCCACTGGGACGGTTCAAAGGCATAGTTGGCGGCGCTGCCAATGAGCACCAGCTGTGGCTGCAGGGCGGCGACCTCGTCCAGCATGGCGTCCCGCCAGTTGGTGCAGACCGTGTAGTTGCGGCCGATCCGGGCATAGTAGAACTCCTGATCCACCTGGGGGCAGGACGACTTGGTGTGCACCACGATCCGGGTGTCGGCGTGGCCGTAGATCGCCGGGATCAGCGAATACCACTGGGCGCCGATGCTGTCCCCGATCAGGACCACGACCCGCTCCGCCTGCGGATTGCCCAGCTCGCAGGCCTCCACCACGGCATCGTGATACCAGTGGTCGCAGCGCAGGGTATAGATCTCGGGCGCATCGACGCGCCAGGCCTGGCTGGCCAGATCACGCCAGTCGTCGGCGGGCAGGCTGGTGAGGCGCAGATGCAGCAGGGCGGCGACACTGGCCATGACGCCAAGTCCGATCCACAGGTGGCGTCTGGAGCCGCTCGCGCGCCAGCGCCCCTTCCAGAACGGCAGCTCGATCAGCCGGTAGCTGAGCATGCCGGCGAGCACGACGCCCAGCAGCAGTGCCAGCGTGGGCAGCAGCTGGCCCTTCCAGCCGAAGCTGAAGCCCAGTCCCAGAATGGGCCAGTGCCAGAGATACAGGGAGTAGGATCGGTCGCCGATCCAGCCCAGTGCCGGCAGCCGCAGCGGATGGCGGCAGCTGTCGCCGCCGATCAGAATCAGAAAGGCGCCGAGCGTCGGTGGAATCGCCCAGACTGACGGATAGGGACGATCATCCGGCAGCCACAGCGCCACCCAGGTGATGAGCAGCAGGCCGGCCCAGACCAGGGCCGGGCCTCGCCAGGCGGACGCAGACCCGGCCTGGCGCCGTGCCGACATCCGAGCGGACAGGGCGAAGGCGAGGCCACCGGCGGCGAACTGCCAGATGCGAGCCGGCATCTGGTAGAAGGCCTGTTCCACCTGGTTGCCGCTCCAGAACAGGCACAGGCCCAGGCTGAGGATCAGGCCGGCGATCAGCAGGCCGGTCAGTCGCTCGAGGCTGGCGCGCAGAGCGCCCGCGCCGTTCGAGCGACGCAGGGCGAGCAGCATGAGCAGCGGCCAGAACAGATAGAACTGCTCCTCGACTCCCAGGGACCAGGTGTGCAGGAACAGGTCGCGGGCCGCCAGCTCGTCGAAGTAGTCCGTGGCGGTGAAGGCGAACAGCAGATTGCTGGTCCAGGTCGCCGCGTAAGGTGCCGAGGACAGCATCGCGCGCTGCTCGGCTACCGAGAGCAGGACGCCGGCGGCGACAGCGGTCAGGCCCAGCATGGCCAGCAGCGCTGGCAGCAGTCGCGACAGGCGGCGCAGGTAGAAGCCGGACAGATCGATCCCGTCTTTCTCGGCCAGTTGCCGGAACAGCAGCCGGGTGATGAGAAAGCCGGAGATCACGAAGAACACATCCACCCCGACCGTGCCGCCGGGGACCAGCGACAGGCCCAGGTGCGAAAGGATGACCAGGCCCACGGCAACTGCACGCAGGCCCTGGATATCGGGCCGGTGACCGGATTCGACCGGGCTCATCCGGAAGGGAGCGCCGCGGGATCGCGCCGGCTAGGCAGCGGCCCGGGTCTGCGCCAGCCGCTCGAGCAGCGCCTCCAGCGACCAGGGCAGCTTCTCCGCCTCGGCCTCGGTACGGGCCTTGTATTCCATCTCGCCGGCGGCCAGGCCGCGTTCGCTGAGCACCACCCGGTGCGGAATCCCGATCAGGTCGGCATCGGCGAACATCTGGCCGGGGCGCAGGCCGCGGTCATCCCACAGCACGTCGATGCCGGCGTCCTGCAGCCCCCGGTAGATCGTCTCGATCTCGGCTTCGAGCGTGGCCGATTTCTTGGGGTTGATCGGATTGATCAGCACCTGGAAGGGCGCCACCGCGTCGGGCCAGCGGATGCCGGCCTCGTCATGGCACTGCTCGATGCAGGCGGCGACCACGCGGGATACGCCGATGCCGTAGCAGCCCATCCAGGGCGTGAGGTCCTTGCCGTTCTCGTCCAGCACCGTGGCCTTGAGGGCCTCGGTGTATTTGCGCCCGAGCTGGAAGATATGGCCCACCTCGATGCCGCGGAAGAAGCTGATCCGGCCGCCGTCCGGCGCGATGTCGCCTTCCACCACCTGGCGCAGGTCGGCCACCTGGGGTTCGGGCAGGTCGCGGCCCCAGTTGACCCCGGCGAGATGCTCCTCGTCGCGGTTGGCGCCGCAGACGAAGTCGGCCAGGGTCGCGGCGTCCCGGTCGGCGATTACCGGGATGTCCAGTCCATGCGGGCCGACATAGCCCGGCTGGCAGGCGGCGACGGTGAAGATCTCGTCCTCGCTGGCCAGTTCGCAATGGCCGTCCAGCAGTTTCGCCGCCTTGACCAGATTGACCTCGTGGTCGCCGCGCAGGCACAGGGCGGCGAATTCGCCGGCACCGTTCTTGACGATCAGGGTTTTCAGGCAGGCGGTGACCGGCACGTTCAGGAAGGCGCTGACCGCCTCGATGCTGCGGGTGTCCGGGGTGCCGATGTCCGCCAGGGGCTGGCTCGCGGCCGGGCGGCTTGCGCTCAGCGGCTGGCAGGTGGCGGCCTCCACGTTGGCCGCATACCCCCCGCTGTCGGACACGGCGAGCAGATCCTCGCCGCTGCCGGCCAGCACATGGAATTCCTCGGAGCGCTTGCCACCGATGTTGCCGGAGTCGGCCTCGACGATGCGGAACTGCACGCCGATGCGTTCGAAGACGCGGCTGTAGGCGGCGCGCATGTCGGCGTAGGTGCGGGCCAGGGAGTCCTCGTCCAGGTTGAAGGAGTAGGCGTCCTTCATCAGGAACTCGCGCGCCCGCATCACCCCGAAGCGGGGCCGGATCTCGTCCCGGAACTTGGTCTGAATCTGGTAGTAGTTGACCGGCAGCTGCTTGTAGCTCTTCACGTCCTGGCGCACCAGGGCGGTGATCACCTCCTCGTGGGTGGGGCCGTAGCAGAACTCGCGCTCATGTCGGTCGCGCAGGCGCAGCAGTTCCGGACCCATCACGTCCCAGCGGCCGGATTCCTGCCACAGCTCGGCCGGGTGCACGCTGGGCATCAGCAGCTCCACCGCACCGGCGCGGTTCATCTCCTCGCGCACGATGTTCTCCACCTTGCGCAGGGTCTTCAGGCCCAGCGGCGTCCAGGTGTAGAGGCCGGCGGCGAGGCGCCGGATCATGCCGGCGCGCAGCATCAGCTGGTGACTGATGATTTCGGCGTCAGCGGGGGTTTCCTTGCTGGTGACGACGGGGAACTGGGACAGGCGCATCGTGGAATCTACTCGTGTACTGCGTGATGGGACTTCGTGTTTTCGGCTGGGCCGCGAACCGGTGTCGCGGCAAGGCAACTATACGTCGCACGGGCGGTTTTCGCCGGGCCCGGCAGCCGGCCGCGGGCTGGACGGCGCTCAGCCGGAAGCGGTCGCGTTCAGAGGAACACCTGCACGGGCGTCTCCCGCACGCCGTCGCCGTCCGGGCTGAAGGCGCGCATTTCCAGCACGCCCTTGATGTCCAGTGACATCACCAGCAGCGGCAGCTCCGCTGCGGGCCGGGCCGCGAGATCGGCTGCCGAGGGCACGGGCGGCTGGTGCGGATAGCTGATGTACAGGGCCATCGGGCGCAGGCCCTGCTGCCGGGCCCGGGCCAGCGCCGCGCCGAACTCCTGGGCGTCAAAGGCCTGGTCGCGGACCGGGTCGGCCGCCGCATTGCGCAGGGGGGCGATGGCGTCGGCCTCGTCTCCGCGAGCCAGCAGCAGACCGCAGACGCGTTGTTCGGGGGAGGACTGGGCCTGGTGCAACAGACGCGTGGCCAGGGGGCGGGACAGGGTGATCATGCGGGCTTCAGGTCTTGGTGCGCCGGCACACCGGGCACCGGGGTTCAGGGGGAACCTGCCATTTTCGCCAATTGGCATGCAGGGCGTCGAATATCTGCAGCACGCCGGTCTCGCCCTGGCCGGTCAGCAGCTTGATCGCCTCCAGCGCCTGGGCGGCGCCGATGACGCCGACCAGCGGACCGACCACCCCGGCCTGCTCGCAGGCTTCGGTGGCCTCGCCCTCCTCGGCATAGAGGCAGGCGTAGCAGGGCGAGCTGGCGCGGCCGGGGCGGGCGGTGAACAGCTGGCCCTCGAAGCGGATCGCCGCGCCGCTGACCAGGATGGCGTCGCCGGCCACGCAGGCGCGGTTCAGCGCATGGCGGGTCGGGAAGTTGTCGCTGCAGTCCAGCAGCACATCGGCCTCGCCGGCCAGCCCATCCAGCGCGGCCTGATCCAGCCGCTGCTCGATCACCTGCAGCCGGGTTTCGCTGTTCAGCGCGCCCAGCCGCCGGGCGGCGGAACGGGCCTTGTTCTCGCCCACCGTGGCCTCCGCGTGGATCACCTGGCGCTGCAGGTTGCTCAGGTCCACCCGGTCGCCGTCGGCCAGGCTCAAGCGGCCGACGCCGGCCGCGCCCAGGTACAGCGCCGCGGCCGAGCCCAGGCCACCCAGGCCGATGATGGCGACATGCGCATCGGCCAGCGCGGCCTGTCCGTGGGCGCCGATCTGGGGCAGGATTTCCTGGCGGCTGTAACGGCTCATGGCCGGCGCCCGTGGCTGATCCGTTCGTGGCCGGCCAGATCGCGCCGGCTGCCGATGGCGCTCAGGCCGGCATCGCGCAGCAGCGCGCGCACCGCGGCGCCCTGCTCGTGACCGTGCTCCAGCGCCAGCAGGCCGCCCGGGGCGAGATGCGCGCCCGCCTGGGCGCAGATGTGCCGGATGTCGTCCAGCCCGTCGGCGCCGGCGCTCAGGGCCTGTGCGGGCTCATGCTGCAGGGATTCGAGATGCGGGTCGTCCTGGGCGATATAGGGCGGGTTGGCCAGGATCAGGTCGAACTGACGTCCGGCCACCGGCCCGTACCAGCGGCCTTCCAGGCATTCCACCGCCACGCCGTGCCGGCTGGCGTTGTGGCGGGCCCAGCGCAGTGCGCCAGGGCTGATATCCACCGCGGTCACCGCCCAGTCGGGCCTTTCGTGCTGGATCGCGATGGCGATCACGCCACTGCCGGTGCCCAGGTCCAGAACGCGGCATTGCTCTGCGGTCTCTTCCAGCGCCAGTTCGACCAGCAACTCGGTTTCCGGGCGCGGTACCAGGCAGTCCTCGCCGATCTCGAAATCCAGCGACCAGAACTCCTGGCGCCCGAGCAGGTAGGCGACCGGGCGACCGCTGGCGCGGGCCGCGAGCAGTTCCAGAAACTGCGCGCGGGCCTGCGGCGACAGCTGTTCGTCGGCGCGGGAATACAGACGGCTGCGCGGCCAGTCCAGCGAATGCGCCAGCAGCAGTTCCGCGTCCAGCCGGGGGCTGGAGGACACCGTGGCGAGGCGCTGTGCGGCGTCCTTGAGATGGCGCTGGACCGACTCGGGCATGCCTCAGGTCCCGAGTTCCGCCAGCTGGGCGGCCTGATATTCCTGCACCAGCGGCTGGATCACCTGGCCCAGATCGCCGGCCAGGACCTGCTCCAGCTTGTACAGGGTCAGGTTGATGCGGTGATCGGTGACCCGCCCCTGCGGGAAGTTGTAGGTGCGGATCCGCTCGGAGCGGTCGCCGGAGCCGACCAGCGCCTTGCGGGTGGCGGCACGCTCGCTGGACTGGGCCTGCACCTGCATGTCCAGCAGCCTGGCCTGCAGCAGCGACATGGCGCGGGCCCGGTTCTTGTGCTGCGAGCGCTCGTCCTGGCATTCCACCACGATGCCGCTGGGCAGGTGGGTGATGCGGATGGCCGAGTCGGTCTTGTTGACGTGCTGGCCGCCGGCGCCGGAGGCGCGATAGGTGTCGATGCGCAGGTCCTTGGCCTCGATGTCCACCGCCTCGACCTCGTCCAGCTCGGGCAGGATGGCGACGGTGCAGGCCGAGGTGTGGATGCGGCCCTGGGATTCGGTTTCGGGCACCCGCTGCACGCGATGCGCGCCGGATTCGAACTTCAGCTTCGAGTAGGCGCCATGACCGATGATGCGGGAGATGATCTCCTTGTAGCCGCCGTGCTCGCCCTCGCTGGCCGACAGCACCTCGATCCGCCAGCCCTGGCCGCCTGCATAGCGCTCGTACATGGCGAACAGGTCGCCGGCGAACAGGGCCGCCTCGTCGCCGCCGGTGCCGGCGCGGATTTCCAGGAAGATGTTCCTGTCATCGGCCGGGTCGCGCGGCAGCAGGTGGACCTGCAGCTCGGCCTCCCGTTCGCTCTGCGCCTGTTCCAGCTCTTCCAGTTCCAGCGCCGCCATCTCGCGCAGCTCCGGGTCCTCGTCGGAGGCCATGCCGCGCAGATTGTCCAGTTCCTGCTGAGCCTTGCGGTAGGCGGAAAAGGTTCCGATCACCGGTTCCAGCTGGGCGTATTCCTGCGAGTACTTGCGGAACTTGTCCTGGTTGCCGATGACCTCGGGGTCGGACAGTTCATGGCCCAGCTCCTCGAAGCGGCTTTGCAGGTCTTCGAGACGGCGGATCAGGGAGGGATTCATTCGTTGTCGCTGTCGTCCAGCTGGAAAATGTCGTGCAGCAGGCCGATGCGCTGCTGGCGGTCGTGTTCATTGAGCCCGCGCAGGCTGACCGTGGGACGGTGCAGGAACTGGCGCGTCAGGGCATGGCTGAGGCGGGCCAGCACCGCGTCGGGATCAGCGCCCGCCGCGAGCTGGGAGCGGGCTTCGTCGAGCTGCTGGCGCGCCATGGCTTCGGTCTGGCTGCGCAGGCGCCGGATCACGTCGGCGTTGGAGCGCTGGCTCAGCCAGTCGACGAAATCGCGGGTGCCGTCCTCGATGATCTCGCGGGCGGAGTCGGCCGCCGCTTCGCGGCTGCGCCGGTTCTGCTCGGTGACCTGCTGCAGGTCATCGACCGTGTACAGGTAGACATCCGGGTTGCTTGCCACCTCCGGGTCGATGTTGCGCGGCACGCCCAGGTCGAGCAGCAGCACGGCCTTGCGCTTGCGCCGGGCGAAGGCGGCCTTGAGCATCGGCAGATTGATCAGCCGCTGCTCGGTGGCCACGGTGGCGACCACCACGTCGGCGCGGGACAGCTGGGTGGCGATGCCGTCCAGGCCGCAGCTGGCGCCCTGGAACTGTTCGGCCAGCTGGCGGGCGCGTTCCGGCGTCCGGTTGGCCACGGTGATCCGGGGCGCGCCCATCTTGAACAGATGTTCCGAGATCAGCCGCGCGGTATCGCCGGCGCCGATGACCAGCACGTCGCGATTGCCGAGGTCGGTGAAAATCTCGCCGGTCAGGCTGGCCGCCGCCGCGGCCACCGAGACCGAGCGGGCGCCGATGGTGGTCCGGGTGCGCACGTCCTTGGCCACGTGAAAGGCGTGCTCGAACAGGCGGGTCAGCACCGGGCCCAGCGCGCGGCTGTCCTGCGCCACCCGGAAGGCGTCCTTCATCTGGCCCAGAATCTGCGGCTCACCCAGGATCATCGAGTCCAGGCCCGATGCCACGCGCAGGGCGTGACGCACCGCCCGGCTGTCGTCGTAGGCGAACAGATGGGGCTGCAGTTCCTGCGGGCTGATCCGGCCGCGCTGCGACAGCCACTGACTCAGGTCGGCCTGGCCGCCGCCGACGGTGAAGATCTCCGTGCGATTGCAGGTGGACAGCACGGCGGCCTCGCGGATGCCGGGCACGGCTCGAATCTCCGCCAGCGCCTGAGGCAAGGCGTCGGCGGCAATCGCGACACGCTCTCGCAGGCTCAGCGGAGCGGAGCGGTAATTGAGCCCCAGCGCGAACAAGCTCATCTCACCCGATGGGAGGGACGGGGCCGCGCGGAGCGGGAGGTGGTGGTCATCAGGCAGGCCGTGCGTAACAAGCGATGCATGCGAATGGTGGATAATGCACGCTATAGGGTAATTTTCGGTGATGGGCGCCGCGGGAACAAGCGGCAGCCCCATCTGTCAATGAAGGGCCGGGCTCGCGGCAGGCCCAGGATACCGGGTGAGGCAGGCTTGCCCGGGCTGTGCGGCCCCGGAGCCCCAAAGAGTTGGATATGCATCTAGGAAAACTTCTCGGCGCCACCCTGACCGGCGGGGCGCTGGCCCTGACAGGCTGCGCCAGCCTGGACAGCCAGCCCCGTCCGGGCAGCGAGTTCGAGGCTCTCATGCAGGCGGCGGCGGAACGTCCGGAAGTCCGCTTGAACAGCGCGGTGCTGGCCGGGGAACTGGCGGCCAGCCGCAATATGCACCTGGAGGCCGCACGTCACTACGCCGAGGCGGCCAGCCTGAGTCAGGACCCCCGCATCGCATCGCGCGCCACCCAGCTGGCCCTGCAGGCGGAGAGCGAGGAACTGGCCATTCGCGCCAGCCGGCGCTGGACCGAACTGGATCCCGGCCAGCTCAACGCCTACGAAATCAGCGCCCGGCTGTCGCTGCGTGAAGGTGACTATGCCCAGGTGGTGCGGTATCTGCGGAACATGCTGGAACTGTCGCCGGAGCTTGGCCCCGCGCTGATTGGCGTGGCCGAAGTCCTGGCCTCGGAGCCGCTGGAGCTGGAGCGCGCGCTGCAGCTCTATGCCGAGATCAGCGCCGGCCAGCCCGCCAGCGCGGACGTGGAGTACGGTCGTGCGCTGGTCGCCTACCGCTTCGGTGGCAGCCTCCAGGCCCAGCAGTCGCTGACCCGGGCCATGAGCCTGAGGCCGGACTGGCGCCAGGCCCAGATGCTGGCGCTGCGCCTGCACCTGCAGTCCGGTGAGCTGGAGCCGGCGGGTGACCTGATCCGTGATCTGCACGTGGCGGCACCGCGGGACCTGGAGCTGCGCCTCGCGCTCGGTTCCCTGCTGCTGGAGCACGAACAGCTGGAACTGGCGCGCAAGGAGTTCGCCAAGGCGCTGAAGATCGACGCCGACAATATGGGGGCCCTGTACGCGCTCGGCCTGATCGCGATGGATGGTCAGGACCTGGATGGCGCCGAGCGCCACTTCCAGCGCCTTTACGACCAGGGTGAGCGTCGCTCGGATGCCGCCTACTACCTCGGTCGGGTGGCCGAGCAGCGAGGCCAGCTGGAACAGGCCATGGCGTATTACAGCAGTGTCCGCGATGGCCGGCGCCTGGTCGATGCGGCCGTGCGTCAGGCTGTGATCATCGCGCGCCAGGGCAAGCAGGATGCGGCGCGCAGCTATCTGGACGGCCTGCGCACGCGCTACCCCGAGCATGCGCTGCGCCTGTTCCAGGTGGAGGGTGAGCTGCTCTATCAGGCCCGCGACGATGCTGCCGCCGAGGCCGTCTACAGCAACGCCCTGCAGCGGTTCGAGAACGATCCGGACCTGCTCTACGGACGCGCCATCGTGCGCGAGCGCCTGGGTCGTCTGCCGGCCGCCGAGGCGGATCTGCTGCAGATCCTGAAGGATCAGCCGGACGATGCCCGGGCGCTCAATGCCCTGGGCTACATGTTGAGCAACCACACCCAGCGTCTGGACGAGGCGGCGCGCTATATCCGGCGTGCCCTGGACATCACCCCGGAGGATCCGGCGGTGATCGACAGCATGGGCTGGCTGTATTTCCGCCAGGGCAATCTGGCTGAGGCGCGTCAGTATCTGGAGCAGGCCTACGCCCGATTCAAGGATCCCGAGGTGGCGGCGCATCTGGGTGAAGTCCTGTGGCTGCTGGGCGAGCGCGAACACGCGCGCAAGGTCTGGAGCCTGGCCCTGGAGCAGGATCCCGACCACCCGGTGCTGCGCGAAACCATCCAGCGTCTGGATTCGGCGATCTGAGGCGCCGGATGCCGGAGCCGCAGGCGCTCTCATGCCTTCGATGACGCGCGCCGGCCGGTTTGCGGGCGGCCGGACTTGCGGTTCAGCGCGCCGCGGGGGGCGGGCCCGCATGGCGCAAGCTGTCCTGCCCGCGCTGGGCCTGCTGCTGCTCTCCGCCTGCAGCCTGGTCACCACGGCGCCCGAGCCGGACACCCCGGCGCGGCAGGCCGAAGCGGCGCGTGCCCGGCTGGCCGCCTGGCAGTTCAATGGCCGGGTGCACACCCAGGAACAGCGGGCCAGCCTGCGCTGGCGCCAGCAGGAGGAGGCCTTTGACCTGCTGCTGCGCGGTCCCTTCGGCTTCGGCGGCGTGCGAATCACCGGCACGCCGGAGCGGGTCGAGATCGATGATGGCGAAGAACGCGTGGTCAGCCATGACCCGGTGCTGGACATCTACCGGCGCACCGGACTGCTGGTTCCCCTGCAGGCCCTGCGCTGGTGGGCCCTGGGCCTGCCAGCGCCAGATGTGGCGGCGACCACCCGGCGCGATCTGTCGGGCTACATCAGCGAGATCAGCCAGGCCGGCTGGACCGTCAGCCTGGCCGACTATCAGGCGCTGGACAGCCTGGTGTTCCCGCATCGGATCACCCTGCAGCGCGACGGCCAGCTCTTCGCCATCGAAATCAGCCGCTGGAAACGCCTGTGAGCCATGGACTGGGCCCCGACGGGCGCTGGCCGGCGCCGGCCAAGCTGAACCTGTTCCTGCATGTGCTCGGGCGCCGTCCGGATGGGCGCCACGCGCTGCAGACCCTGTTCCAGCTGCTTGATTACGGGGATGAGCTGGAGATCGAGAGGCGCGCCGACGGCCGCATCGTGCTGCATCATGCGCTGGGCGGGGTCGAGCCCGAGCAGGACCTCTGCTGGCGGGCGGCCCGGGCCCTGCAACAGGCCGCGGGCTGCCGGCTGGGAGTGGACATCAGGCTGCGCAAGCGCATCCCCATGGGCGGCGGCCTGGGTGGCGGCAGCAGCGACGCGGCCACCGTGCTGCGGGTGCTCAATCGGCTCTGGGGCCTGGACTGGCCGGTGGCGGCGCTGGCCGATCTGGGCCTGGGTCTGGGCGCGGACGTGCCGGTCTTCGTGCGCGGGCGCACCGCCTTCGGCGAGGGCGTGGGCGAGATCCTGCAACCGCTGGATCAGCCCGAGACCTGGTACTGCGTGGTCACCCCGGACTGCCAGGTGTCCACCGCCGAGGTCTTCGCCGATCCGCATCTGCCGCGGGATACGGCCCCGCTGCAGCTGGCGGATCTGGCCGGAGCGACCCTGCGCAATGACTGCTGGCCGGTGGTCGCACGCCGCTTCGGGGCGATCCGCCAGGCCCACGAGCGACTGGCGCAGTACGGCGAGCCCAGGCTGTCCGGCACCGGCGCCAGCCTGTTCCTGAGCGTGGAGGATCGGGCCCGGGCGCTGGACATCGCAGGCGCCATGCCGGCCGCCTGGCAGGCCTTCGTGGCCCGTGGCCTGAACCTGTCTCCGCTGCTCACCGCCCTGGGCGAGGAGGCCTAGGCTCAGCGGCCCGGCTGCTTCTCGATCATCTCGATCGCGGTCTGGGCTTCGCCGCGCAGGCAGCTGCGGCCCTGCGGGTCCGTTTTCTGCGCGCGCAGCTGCGGGATGTCGGAGCGGTCGCCGAGCCGGCCGATGGTCAGCACCGCTTCGATCCGGGCGTCACAGTCCGGCGTGTCTTCCAGCTCGGCCCGTGCGAAGGCCAGGGTGTCCAGGCGATTGCCGTGCCCCAGTTCCTCCAGCAGGCGCCGGGCGTGGCCCCGGCCGACGGCGCCGGGCGCGACCGCCCGCGCCGCCAGCGCGTCGATCAGGGCGTCACTGACATGATGGCGAATCACGCCTTCGGCCATGTTGGTGTTCCAGGCCAGGGCGCTGACCAGATTGCCGGCCAGCTGCCGGTTGGCGGCCAGCGCGGGTTCCGCGGCCAGTGCGATGGCGTAGTCCGCGATGCCGGCCGGACGCTGGCCCCGGGCGAAGGACTGGTGGCCGCGCAGGGTCAGGGCGGCCGGGTCATCCGGATTGGTGGCCAGGCGCTGGCGGATCAGCTCCTCCAGCGCGCTGACCGAGCCGGCGGCGAGCTGCGACTCGCCCTCGGCTACCTGCTCCAGAACCGCGGCGCCCGGTCCCTGGCCATCGGCCGCGCTCTGGTCATGGGCCTGCGGCTGGGACTGAGGCCACAGCAGCCAGACCGCGGCGCTGATGGCCAGCAATACGCCGATCGCGGCGATCAGCCGCCCCGGCGCCGTCAGGCCCGGGCCCGAAGCGGCGACCACGGCCGGTTCCCTGGCCACCCGCGGGGTGGCGGCAGATGCCTCCCGGGTCGCGCTCGCCACCGGCGGTTTCGGCAGCGGAACCGGCCTGGCGGCCGGCGCAGCCTGGGCCGCCCCGGCCGGGTCGGCGAGAGGCGATTCCGCGGTCATGGCCTCCAGCCACTGCGCCACCGAGCCGGGTCGATCCTCGGGATGGACCGCCAGGGCCCAGTCGATCGCCTTGAGCAGGGACTGGGAGTAGCGACCGGCCGCCGCCCGGGAGGCCGGCGCCATCGGGTCCTCGCGCAGACGGTTCACCGCATCCAGCGGCTTGAGCCCGCAGACCATGCGATAGGCCACGGCCCCCAGCGCATAGATATCCGTCCAGGGGCCCTGCTCTCCATCCTCCGAATACTGCTCCAGCGGCGCATAGCCCGCGGTGACGACATTCAGCACCGAACGGGTGGCGGCGCCGTAGGATTGCCGCGCGGCGCCGAAGTCGATCAGGATCGGTGTGCCGTCCTCCTGCACGATGATGTTGCTGGGTTTGACGTCGCGGTGCAGGGTGTCGGCCGCGTGTACCTCCGCCAGGCCCGAGGCCAGCGCCTGCAGCATGCTGCGGACCTGGGCCTCGTCCGGTTCCGGGTGTCGTTTCAGCCAGGCATCCAGGGTGCCGCCGGCGACGAAATCCATCACGAAATAGACCGTGCCGTTGTCCTCGAAGATACGGCTGACCCGGACCAGGTTCGGGTGGCGGAAACGGGCCAGCACCCGGGCTTCGGCCAGGAACTTCTTCTTGGCCCAGGAGAAACGTTCGCGCATGGTGCTGGCCCGCACGATGATGGAGCTGCCGTCGCCGCGCGCGGCCAGATCCGGCGGCAGGAATTCCTTGATCGCGAAGGGCGCGTCCAGCAGGACGTCGTAGGCCAGGTAGGTGATGCCGAAGCCGCCGTGCCCGAGCACCTTCTCGATGCGGTATTCGTGTAGGCGGTGCCCGGGTTTCAGGGCGTCCAGCACATCGGTGTCCTTGCTGTTCATCGGGCGATTTTACCGATTCGGCGCGCGCCTCCCAGTGGCTGCCGTAGAATGGGCGGATCAGTGAGGGCGGGGAGGCCACTTCACAGGACGGGACTATGGGTTACATCCGGGTTTACAACGCTGGAGAGCTGATCGATCAGAAGGAATTGCAGGGCGATTCCGTCAGCATCGGTCGGACCGAGGACAACGGCATCGTGCTGCCGGATTCCGGGGTATCGCGTCATCACGCCGCGATTCGCCGGGACGGCGACGGCTGGGTCATCGAAGATACCGGCAGCCGCAATGGCGTGTTCATGAAGGATCAGCGCATCGAGCGGCAGAAGTTGCGCTACTGGGATGAGATCCAGATCCAGCAGTTCGTGATCCGCTTCATGGCGACGCCGACCATGGCGCCCGGTCAGGAGGCCGCGCCCGCTGCGCCCTCCGCGCCGGACGCGGATCGCACCCAGTTCGTCTCGCTGAAGAGCCAGGCAGACCTCAAGCGACTGCGTCAGCAGAAGCGCCTGGCCTATGTGGAGCTGCGCAGCGCGGCGGGCGAGCAGGTGCGCCGGCCGCTGACCAGCGGCCGCGACCTGATCATCGGCGGGGCCCGCGACGCGGATATCCGGATCCGCGGCTGGTTCGTGCCGGCGGTGGCCGCCCGCATAGAACGGACCCCGGACGGCTACCAGCTGGTGCCGGGCCGGCGCGGCCGGGTGCAGATCGAAGGTGACAGGTTGGACGGTCCGACCCCGATCGAAGATGGCGAGGCCTTCCAGGTGCGGGGCAGCAGCTTCCGCTTCTTCGACCGCCTGACCGATTGATTGACAAGACCCGGCCCGCCGCTGACAATTTCCGACTTGCCTGTGCGCGGCGCGACCCGTTGATCGCGAACCGGCGCATCAGTCAGGCGTGCTGAAATGCGCCGCCCGGCGCCGGGGTCCATGCGTCCCGCGCAGCCTGAATTCTCCCCCACTGCTGCAGGCGGTGGAACCAAGACAACTGGGGTGTAGCCAAGTGGTAAGGCAGCGGGTTTTGATCCCGTGTACCGTAGGTTCGAATCCTACCACCCCAGCCACACCCTACAGATACACGCGCCAGGTATGACTCGGATGGAACGGGAACTGACGGAATCGCCTTCCTTGATGCTGTTTGCAGGCAATGCCTGCCCGGACCTGGCCGCGTCCATCGCGGCGCATCTGCGTCTGTCGCTGGGCAAGGCCACCGTCGGCCGCTTCAGCGATGGCGAGGTGATGGTGGAGATCGAGGAGAACGTGCGGGGACGCGACGTTTTCGTGATCCAGTCCACCTGCGCGCCGACCAACGACAACCTGATGGAACTGCTGGCCATGATGGACGCGCTGCGGCGCGCCTCGGCCGGCCGCATCACCGCGGTCATCCCCTACTTCGGCTATGCCCGCCAGGACCGCCGCACCCGATCGGCCCGGGTGCCGATCACCGCCAAGCTGGTGGCCGACATGGTCTGCGCCGCCGGCGCCAGCCGGGTGCTGACGGTCGATCTGCATGCCGAGCAGATCCAGGGCTTCTTCCAGGTGCCGGTGGACAATGTCTACGCCTCGCCGGTGCTGCTGTCCGACCTGTGGCGGCAGAAATACGACAACCTCATCGTGGTCTCGCCCGACGTGGGCGGCGTGGTCCGCGCCCGGGCCCTGGCCAAGCGGATGGATGACGCCGAACTGGCCATCATCGACAAGCGCCGCCCCAAGGCCAATGTGGCCCAGGTCATGCACATCATCGGCGACGTGAAGGGCAAGAGCTGCGTGATGATCGACGATCTCGTCGATACCGCCGGAACCCTGTGCCAGGCCGCCGCCGCGCTGAAGGAACACGGCGCGGTGCGGGTCATGGCCTATGTGACCCATGCGGTGCTGTCGGGCCCGGCGATCCAGAACCTGAACGCCTCCGTGCTGGACGAGCTGGTCGTCACCGACACCATCCCGCTCAGCGCCGCCGCCCAGGCCTGCGACAGGATCCGCACCCTGAAGACCGCCGCCTTGCTCGGTGAAACCATCCGCCGGGTCAGCGCCGAGGAGTCCGTCAGCTCGCTGTACGTCGACTAGGCGCCAGCCGCGCCGCGCACGGCGCACGGCGCAGCAACCGGTCCCCCGGCTTGCGCGGGACTCGGGAAATTCTTTAAAATGCGCGATTGACGTCGGCACGCTGCCGCCGTCGCGTCCCGTCATCCTTGGTCGCGAGGTTGGCGGGTTTTTCGTCTCTAGAGAAGAGAAAACACCATGGAAGATTTCATCGTCAACGCGGAAGCCCGCACGGCGCAAGGGAAGGGTGCGAGCCGCCGCCTGCGTCGCGAAGGCAAGGTTCCCGCGATCCTGTACGGCGGCAAGTCGGCTCCGGCCAACCTGCAGCTGGACGCGCACGAACTGCAGCATCACCTCGAAACCGAGGCCTTCTTCTCCCACGTGCTGTCGATCAAGACCGCCGATGGCGAGGAAAAGGCGGTGCTGAAGGACGTGCAGCGCCACCCGGCCAAGGCCCGCATCCTGCACGTGGATTTCCAGCGTGTGGTCGCCGGCCAGGAGCTGCGCATGCACGTGCCGCTGCACTTCATCAATGAAGGCCCCTCGCCCGCCCACAAGAAGGGCGGCATCGTCGAGCATCTGGCCAATGAAGTGGAAATCCTCGTCCTGCCCAAGGACCTGCCCGAGTTCATCGAGGTGGATTGCGCGGAGCTGGACATCGGCGACACCATCCACCTGTCCGACATCAAGCTGCCCAAGGGCGTCAAGCTGACCGCCCTGGCGCACGGCGATGATGCCGGCGTGGCCGTGGCCCACCTGCCGCGTGCGGCCGTGGAGTCGAGCGAAGAGGAAGGCGCCGCCGAGGAAGGTGGCGAGGCCGAAGAGTCCGCCGAGGACTAGGATGGCTGACGGCCTGCCCGCGGCCATCATCGGCCTGGGCAACCCCGGCGAGAAGTACTCCAGAACCCGGCACAATGCCGGGTTCTGGCTTATTGAGCGCCTGATCGCCCGTCATGGTGGCGAGATGAAGGCGGTGTCGCGCCTGCACGGCGAACATGGCCAGCTGGCGATCGGCGGCGAACGTCTGCATCTGCTCCGGCCGCAGACCTTCATGAACGTCAGCGGCCGTTCGGTGCGGGCCCTGATGGACTTCTACAAGCTGCAGCCGCAGCAGCTGCTGGTGGCCTACGACGATCTGGACCTGCCGGTGGGGACGGCGCGGCTGAAGCGTGGCGGCGGACCGGGCGGGCACAACGGCATGAAGGACATCATCCGCTGCATCGGCCCGGACTTCGCCCGTCTGCGGATCGGCATCGGCCACCCGGGTGACCGGGCGCAGGTGCTGGCCTATGTGCTGTCGCCGCCCGGCAAGGCCGAGGCAGGCCAACTGGAAGAGGCCATCGACGACGGCTGCGCCGCGATCGAGACCTGGCTGGCCCGCGGCTGGGATGTCGCGGTCAATCAACTGCATGCAAGAAAGGTGAGCTGATGGCCATTCGCTGTGGCATCGTGGGGCTGCCGAACGTCGGCAAGTCGACCCTGTTCAACGCCCTGACCAAGGCGGCCATTGCCGCCGAGAACTATCCCTTCTGCACCATCGACCCCAATGTCGGTGTGGTGGCCGTGCCCGACCCGCGCCTGGATGCGCTGGCGGACATCGTCAAGCCGCAGAAGATTCTGCCCACCACGGTGGAGTTCCTGGACATCGCCGGTCTGGTCGCCGGCGCCTCCAAGGGCGAGGGCCTGGGCAACCAGTTCCTCGGCCATATCCGCGAGGTCAACGCGATCT
>JBFJTN010000033.1:0-22848 GCA_041625325.1 Oceanococcus sp. | reverse complement strand
TGCAACATCAAGTGGCGGACTTAGCCCGGCGGTTCTCCAGCCAGGCCCAGGTGGTCACCAGGATGTTGTCCAGGTCGCTGCGGCGGCACTCCCAGTCCAGCCATTCCCGCGCCCGTCGGGCATCGGCCACCAGGCCGGGCGCATCGCCCGGACGCGGCGCGGCGGCCTGCCAGGGAATCTCCCGATCCAGCAGCTGCTCGGCCCGGCGCAGTACCTGCAGCGTGCTGTGGCCGGTGCCACTGCCGAGGTTGAGGACTTCGGTCGTGCCAGGTGGCAGCGTGTCCAGCCGCTGGCCAGCCAGGCGATGGGCCTCGCACAGGTCGCTGACATGGATGAAGTCACGCAGCGGGTAGCCATCCGCGGTGGCCAGTTCACCGCCGAACAGCTGCAGTTCACGGTCCGGTTCCAGCGCCGCCTGCAGGATGGCGGGGATCAGCCTGGGCGGGTCCGAGAGCGGCGGGCCGAGGCCGCTGGCCGGATCCGCGCCGGCCGCGCTGAAGCCGCGCAGGCACAGCGCGCGCAGGCCATGGGCGGTGGCGTAGTCGGCGATCATCCCTTCCACGTACAGCAGGCTGCGAGCGAAGGGTGTCAGCGGACGGGTGGGAGCCGATTCGGCGACCGGCTCGGCGCCGGGCGCGCCGTACACCGCCGCGCTGGAGGAAAAGATGAGCCTGCGCAGGCCGTGCTGGTGCATGGCGCCCAGCAGGTTCATGGTGCCGGCAAGATTGTGGCGGTAGCTGTCCTGCGGAGCGCGCAGGCTGGTCGGCCCGTCACCGCGCATGGCGAGATGCATGACCAGCTCCGGCCGGTGCTGCTCCAGGCAGTGCATCAGCGCCATGGTGTCCAGCAGATCGCCGTCGACCACCGGGCAGCCGCCGAGCGCCGGGGCGGGGCGGACGGAGACATTGTCGAAAACGATGGGTTCGTCGCCATGGCGCTGCAGCAGGCGCACCATATGCGCCCCCAGATAGCCGGCGCCGCCCAGGACCAGTACGCGCATGCAGGGGAATTCCGGAGTTTGCCGGATTGTCGCACAGGCGCCGGCTGGGCCGCCGCCGTCCGGCTCAGGCATGATGAAACCCGCCCGGCCCTGCGCCGGTCTGTAGTGAATGCCTCGACTGGAAGACTGTCATGCTCTGTGAAATTCCTGGTGCCAACCTGAACATCCCGCTGGGCGAATTCCCCGACCCGGTGCTGGACATCCGGCCGGACGGTGAACAGTGCGTGGTCCTGGCCGGTGGCTGCTTCTGGTGCGTGGAAGCGGTCTACCGTCAGCTGGCCGGGGTGAGCGAGGTGCTGTCCGGCTATGCCGGCGGCAGCGCCGAGACCGCCGATTACCGCACGGTGTGCGGGGGGCAGACCGGTCATGCCGAGGTGGTCCGCATCCGGCATGATTCGGCGCAGACCTCGCTGGGCCAGATCCTCAAGGTGTTCTTTTCCGTGGCCCACGACCCGACCCAGCTCAACCGCCAGGGCAATGACGTGGGGACCCAGTATCGCTCCGCCGTGTTCTACGCCGACGAGGAGCAGCAGCAGGTGGCGCAGGCGTATATCCGGCAGCTGGATCAGGCAGGGGTCTTCCCGCAGAAGATCGTCACCACGCTGGAGCCGCTGGAGGCCTTCTATCCGGCCGAGGATTACCACCAGAACTACGCCGCGCTGAATCCGGGCCAGCCCTACATCCAGGCGGTGGCCGCGCCGAAGGTGGACAAGCTCCGGCGCAAGTTCGCTGACCGCCTCAAGCCCTCCTGAGGCCGCCGCGAGAGAATTGACCCGGCGGTCAGCTTGCCGCTGATGGGCCGTTTCAGCGACAATACGGCCCCATTCTGTCGCGCCTCTGCGGCATAATCTTAGAGAAATCAATGACTTCCAGAACCAGTCTGGCGAATGCCGTGCGCGCGCTCTCCATGGACGCCGTGCAACAGGCCAATTCGGGCCACCCAGGCATGCCCATGGGCATGGCCGATATCGCCGAGGTGCTGTGGAACGACGTTCTGCGCCACAACCCGGCCGACCCCGACTGGGTCAACCGCGACCGTTTCGTGGTGTCCAACGGCCACGGCTCCATGCTGCTGTATTCCCTGCTGCATCTGGCCGGCTACGAGCTGCCGATCAGCGAGCTGAAGAATTTCCGCCAGCTGCACTCGAAGACGCCGGGCCATCCGGAATACGGCATCACACCCGGGGTGGAAACCACCACCGGGCCGCTGGGCCAGGGCCTGGCCAATGCCGTGGGCATGGCCCTGGGCGAAAAGCTGCTGGCGGCCGAGTTCAATCGTGACGGCTTCGATGTGGTGGACCACCACACCTATGTCTTCTGCGGTGACGGCTGCCTGATGGAAGGCATCAGCCATGAGGCCTGCTCGCTGGCGGGCACCCTGGGCCTGGGCAAGCTGATTGTCTTCTATGACGACAACAACATCTCCATCGACGGCGAGGTGCCCGGCTGGTTCACCGATGACACCGCGGGGCGTTTCGAGGCCTATGGCTGGCAGGTGATCCGCAACGTGGACGGGCACAACCCGGCCGAGATCGCCGCCGCGCTGCAGAGCGCCCGTGACGATCTGACCCAGCCGACCCTGATCCAGTGCAAGACCATCATCGGTTTCGGCAGCCCCAACAAGGCCGGCACCGAGGCCACCCACGGCGCCGCCCTGGGCGAGGACGAGGTCGCCGCGACCCGCGCCAACATCGGCTGGCCGCATGCGCCCTTCGAGATTCCCGCGGACATCCGCGAGGCCTGGGATGCGCGCGACGCCGGCGCCCAGGCGCAGCAGGACTGGAACGACCTGCTGGCCCGTTACCGGGAGGCTCATCCCCAGCTGGCGCGGGAGTTCGAGCGCCGCCTGGCCGGGCAGCTGCCCGAGGATTACGCCGATTTCACGCAGGCCCGGCTGGAAGCGGTGCAGGCCGCCGCGGATCAGGTGGCCACGCGCAAGGCCTCGCTCAATGCGCTGAACCTGCTGGGACCGAAACTGCCCGAACTGCTGGGCGGCAGTGCCGACCTCACCGGCTCCAACCTGACCCTGTTCAAGGGAGCCAAGGAAGTCCGGCCCGGCGACGTGAGCGGCCAGTACATCTACTACGGGGTGCGCGAGTTCGGCATGTCGGCCATCGTCAATGGCCTGGCCCTGCACGGTGGCTTCATCCCCTATTGCGGCACCTTCCTGACCTTCTCGGACTATGCCCGCAATGCGGTGCGCATGGCCGCGCTGATGAACCAGGGCAGCATCTTCGTCTACACCCATGATTCCATCGGTCTGGGCGAGGACGGCCCCACCCATCAGCCGATCGAGCATGTCGCCAGCCTGCGCCTGATCCCGAACCTGCAGACCTGGCGGCCCTGTGATGCCGCCGAGACCTTTGCCGCCTGGCTGGTGGCGATCGAGCGCCGTCAGGGGCCGACCGCCCTGGCGCTGACCCGCCAGAATGTGCCCCCGCAGCCGCGCGATGCGCAGCAGCTGGCGGACATCCGGCGCGGTGGCTACGTGCTGAGTGACGCCGAGAATCCGCAGGTCATCCTGATGGCCAGCGGTTCGGAGGTCGGGCTGGTGGTGGACGCCGCCGCCCAACTGGCGGAAGCTGGCATCGCGGTGAGGGTGGTGTCCATGCCCTGCATCGAAGCCTTCCGGGCCCAGGATGCGGCCTACCGGGAGCAGGTGCTGCCTGCCGCCATCCGCACCCGCCTGGCCGTCGAGGCCGGCGTGCCGGACAGCTGGTGGCGCCTGGTCGGCGATGCCGGCGATGTCATCGGCATGACCCGTTTTGGCGAATCGGCTCCGGCCGGGGCGCTGTTCGAACATTTCGGTTTCACGGCGGAGAATGTCGCGGACCGTGTGAAATCACTGCTCGCCTAGAGCACGACAGAGGAATCAACATGCCAGTCAAAGTTGGAATCAACGGATACGGCCGCATCGGTCGCAACGTGCTGCGCGCGCTGTATGAAGCGGGCCGCACCGGCGAGGTGCAGATTGTCGCCATCAACGATCTCGGCAATGCCGAGACCAACGCGCACCTGACCCGTTTCGATACGGCCCATGGCCGCTTCAACGCCGAGGTCCGGGTCGAGGGCGACGAGATGATCGTCAATGGCGACCGCATCAAGGTGCTGGCCGAACGCAATCCGGCCGCGCTGCCCTGGGGCGAGCTCGGCGTCGACGTGGTCATGGAATGCACCGGCATCTTCGCCACCCGCGAAAAGGCTTCGGCCCATCTGGCCGGTGGCGCCAAGAAGGTCATCGTCTCGCAGCCGGCCGGCAACGACGTCAAGACCATCGTCTACGGCGTCAATCACCAGACCCTGACCGCGGCCGACGACATCATCTCCAATGCTTCCTGCACCACCAACTGCCTGGCCCCCATGGTCAAGCCGCTGCAGGATGAGATCGGCCTGGAAACCGGCCTGATGACGACCATCCACGCCTACACCAACGACCAGGTCCTGACCGACGTCTATCACAGCGACCTGCGCCGGGCCCGTTCGGCGACCATGTCGATGATTCCGACCAAGACCGGTGCTGCCGCCGCGGTGGGTCTGGTGCTGCCCGAACTCGCCGGCAAGCTGGACGGCTTCGCGGTGCGCGTGCCGACCATCAATGTCTCGATGGTGGACCTGAGCTTCATCGCCAGCCGCGAGACCAGCAAGGACGAGATCGACCGCATCCTCAAGGCCGCCTCCGAAGGCGAGCTCAAGGGCGTGCTGAACTACAGCGACGGCCCGCTGGTCTCGGTGGATTTCAACCACGATCCGGCCTCCAGCACCTACGACGCCACCCTGACCAAGGTCAGCGGCAAGCTGGTCAAGGTCTGCGCCTGGTACGACAACGAGTGGGGCTTCTCCAACCGGATGATCGACACCACCCTGGCGGCGATGGCGGCTGGCTGACGCAGATTGAAGACATCCACAGATTTCGCAGATGACGCAGATTTCTACTGAAGAAATATCTGCGTCATCTGCGTCATCTGCGGATCATAAGAAGGCGCGCCGCCCGAGGCGCAGGGAGTTGAGCATGGCGGAGTCGCGGCGACATCAGGATTTTTCCGCCTGGAAGGAGGCGATGGAGCTGGTGGCGGCGATCTACAAGCTGACCGACCTGTTCCCGCCGACCGAGCGCAATGGCCTGACCCAGGACCTGCGGCGTTCGGCCACCCGGGTGCCCTCGCTGCTGGCAGAGGGTTCGGCGCGGGCCTCGCGCGCTGCGCTGGTCGATCATGTCGATGCCGCGCGCGGTGCGCTGGCCCAGGTGGAAACCCAGCTGGCCATCGCCTACCGGCTGGGCTTCGTGCCGCCCAACGAGGACGTGAACGCGCGTCTGCCGCGGCTGTTCGAGAAGCTGGTCAGCATGAGCAAGGTCCTGCAGGACGAGCAGGCAAAAAGGAGCTAGGCGGATGACGATTCTGAAGATGAGCGAGCTGGACCTGTCCGGCAAACGGGTGCTGATCCGGCAGGATCTCAACGTGCCCGTGGCCGATGGCCAGGTCAGTTCCGATGCCCGCATCCGGGCCTCCCTGCCCACCCTGCAGATGGCCCTGGATGCCGGCGCGGCGGTGATTGTCTGCTCGCATCTGGGCCGGCCCAGGGAAGGCCAGTTCAGCGAGGAGCATTCCCTGGCACCGGTGGCGGCCCATCTGGGCGGGCTGCTGGGCATGGACGTGCCCCTGCTGCGCAACTGGCGCGAGGGCGTGGAGGTCGCGCCGGGCCAGCTGGTGATGCTGGAGAACGTGCGTTTCGAGCGCGGCGAAAAGGCCGACGACGAGGCCCTCTCCCGCGCCCTGGCCGCGCTGTGCGATGTCTACGTGATGGACGCCTTCGGCACCGCCCATCGGGCCCAGGCCTCCACCCACGGGGTGGCGAAATTCGCGCCGGTAGCCTGCGCCGGCCCCTTGCTGGCGGCGGAGCTGGACGCGCTGGGCAGCGCGCTCAAGGACCCGCAGCGCCCGCTGGTGGTGATCGTCGGTGGTTCCAAGGTCTCGACCAAGCTGGAACTGCTGGAGAATCTGGCCCTGGTGGCCGACCGGCTGATCCTGGGCGGCGGCATCGCCAACACCTTCCTGGCTGCGGCCGGGCACAAGGTGGGCAAGTCCCTGCATGAACCGGACCTGGTCGGCGCGGCCAATCACGTGATGCGGGTGATGAAGGAGCGCGGGGCGGAGATTCCCCTGCCGGTGGATGTGGTGGTGGCCACCGAATTCTCCCCCGAGGCGCGGCCCGAAACCCGACCGGTGGCCGAAGTGGAAGCCGACGAGATGATCCTGGACGTGGGCCCGCAGACCCGCCAGCTGCTGGCGGACACTCTGAATGGCGCCGGCACCATCGTCTGGAACGGCCCGGTCGGCGTGTTCGAGATCGAGCAGTTCGCCGGGGGCACGGAGTCCATGGCCCGGGCCATCGCGGCCAGCGAGGCCTTCTCCATTGCCGGCGGGGGCGACACCCTGGCGGCGATCGACAAATTCGGCATCCGCGAGCAGGTGTCCTATATCTCCACCGGTGGGGGCGCCTTTCTCGAGTTCATGGAAGGCAAGGCCCTGCCGGCCGTGGCGATGCTGGAACAGCGCGCCGGCTGAGCGCGCTTCAGCGCCGGGGCAGGGTCCCCTGCTCCTGCCGGTACTGCCGCGGGCTCATGCCGGTCTGGCGGGCAAAGAACTTGTTGAAGCTGGCCTGATACTGGAAGCCAAGCTGCTGGGAGATCAGGCCGATCGGCGTGCGCCCGGTGATGAGCAGCTGCTTGGCCCGTTCGGTGCGCACCGCGTCCAGATAGGCCGACAAGGAGCGATCCTGTTCCTGCAGCCGGCGCTGCAGGGTCCGGCTGCTGGTCCTGAGACGCTCGGCGACCAGGTCGGCGGACACCGGCAGGCCTTGCTGCAGCAGTTCGGTGATCGCGTCCTTGACCCGCTGGCCCAGTGGCGAGTCCATGGATTCCAGCGCCCGTTCCGCCAGCGCGTACAGGGCCTGATGGGTCGATTCCGAATAGCGCGGGACCTGACTGTCCAGTTCCGCGGCGTCCAGGATCAGGCCGGTGCAGCCGGCGTCGAAGATCACGCTGGTATCCAGCATGCGCTCCAGCGTCGGGCCGAATCCCCGGTCGGCAAAATTCAGCAGCAGGCCATGCATCAGCAGGTCGCGGCGCAGCAACTCATGCCCGAAGCGTCGTGCCAGCAGGATCAGCAGCAACTGGCTGGCCCAGTGCAGGCGCGGGGTGTTGCGCAGGCGCAGCAGCGCGACATTGTCGTCCAGCACCAGATCGATCGCGATCAGATCGCTGATCAGTTTCACGTAGCGCGAGAGGAGTTCCAGCGCCTGGCGTCGGGTCCTGGCCGTCGTCACCGCGGCCGGGAAGGCGCCGAAATCGAACAGCCCCAGCGCCTGCGCCACGGCCTGGATCTGTGCCAGCGGCTCGCCCTGTTGCAGCAGCATCTCCCAGTGGCGGTCGACGATGCTGGCCTCGACCCGGCTGTCCGGACGGTACAGGTTTGCGCTGCCCGCCGCGGCCCCGCTGTCCGCGTGCTGGCCGCTGTCCAGCATGGCGGCCAGCAGCTGGCCGGAATAGCGCCCACCCTCGTGGCCTTCAGGCATGCTCAGAAATTGACCCGCAGCAGCAGGCTGTCCGCGTAGCGGCCGGCCAGCACGTCCTGGCGGGGCGGAATCCGGCCGAACAGGACAAATTGCGCTGTGGCGCTGCCCTTGTTCGGCACCGCCAGCTCCTGCTCCACCGTGTCCACGCCGGCAGTCTGGCCCCAGACCGAGGTCATGCTCATGTCACGATAAATGTTGTAAGCCAGGCTGTCGCCGCCTCCGTCCAGCCGCATGCGCCGATCGTTGATGCTGCCGCTGTGCGTGCTCGGACCGATGCCCACGGAAATCACGATCTTGCGCGGCCCCCCGTCGCGGGCGCAGCTCACGTTGAGCACGGCACTGGTATCGCGGGGCTGGGCGTCATGCGATGGCAGGCTGCCGAAAGCCAGCTGCACCGACCCGCCATTGCAGCTGGTCGCCGCCAGCGCCGGGCGAACAGGGCAGAGCAGCCCGGTCAGCGCCAAGCCGCAGATGATCGCCGCCTTGCTCATGGTTCTCCCTCCTGGCAGACCCGCAGCGTGCCCAGCTCGGTGAAGGCTTCGCTATCAGCGGGCACCCGCAACAGAAAATCGCAGTGCATGTTGTCCAGCTCCAGGCGGGCAGGATAGTCGCCGGGGGGCAAGTCTTCCAGATAGAAGCGACCGCCGTAGCCGGTGGTGAATTGCCTTGGGCCCGTGCTCGAGGCGAGGCTCACCTGGCGATGCTGCAAGGGTCGGCCGTCCGCCGCGTGCGCCAGGCCGCCACTGACCGCACGCACGACGCGCAGGGGAAAGCGCAGCAGGCTGCCACTGCGGGGCAAGGGTGCGACCGCCAGCTCGATGGCATCGATGTTGTAATGAAAGGGGATGTCGCCTTCCTCGATGGAGACGGCATTGTCGATCAATGCGGTCAGCGCGGGCACGAACAGGCGGCCTTGAGGATTGGTGCGCCCGATCAGCCGATTGTTGTGGTAGACCCGCACCTTGTCCAGCGGCGGACTGATCTCGACCAGCGCGAAGGCGTCGTCCACATGCCGGCTGGCGCCCAGCCGGCCCTCGGTCCAGGTCAGGCTGCCGGCCGCGCCCAGCTTCCATCCTTCCTGGCGCTGCTGGCCCGCCCGGCTTTCGCTCCAGGCGGCATCCAGGCTGAGATGGTCGGCGTGATGCAGCAGCTGCAGGTCCAGCAGGCCGCTGTCGCTGTCCGCGCCCTGTTGCTGCCGGCTGGCCAGCCGCCAGGCGGTGCCCGGACCATAGGGTGTGTCGCTGAAGGCCTGCACCTGCCACTGCCGCTCATTGCCCGCGCTGCCGGCATAGCTGGAACTGAGCGTGGCGTGCTCGCCGAAGCGATATCGAAGATTGAGCAGAACCTCCCTGTCCGGCTCGTCGCCGCTGCGTCGCAGCGCTGCAATCTCCCAGGCGAAGCCGCTGCGGAAGCCGCGGCCGGCACTCAGCTGCAGGTCCGTGCTCTGTCCCAGCGTGTCCTCGCGGCGGGTGACGGACAGGCTCAGGCTGCCCAGGCCCGCGGTTCCGACGCTCAGGCTGGCGCCATGCTGGCGGCGGATCGCCCGCAGGCCCGGCAACTCGCCGAAGCTGCGATAACCCGGTTCGTTCCAGCGGGCGAAGGCCAGGCCTGCGAATCGCCCCGCCTGCAACTGATATTCGGCCGCCAGCGCGCCGCCTTGCAGGCCCTGATTCTCCTGGCTGCCGGCGGCAGCCAGGCTCAGCAGACCGAGATGCGGGCTGGTGTAGACGAGGCTGGCGCCGATATTGACCGCCTCGGCACTGAACTGCAGCCGACCACCTACCGTGGTGCGATGGCTGAGGCCGTAGCGGTAGAAGCCGCCCCCCACCCATCCTCCGTAGTCGGCGTTGCGGCTGCCGAAGTTCTGGCGCAGCAGTCCCAGGCGCCATTCGAAATCGCTGCTGCCGGCCGCGAGGCCCCGGCTGGCGAAATAGTGGGGCTGTTCGATGATCCGGGTCGCGCCGCTGGCGTCCCGCACGACCAGCCGCAGCGTTTGCAGCCCCCCGTAATGGCTGAAATCGGCGAGCTCGAAGGGGCCCGCCTGCACCTGGCCCCGAAACACGCGATCATCGCCGACATAGAGTTCAACCTCGGCGGGTGACACGGTGCTCGAGGCAATGCGGGCGGTGGGAAAGCGGATCAGATCGGGGGTCAGCTCGAAGGCGCGGCCCAGGGTGATGCCGGCGATGAGCTGGCTGCTGCCCAGCGCATCGCCGGCCCGGCCGCGCTGATCACCCAGCACAAGGCGCCGCATGGCCTCGACATCGTCGTACTGGGCGTGGCTGAGCAGGCGCAGGTATTCCCGCTGCCCATCGATGTCCTGCGCGAGCAGCGCATTGCTGAGCAGCCAGCCCTGCCAGCGCCAGGCCTGATCACTGTGCAGCTGCCAGCCCTGGCGCAGGTCGCCGCCAAAACTGTCCGCCCGGTAGTTCAGCAGCAGGCTGCTGTCCCTGCTGAGCGGCGCCCGCCGCTTTTGCCGGCGGGACAGGCTGAAATGCTGGGGGGCGAACGCGGTCGCCGGCAATTCCAGGTGCAGGCTGAGTTCGGCCGGGTCGAAACGCAGGCGGGTGCCGGCCAGGGCGTCCGCTGCCACGTGAGCTTCCCCCTGGATCAGCACGACCGGGGTGTCCGGTGGCAGCTGGGCGAATTGCGCGAACTCGGCGCGCGGCAGGTAGTAGCGCCCCGCCGCATCCTGATGGATGATCATGTCGCCCTGTGGTGTGCCGTTGATCAGCAGGGCCACGATCAGCGGGGAGAAGCCTGCTGCGGCCGCCCCCCCGACGAGGCAGAGGGCGACGCAGGCGCCTGCCAGCGCGTGGCGCAAGCGGCTCATCGAAAGGGCGTTGCCGGCCGGCTTCAGCGCCGGCACTGGCTCGCGGTCAGGCCCACAGCGCGGCTCAGGTCCAGGCCCTGGCTGGTGCTCAGGGCGATGCGCAGTTCTCCGGCTGCGGCGCAGGTCTCAGGATCAAGCGCGATGCGATAGTCGCGCTGCCGGCCGGGCAGCAGATACCAGCCGCGGGTTTCGCCCAGCAGCAGTTCACCGGCCAGGGCCCGGACGGTCTCGAACTGGAACTGCTGATTGCCGGTATTGACGACCGAGAACAGCGCCTGTCCATCGGTCACCCGCAGGCCACGAATCTCGCCGGCGGGCTGCGGCCGCGCGGGGCCGAAGAAGATCGGCACGCCAAAGCGCAGCCGCACCGCGATCTGGGTGCCCTGAGCCTTCTGATCGCGCGGCGGCAGTTCTTCCACGAAGAGGCGAAAGGTCATCTCCTGCGCCGGTACGGCGGCCTTGGTGCCGATCCGGATCACCCGTTGCTCGCCGGGCGGCAGGGTGAAGGCGCGGGGGAAATAGAGCAGTTCCTCGCTGGGATGGTACTGATCGGCGCCGCTGTCGTCCTGGGTCCAGCGCATCAGACGCACCTGGAATTCCAGCGCTTCGGGATCGGTGCTGTCCAGCCGCAAAGCTGCCGTCTTGCTGCTGCCATCGAAATCCACCCGGATGGGAGAGATGCCCCAGGCGCCGGCCTGCAGGGTGGCGGGACACAGCAGCAGGCTGCAGAGCAAGGTCAGGCAAGAGTGGAATCGAAGCATCGGAGGTCCGCGGGTGAGGCGGCGATACCGGCCGCGTTCAGGGCGTGATGGTCAGGACGATGGTGTCAGAGTAGCTGCCTGCGCTGACATTCTGAAAGCTGGCGGGACTCACGCTGCCGCTGAGACTGAGGCTCTGCACCGTGTTGCGGGGCACCGAGCCGGAACTCGGAAAGCTGATCTCGTAGGGCAGGTATTCGCCGGGCAGGCTGACATGCCGCATGCGCGGCGAGGCCGGACCCATCTCGTGCAGGCCATCGTCGCTGCTGACGCCAAACGTGGCGACCGCGTCGGATCCGTTGCAGCGAAAGTTGATGCTGGCGCCGGCCGTGGCGTTGCTCTGCGCGCTGGGATCGATGGCGCCGAAGTTCAGCGCGGTCGGGCCGCTGTTGATGAAGTGGCAGCGATTCTTCGACAGCACCACCGCCTGGACCCCGACCTGATGGCTGCCGCTGGCCGCCAGGCTGACGCCGGGCAGCACGAAGCCGCTGGCCAGCAGGCCCAGCAGGAAAATGGCAGTGACCAGACGATTGATCATGCACGTAAGGTAGCAAGTCCCGGGACATGAAAAAGTGAAGGGCCACGGCGCAAGCCGTGGCCCTGTCAGCAGCTTTCGGGTCGCGCGCCGGCCTTAGGGCGTGATGGTCAGAACCACGGTGTCCGAGTAAGCGCCGGCGGACACGTTCTGGAAGGCCGCGGCGGTGATCGTCGAATCCAGGGTCAGGGTCAGGTCCTGACCCACGCCGTGACCGGTGCCGGTCTGGGCGTCGCCGCTCAGGCTCAGGCTGTAAGCCATGAACTCGGTGCCGTCGGAGACGCGACGGTCGGTGCCGTCGTGGTTGTTGCCATTGCCGGCGGAGATCGCCGCCACGGTGCCCTTGGTGCAGCGGTACGGCACGGTGGCGCTGCCGGTGGCGTCGGTGGTCGACGAGGGGTCGATGTTGCCGCTGCCGTCATTCTGGATCAGCAGGGTGGTCGGGCCCGCGTCATTGAAGCGGCAGTTGCCGGTGACGTTGGCGTTCACATTGATGTTGTGGGTGGTGCTGGCGGCAAAGGCGGCCGAGCCGAAGGCGGCGGCGATGGCGCCGGCCAGCAGGCTGATTCTGCGCATGGTATTCCCCCTGGAATGGTTCCGGATGTTTTGATTTCGAAATGCTTGACGGGCCTGTACCGCGAGGCGCACCGGACCACGGTGGCGCCCTGGCCGGTGACCGTTCTGGCCGTCCGGCTGCGGTTCTTCAGCCTGGGCGGCTACTGTAGGTGGCAAGCGCAGGGCCATGTTTTCCGTGCCCGTCAAAGTTTTGTCGCTGCGCGACAATCTGGCGCGCAATGACAAAACCCGGGCCGACGGGGGCCTACCAGCGGGCCTGGCGCTCCTGCAGCTGACGCCGATAACGCCCTGGCGCGATGCCGTACCAGCTCTTGAAGGCGCGGCTGAAATTGGCCTGATCGGAAAAGCCCAGCAGAAAGGCGACGTCCTTCAGGCTGTAGCGCCTGTCGGACAGGTAGCTGTTGGCCAGTTCCTGACGGGCCGTGCGGATCAGTCCGGAAAAGCTGGTGTTGGCCTGATCCAGGCGCCGCTGCAGGGTCCGGGTGCTGCTGCGCAGGGCGCAGGCGACCTGCGCCAGGTCCGGCTCTCCACCCGGAAGCAGCTGCACGATCTGCGCCCTGGTCTGGGTGGTGATGGGATCGGTCTCCCAGTGCTGCAGGTAGTTCTCCAGCAGCTGTTCGCTGAGCTCGTCGATGTCCACATCCGCGCCGGCCAGCGGGGCGAACCAGTGCTCGCGCGGGTAGCGCAGCAGATTGGCGCTGGCGCCGAATCGGACCTCGGCGCCGAACCAGGCCAGGTAGCTTGCAGGGTCGGCCACAGCGGTGCGTCGCAGGTGCAGGGTCGAGGGCTGCAGCCTGCCCAGCGAAGAATCCCGCAGGAAGCGACACAGGCTGGCCAGGATCAGGTCGATGTCGGCATCGCTGACCTCCTGGCCCTGCCAGGGCGATGCCAGATGCAGTTCCATCCAGCGCGGGCCTTCCTCGATGTGGAAACGGACCGCATCGGAGACCAGCGGCAGATAGCGCTGGATGCGCAGGCAGACATCGGCGGCGCTGCCGCTGCTCAGCAGCGCGGTGCCCAGAGCCGGTATCGCGCTCATGCTCATGTGCTCCGCCACCTGCAGACCCAGGTCGGCGCAACCGCTGCGCGCGATGGCCTGGTCCCACAGCGCCGCCAGCTGGGCTGCGGGCAGTCGTGTGTGAGGCTGTGCCAGCAGATCACTGGCCAGACCGGCGGCACGCAGCAGGCCGGCGGCATTGAGATCCAGCAGTTCGAAGCTGGCGGCAATGCCGCCGATCCAGGCGCTCAGCGTGGTCGGCGCTTCGGCCAAGGTGCCTGTCCTCCGCGGGAATTGGCGCTGAAAAACAAAAGGTCGGCGGCGACGGACAATCCGCCCGACGACCAACTCCCTATGCTTAGCACAGGCCCTCGGAACCCGCCAGCTTGGTGCTGGTTGAGGGGGCTCGGGAGGGCATGGCGTATCTCCTGCTGTGATCGCATTGGCCGCTGTCGACCTGTTTCTCGGCAGCGGCCTTTTTGCGGCGCCGGCGCGTTCCGCCAGGCGGCATTGAAACTGCAACATTTTCAGGTCATTATGATCTGGTGTTCGACAGCCTTGCGCGTGCACGCCCGGATGGAACCGATGATTCCCCGACTGCTCAAGCTCAGTGCCGGCGGCCTGCCGGTCGCCTGGATCGACTGGCAGCGCGCGGTGTGCCTGTACATGGACGACAAGGTTCTGTGGGAGGTGGGCGAGCGATCCATCACCATCCGCGGGGGCTTCAACCAGCTCAGCGGCGAACGCACGCTGTTCAGCATGTCGCCGATCATCGCGGTCAATGACCGGTCCCGGATCTGGGAGACCGGCGGGGTGTTCCCGCTGACCCGGCGTCGACTCTACGCCCGTGATCAGGGGTTGTGCCTGTACTGCGGCCACCGGCTTTCCGAGGCCAGCATGACCATGGATCACGTCGTGCCGCGCGCCCGCCGAGGCCGTCACGGCTGGGAAAACGTGGTGTCAGCCTGCCGCGGCTGCAACCAGAAGAAGGGCTGCCGTACGCCGGAGGATGCCGGCATGAAACTGCTCGCCGTGCCCTACGCGCCGAATGTCGCCGAGATGCTGATCCTGTCCGGCCGGCATGTGCTCGCCGACCAGATGGATTATCTGACCAAGTTCGTCGACAAGCTGGTGGCCTGATCGGCGCGCGGCGCCGGCCCCGGGCTGACGCTGCGCACGAAGCGGGTTCCCCGACCCCGTGCTTCCGCGGCCTGCATGGCCTGCAGGGCGGCGGCGAGCAGTTCCGCGGCTTGCCAGCCATCTTCCGGTGCCCGGGCGATGCCCAGATGGCAGCGGGTCATGAAATTCGCGCCCCGGTGGATGGTCATGGGCGCATCGAAGCAGGCGCTGATCAGTCGCGCCACCCGCCGGATCGCCAGTGCACCGTGCTGGCCAGGCCATAGGGCGGCGAACTCCCGACCGCGCAGGCGGAACAGGCTGACGCCATCCAGCGGCTCCAGATCGAGGCGTCGTGCCAGCTGCCTGAGCACCACGTCTCCGCCGCTGCGACCGAAACGGTCGTTGATGCGCTGGAAGTGCTCGGCGCTGAACACATACAGGGCGAATGCGTCCCGCTCGCGGCAGAGGCCGTGCAGGGTCTGTTCGAAAGCCGCCTGGTGGCGCAGGCCGGTCAGCGGGTCGAGATCGGGGGCGGGCGGCTGGCCGGGCGCCGCCTCCCTGCCATGGACGGCGGCAGGGCCCGGGCTGCGCGGGGTCGCGGCTTCGATGGCGCGGCGCAACTGGTCGCGGCCGAGCTGGGCGCGCATCAGGCAACCCACCGCGCCATGCTGACGCGCGCGCTCGTCCAGTTTGGGGTCGTTCGCGGTGGTCAGCAGAAAAGCGGGCAGCTTGCGCCACAGCGGATTGCGGCGGATTTCGGTCAGCAGGCTGAGGCCGTCGCGACCGGCGAGGCGGAAGTCCACCAGCAGGCAGTCAAACCGGTCCTGGGCCAGACCACGGAGCAGGTCCTCCGGCCGCGAGTATTGTCTCAGCACCGCCATGGGCATGGCGTCCCGCAGCAGACGGGCGAGATGCTGATGGTCCGCCGCGCTGGCGGCGATGATCGCGATGCGCAGGGCGTGCATGCGGCAGGGCCTGTCAGGGGTCGAAGGCCCATGCTCGCGCGTTGTCGGCAGGCCATCCAGGTACCAAAGTACAGGGTCGGGCTGTCCCGCTCAGGCCTCGGAGTGCGCCGCCAGCACCGCAAGAATCTCCTCACCCCAGGTATCCAGCTTCTTCGCGCCCACCCCGGAGACTGCGCCCAGTGCTTCCAGGCTGTCCGGTTTCAGCGCCGCGATCGCGGCCAGGGTGGCGTCGTGAAAGATCACGTAGGGCGGCTTGCCCAGTTCATCGGCCGTGTCCTTGCGCCACAGGCGCAGGCGCTCGAACAGGTTTTCGTCGGCGGCATCGACCAGTTGCTGACGATCGATCCGGCTGCCCCGGCGTTCCCGGCGGCGGGGAGGCTCGCGCAGCCACAAGGCGCGCTCGCCGCGGAGCACGGCGCGGGCATCCGGCCCGAGGCGGAGTCCGCCAAATCCGGCGATATCGACGCTGAGCAGGCCCATGGCCACCAGCTGGCGGAAGATCGCGCTCCACTGGGTCTTGCTGTATTCCTCGCCGCAGCCGAAGGTCGGCAGGCGCTCATGGCCGAACTGCTGCACCTTGGCGGTGGACTCGCCGCGCAGGACATCGATCAGATGCGCCACACCGAAACGCTGGCCGGTGCGATAGACCGCGGACAGTGCCTTCTGCGCGGCCACCGTGCCGTCGAAGGTCTGCGGCGGCTCCAGACAGGTGTCGCAGTTGCCGCAGGGCTGCGGCAGCTCGTCACCGAAATAGCGCAGCAGGGTCTGGCGCCGGCAGCTGGTCACCTCGCACAGGCCGAGCAGGGCGTCGAGCTTGCGCCGCTCGAGCAGGCGGCGTTCTTCGGAAGCTTCGCCACCTTCCAGCATCTGGCGTCGACGCACCATGTCCTGCAGGCCATAGAGCATCAGCGCCTCGGCCGGGGCGCCATCGCGGCCGGCGCGGCCGGTTTCCTGGTAATAGGCCTCGATGGAGGCGGGCATGTCGAGGTGGGCGACGAAGCGGATGTCCGGCTTGTCGATGCCCATGCCGAAGGCCACCGTCGCCACCATGACCAGGCCGTCCTCGCGCAGGAAGCGGGACTGGTTGAAGCTGCGCGATTCGGACGACAGGCCGGCGTGATAAGGCAGGGCGCGCACGCCCTGCTCGTTGAGCCAGGCGGCCAGTGCGTCGGTGCCGGCGCGGGACAGACAGTAGACGATGCCGGCCTGACCGGGGTGCTCCCGGATGAAGGACAGGATCTGCTGCCGGCCCTGGTTCTTCTCGGCAATGCGGTAGCGGATATTGGGCCGGTCGAAGCCGCCGATGAACTGCGGGGCGTCGGTCAGGCCCAGGCGCTCGCGAATCTCCTGGCGGGTGGGTTCGTCGGCCGTTGCGGTGAGGGCCAGGCGCGGCACCGCAGGAAACAGTTCGACCAGCCGGGCGAGATCGCGGTACTCGGGGCGGAAGTCATGCCCCCACTGGGACACGCAGTGGGCCTCGTCAATCGCGAACAGGGCGATGCGGCTGCCATGCAGCAGATTCAGGCAACGCTCCTGCAACAGGCGTTCGGGCGCGCAGTAGAGCAGGTCCAGCTCGCCCTGTTCCACGGCCTGTTCCACGTGGAGCTGTTCGGCGGCGGACAGGCTGGAATTGAGGCAGGCCGCGCGGACCCCGTTGGCCTGCAGGGCCGCGACCTGATCCTGCATCAGGGCGATCAGCGGCGACACCACCACCGCCACGCCCTCGCGCAGCAGGGCCGGCACCTGGTAGCACAATGACTTGCCGCCGCCGGTGGGCATGATCACCAGGCCGCTGCGTCCCGCGCAGACGGCCTCGATCACGGCCGCCTGCTCGCCACGGAACTGGCTGTAACCAAACACCTGCTGGAGGACGGTTTCGGGGCTCATGTCACCTGGCTACGGAAAAACTGCGCCATCTTGCCCGAACTGCCACCTGCTCCGCACGATACCAACCGGTATGTATCCTGCGATACCATAGGCGGTTTCCGCCTTCTTCCGTACCGAACATGTTTTCCGCCCAGGCCCAGGCCGCCTTCCTCGTGCGCTTCCGCTATCCGCTGGCCGCGCTCAGCATCCTGCTGCTCGTCCTGATGACCGCCGGCGGGCGCCATCTGGTCTTCGAGAATGATTACAAGCTGTTCTTCACCGATGACGACCCGCAGCGGGTGGCGCATGAGGCGATGGAGGATGCCTATACCCGCAGCGACAGCATCGCCTTTCTGCTCGGGGTCAACGAGGGCGATCTGTTCACCCCCGAACGCCTGGGCATGATCGAGAACCTGACCGCACGGCTGTGGCAGTTCCAGCGGGTGATCCGGGTCGATTCCCTGAGCAACTTCCAGCACACCGAAGCCAATGGCGACGATCTGACCGTCTACCCCCTGTTCGAGGGCGCTGAGGAACTGTCCGCCGAGGAGATTGCCCGGCGACGGGACATCGCCCTGGCGGAAGTCGCGCTGGTGCACTCCCTGATCGCGGCCGATGGCACCGCCACCCTGATCAACGCCCGGCTGGAAATGCCCACCGGCAGCAGCATCGAGCGCGGCGAGGCCACCGTGGCGATCATGCAGGAGGCGCGCCAGATCAAGGCCGAGCTGGAGAACGAATACCCGGATGTCGAGGTGCACCTGATGGGGGTGCCGGCCATCGACCAGGCCTTCAATGACTCCACCGTGAAGGACATGGAGACCCTGGTACCGGCCATGTTCGGCGTCATGATCCTGGTCACCCTGGCCCTGCTGCGCTCCATCGTCGGCACCCTGGCGGTGCTGGTCATCATCGTGATGAGCCTGCCGGCGACCCTGGGCACGGTAGGCCACCTGGGCTACGCCCTGAACCAGATCAACGTCTCCTCGCCGATCATCATCATGACCCTGTGCGTGTGCGACGCGATCCACGTGCTGGTGTCCTACATCCAGCTGCAGAAGGACGGCCTGGACCGCCAGGCGGCGCGGCTCAAGGCGCTGGAGATCAACCTGCAGCCGGTGTTCCTGACCAGCCTCACCACCGCCATCGGTTTTCTCTGCCTGAATTTCTCGGATTCGCCGCCGTTTCGCGAGCTGGGCACCTTCGTCGCCATCGGCGTGATGTACGCCTGGCTGTTCAGCCTGGGCGTGCTGCCCGCCATCATGGGCGCGATCCGGGTGCCCGAGCAGCATGGGGGCAAGTCGCAGCTGGTGCCGAAGCTGGGCGACTGGGTGCTGGCCCGGCGGCAGCTGCTGTACTGGGGCGGCATGATCACCGCGCTGGTCATCATGGCCTTCGCCCCGCGCAACGAGCTGTCCGACAGCACCTATCAGTACTTCGATCCGGGGGTGCCGATCCGCGACGCCGCAGAGTTCCTGGAGAACCGGCTGACCGGCTTCGACACCATCGCCTTCTCCCTGCCGGCGGGGCAGGCCAACGGGGTTACCGACCCGGCCTATCTGCGTCAGCTGGAGGCCTTCGCCAACTGGGCCTGGGCGCAGCCCGATGTCGCTCACGTCAACAGCTTCAGCCAGGTCATGAAGCGCCTGAACCGCGACATGCACGGGGGCGACCCCGACTGGTACCGGGTGCCCGATGACCCGGAGCTGGCCGCCCAGTACCTGCTGCTGTACGAATTCTCGCTGCCCTTCGGCCTGGATCTGTCCAATCAGCTGAACTTCGACAAGTCGGCCACCCGCTTCGCGATCACCCTGAAGCACGTCAAGGCCAAGCGCATCGTCGAGTTCGAGCAGCAGGCCCGCGACTGGCTTGCCGCCAACGCGCCGCAGATCGCCGCACCGGGCTCGGGGGTGACGGTGATGTTCGCCCACATCGGCCAGAACAACATCAAGAGCATGCTGACGGGTTCGGTGGTGGCTTTGCTCAGCATCTCGATCACCCTGATGCTGGCGCTGCGCTCCTGGCGCCTGGGCCTGCTCAGCCTGGTGCCCAATGCATTGCCGTCGCTGATCGCCTTCGGCCTGTGGGGCATCTTCGTGCAGGAGGTGAATCTGGCGGTGGCGGCCATCTTCAGCATCTCGCTGGGCATCGTGGTCGACGACACCGTGCACTTCCTGTCGAAGTATCTGCGCGCCCGCCAGACCTTCCACGAATCGGCCGAGGATGCGGTGCGCTACGCCTACGGCACGGTGGGCACCGCCCTGCTGGTGACCACCATCATCCTGTGCCTGGGCTTTTCCATCCTGGGCTTTTCCGATTTCGTGGTGAACGAGATCACCGGCCTGCTCACCGCGCTGACCATTTCCATCGCCCTGATCTATGACCTGCTGTTCCTGCCCACCCTGCTGCTCAGGCTGGACGGCTGGCTGGGTTTCGCGCGGGACGATGCGGCGGCCCGCTGAGGTTCTGCTCCAGGATCGTGTAAAGAATCCACAGATGACGCAGATGGACGGGAAAGCATCTGATTTGTACCGGGCACCAGCTGTTCAACGCGGCTTGATCGCGGAAAGCGCGCTCCCTTTTCATCTGTGTCATCTGCGTCCTCTGCGGACAAGACAGGCAGTCAAATAGGCCACCGGGCCGCTTCGCCGCCCCGTGTACAATCGAATCATCAACCCAGAAGTGAATGACCATGCGTTTTGAAGGAACCGAACAATACGTCGCCACCGATGACCTGAAGCTGGCGGTCAACGCCGCGGTGACCCTGGAACGCCCGCTGCTGATCAAGGGCGAGCCCGGCACCGGCAAGACCATGCTGGCCGAGGAAGTGGCCCGCGCCCTGGGCCGGCCCTTCTTCGAATGGCACATCAAGTCCACGACCAAGGCGCAGCAGGGCCTGTACGAGTACGACGCGGTCTCCCGCCTGCGCGACTCGCAGCTGGGCGACGGCCGGGTTGGCGACATCGCCAACTACATCGTCAAGGGCAAGCTCTGGGAATGCTTCGAGCAGGATGAGCAGCCCGTGCTGCTGATCGACGAGATCGACAAGGCGGACATCGAGTTCCCCAACGATCTGCTGCGTGAACTCGACCGCATGGAGTTCTACGTCTACGAGACCCAGAAGGTGATCAAGGCGAAGCATCGACCCATCATCATCATCACCTCGAACAACGAGAAGGAACTGCCCGACGCCTTCCTGCGCCGCTGCTTCTTCCACTACATCACCTTCCCCGATGCACAGACGATGGAGACCATCGTCGACGTGCATTTCCCGGGGATCAAGAAGGCCCTGCTCAAGGAGGCCATGGATGTGTTCTTCGGCCTGCGCGAGATCCAGGGCCTGAAGAAGAAGCCCTCGACGTCCGAACTGCTGGACTGGCTCAAGCTGCTGCTGGCCGAGGACATCCCGCCCGAAGCCCTGCGCGAGAAGGACGGCAAGAAATCCCTGCCGCCGCTGTATGGCGCGCTGCTGAAGAACGAACAGGACGTGCACATGTTCGAGCGCCTGGTGTTTCTCAACCGGCGCAACGCCTGATCCGGCGGCGATGTTCCGGGCAGGCAAGGCAACGGATAGCGCGCCCGGGATGCCTGGCGTGGTGAGGCCCGTGCCCTGCTGCGACCGCCGCGCGAGAACTGGGAGCTGAACCATGCTCACGAATTTCTTCTACGCCCTGCGAGAAGCCGACCTCAAGCCCAGCGTCACCGAGTATCTGACCCTGCTCGAGGCGCTGGAGAAGCGGGTCGCCTTCTGCTCCATCGACGAGTTCTACTACCTGTCCCGCGCCACCCTGGTGAAGGACGAAACCAAGTTCGACAAGTTCGACCGCGTTTTCGGCCGTTACTTCCAGGGGGTGGAGGATGTGATGGGTGATCTGCTCTCGGCCGAGATTCCGGCCGAGTGGCTGCAGCAGATGAAGCAGCTGAACCTGTCCGAGGAAGAGATGAAGAAGATCCAGGCCCTGGGCGGCCTGGACAAGTTGATGGAAGAGCTGAAGAAGCGCCTGGAGGAGCAGAAGGAGCGGCACGAGGGCGGCAACAAGTGGATCGGCACCGGCGGCACCTCGCCCTTCGGCCACGGCGGTTACAACCCGGAAGGCATCCGCATCGGCGGCAAGGGCGGCAATCGCAGCGCGGTCAAGGTCTGGGACCAGCGCAATTACGCCAACCTGGACGACTCGCTGGAACTGGGCACGCGTAACATCAAGCTGGCCCTGCGCCGGCTGCGCAAGTTCGCCCGCACCGGCGCCGAAGAGGTGCTGGACCTGGACGACACCATCCGCTCCACCGCCCGCAACGCCGGCTATCTGGACATCAAGATGGTGCCGGAGCGGCACAACGCGGTGAAGGTGCTGCTGTTCTTCGACGTGGGCGGCTCGATGGACCCGCACATCCGCGTCTGCGAAGAGCTGTTCTCGGCCGCCAGCACCGAGTTCAAGCACATGGAGTATTACTACTTCCACAATTTCATCTACGAGAACGTGTGGAAGGACAATTACCGCCGGCACAATGACAAGACCTCGGTCTGGGACGTGATCCACCGCTTCGGCGAGGACTACAAGATCATCTTCGTCGGCGACGCGACCATGAGCCCCTACGAGATCACCTACCCCGGGGGCAGCGTCGAGCACTGGAACGAAGAGGCCGGCGCGGTGTGGATGCAGCGCATCACCCAGCACTTCAAGCATGTGGTCTGGCTCAACCCGGAGCCGGAGGAGCACTGGGAGTATCACCCCTCGATCCAGGTCGCCCGCGAGCTGGTGGAGCAGCGCATGTACCCGATGACCCTCAACGGCCTGGAACGGGCGATGAAGCGCCTGCTCTGAAGCTGCCACGCTGCGCCGGCGTGACCGGGCGGCGGGCAATATGAGGTCTCAGGCGGAAGCGGGCGCGGCGCCGTCCCGCCCTGGCTGCAGGGCCTCCCGCCAGACCGGGAGCAGCCGCTCCAGGCTCCAGCTGGCATTCGCCGGGCTGGTCGAAGGCAGGCTACGCCTGTCCGCCCGTCCGGCATCCATGTGCGGCAGCACATGCCGGTCGAAGACCCGGGCCGCGGTCTGGCCGTTGAACAGCAGTCGCCGGATGCCCGGCTGTTCATGCAGCAGTTCGGCAATCGGATTCGCTGTCTCCGAATCCCGGTCAATGGCCGCGTCCAGACTGCCCGGCCGCCGGCAACTGGCCAGCACATCCCAGACCGCGATGCCCCGCGCCATCAGTCGCTCGCAGCGCTGCGGGTAGGGCAGCTCCGGCCCGGCGCCAAACAGCCGGCCCATCAACGGCCAGAAGCGGTTGCGCGGATGGCCGTAGTACTGCCCCTCGGCCAGCGAGCGGGCGCTGGGCATGGAGCCCAGAATCAGAATGCGGGGGCGCGGCCCCAGGATCGGGTCGAAGCCGTGAATGCGCGCTGGAGTGCTCATCCCGGCTCTGCCACAATGCGGACCTGGCGTCCCACAAGCCCGCGGGACGTGGAGCCAGACCCAGGGACAAGCGCCGAGCCGGACATGCAACAAGCAATGGGGCGCCATGCGCGCGGATTCTTCATCGCCATGTGCGTGGAACTGGGGCTGTATGCACTGTACCTCGTCTTCGGCCTGCTGGATGGCCGCCCGCTGCTGCCGCTGCTGGGCCGCAT
>JBFJTN010000032.1:0-23439 GCA_041625325.1 Oceanococcus sp. | reverse complement strand
GTCCAGCAAGGCCTGCGGCAACGGCGGTTCAGGCGCATCCGCCGGGCCGAGCAATGCGATCAGGCCCAGCACCAGCAACACGCCGACAGCGGCCAGTGGAAGCAGACGTTCCGGCAAGCGTCGATTCAATTCGGATCCCCCGGATATCTGGGCGACAGTATGCCGCGCCGGTGGCCCCAGGCCTATTCCTCGGAAATGATCAGGGCGGGCGGCTGCACGTAGACATCCCGGACCAGCACATCCGCGCCGCCAACATGAATCCCCAGACTGCGCAGGGTCGGCATCAGCAGCGGATCAACGGTGGCCGCCAGGGTGGGGCCCAGCGTGGCACTCAGCGCGGCCAGCACCGGATTGACGACTAGATCCACCAGCGGCCCGGAGGGGCTGCCGGCACAGATGCCGGGCGGCGAATCCACCAGCAGGTCGGTCAGGGCCGTGGACAGCGAGGTGGTCATGTCGGTACCCACGGTCTGGGTGTTGGCGGCCACGATGGCGGGGTCGGTGGGGTGAAAGGGCCCGCTGAAGCTGAGCAGGCTGTACTGCTCGTCGGAAAAGTCGATGCTGCCCTGCCAGCAGATGCCCAGGCCGGGAAAGGCCGGCAGATTGATCAGCGGATTGCTCGGCCCGTTGTTGACGCTCAGCCGGGCCAGCCGGGTCTGCACCCCGATATCCACCTCGTGCTGGCTGCGGTTGCGATCGGCGCAGCGGATTTCGGTCAGCTCGCCTTCCGCGGCGGCCACTTCCAGGCGCAGATCCACCGACAGGGGGTTACCCAGCAAGGGCAGCAGCTGCAGGTCCAGGTCGACCACGCCCTGGGTGTTGCTGGCCCGGGTCAGATAGTTCTGCACCGCATCCTGGGTGGCCGGACCGGCCGCCGGCTGCGGAAATTGACCCAGGCTGACCCCCACGCCCACACCGACAAGCCCGGGAATGGTCACCGACGGGGTCAGGGCCAGCACCGCCCCCCCGTTGCTCATGACCAGGGACTGGACCAGGGCCAGGGAATTGATCGCCACCTCGCCGGTGCCGATCACCGACTCCTGCGGCGTGCCGATCACCTGCCCCGGAATCACCTGATCATTGGGGGCCGACGCGGCGATCGTGTCGACCGCCGCCGCCGCGGCCGTCTCGCCATTGGCGAACAGGGCCGCCGCCAGCGCCGACAGCAGGCCGGGCAGCTCGATCGGGCCTTCCAGGAAATCCGGCAGGCTCTCGCCCAGGCTGTCGGCCACTTCCTCCAGGGTGACGGAGGAGTCCACCAGGCCCTGATAGGACAGTATGCCCAGGCTCAGGGGGTTGCCCAGCGCTTCGCTCAGCACGCTGTTGAGCAGTTGCTGATCCGCCGGCCCGACGGAAAACAGGAAGGAGCCCACCTCGAAACTGGCGACCGGCGCCATCGCCGCCACCCCGCGGGCACGTAACACGGCGGCGGAGGTATCCACATTCGGCATGGGCATCAGCAGGTCCGGAAAGGGCCTCTGCAACTGGACTTCAAAGGCATAGGAGGCCCGCGCTTCCTCCTCGCTGACCTGCTGGAACTGGCGCAGGTTGTTGCCGGTGATGATGAAGCGACCCAGGGCCACCCGGTCGCCGATCAGCCACTGGGCCTCGCCGCCATGACGCCCCAGAGAGTTCAGCGCGGCCGCATTGGCCGCGGCCTGGCGGTCCTCGTCGGGGGCCAGGCAGCCACCGGCTGCGCGCGCGGAATCCAGGGCGGCCAGATTGGCCATGTTCTGCAGTTCGCGCTTGGCGATGTACAGCTGGGCCATGTCCACCGCGAAAGCCGCCGCAGCCAGCATGCCGAGCAGGCCGACCGCCGCGAACAGCGCCGCTGCCCCTTTCTGTGTCTCACGCAGGCGCATGGCTTCAGCGCGAGCCTGTCCTGCCCTGCTGGAACTGCGCCGGAATCTCGCCTTCAAAGCTGCGCAGGTAGCGCTGATAGCTGCGCTGGGCCACGTCCCCGCTCATCGGCCGGTCTTGCTTGCTGCCCTGGCTGCCGGATTTCTGCAGTTCGACCCACTGCCGGGTGCTGTCACCGACCCGCTGCGGCTTGTCGTCAGCGAGCGCGCCGGTAGAGACCAGGCAGAGGCCGCTCATCAGCCCGGCCGTCACTGTCGTCTTCCACTTCATCTTCCACTTCTTCCTTGGCGGTGAATTCCTCCGCCCGTTGTGCCACCAGACGCTTGATCAGCTGGCTTTCCACGGCCAGCTGCCGCTGCTGCTCGGCGTCGATGCCCAGGGAGCGGGCCAGCGACTGCGCCTCGGCCTCCCGCCCTTCCAGCAGAAAGCTCAGAACCAGATTACTTTGCGCCCGTGCCTCGCCCGGCGCCAGCTCCGTCGCCGTGGCCAGGTGGTGGCGGGCCTCCGTCAGGCGCCCGGCCAGCAACAGGGTGTAGCCCAGATCATTGCGGATTTCGGCATCGGTAGGCCGCAACTTGACAGCCTGATTGAAATACCGGACCGCCTGGCGCAGATTGCTGCGGGCCGCGATCAGACCCAGGCCATGATGGGCCTGCCCGGCGTAATCGGTCTTCAGCAGGCCCTGGTAGGCCTGTCGAGCCTCGTCCAGCTGGCCCAGCTTGTACAGGCTCAGGGCGCGCAGCCAGCGCAGCTCCCGGGGGTTGGCCTCGCCCGCCCGCTCGAGTTCCTCGATGTGCGCCAGAGCCGCATGGTACTTGCCCTGGGCCAGCATGCCCCGGACCAGCTCCGCATGCATGCGCGGCTGCTGGGGGCGCTCGCGCAGGGCGGCTTCCTCCGCGCTGTCGGGCACCGTGGCGCAGGCGGCCAGGGCCAGGGCCAGCAGGGCGGCGACCAGCCGGCGCGAAGAGCCAGCGGCGGAACGTCCATGCCTGGAAAGGCGCATCAGCCCTGCCCTCCCAGGACCTGCAGCACCGAGAGAAAGGCCGGCCCGGCGACGAAGATCAGCAGGGCGGGGAAAAAGAACAGCACCATCACCACCGTCATCCGCCCGGACAGACCATTGACCTTCTCGCGCAGAGACAGCTGGCGGCGCTCCTCGACCACCGCCAGGGCCTCCATCAGCGGCTCGCGCAGCTCGCCGCCGTAGCGGTCGACCTGACGCAGCACGCTGAGCACGGCGGACAGCTCGGCCACGTCCAGCAGCCGCCCCATGGACAGCAGGGCCTCGGCAGGATCGGCACCCGCCTCCAGCTGGCGCAGCACCTGCCGCACCTCCAGGCCCAGCGCCGGCAGCACATGCTGGCCTTCGCGGACCAGGCTGCTCAGCGCCTGGCGCAGGCTGAGGCCGGCATCGAACAGCAGGGCCAGCAAATGAATGAACATGGCCACCTCGCTGCGGATGCGGCGCTGCCGACTGCGAGCCCGCGCCTTGAGCCACCAGCGCGGCGCCAGCAGGCTGAGCGCGATGATGATAAAGCCCCCGATGAAGCCCTCGAAACCGCTCAGGCGGCCGAGGACGACCCCCAGCACGACGGCGCCGCCGCCGCACAGGGGCAGCACCGCCTGGGCGGCGAAGTAGGCGGCCCGCTGCGCCGCCGAACGCAGGGCCGCCTGGGCCAGCAAGCGCTCGGTCTCGCCATTTTCATCGAACCAGCGATCCATCCGGGCGCCCGGTTCGGCGAACAGCTGCCACCAGCGGTCGACCGCGAGGTCCTCGTCCATGGGCAGGATGTCGGTGGTCACGCGCTGCGCCGCACGCTGCGTCTCGCGCAGGCTCAGCAGCCACCACAGGCCGAGGAACAGCGCCCCGGCGAGCAGGATGCCGGATAGGGCAAAGAGCAGGGCCGCCGCCATCAGAAATTCTCCTCGGCGGCATGCAGCATGCGCCAGATCACCAGCACGCCGCTGACCTGCAGGGCCACCGACAGCAGCAGCAGGCCGCGGCCGCGGGCCTGGTTCCACATGTCCAGGTAGTAGTCGGGGTTCTGCCACAGGATGTAGACCGACAGCACGATGGGCACCACGGCCAGCACCACCGCGGAGAAGCGCGTTTCCGCGGTCAGCGCGCGCAATTCGCGGGCGGCGGCGTCGCGCTCGCGCACCGCCTGGATCAGGCTCTTGAAGATACGCCGCAGGCTGCCGCCATAACGCCGGTTGACCCGTGCCGCCATGGCCATCACGCGGATGTCGGGGATCTGGTGGATCTCGGCGGCCTGGTCGAGCACGTCCTCGATCGGCGCGCCCAGGCGAACCTGGCGGCTGACGCTGAGAAACAGGCTGCGGGACGGTTCCTCCGCCTCGGCCGTGGCGTTGTACAGGGACTCCTCCAGGCTGTTGCCGGCGGACAGCGCCCGCATCATGTATTCCAGGAAATCCGGCAGCTGCTCGAGTATGCGCACCCGGCGGGCGGCCTCGCGGCGCAGGGACCACAGATAGGCCACCACCAGTTCGGTGAACAGGGCCACGACGCCGGCGAGCAGGCCGCCGGCCAGGCCGAACAGCAGCGCAATGATGAGCATCGCGCTGAGCACCTTCTGCAGTACCGCGGCATCGACCTCCAGCCCGGCGCGTTGCAGATGATGGTCGAACCAGCGCAGCAGGGGATCGCGACCGGAGTCCACCACCGGCAGCGCGGCCGGCGCCTGGGTGTCGCCGCTGATGCGCGCCTTCCAGTCAATTTCGGCCGCCTGCGACTGCCGGCTGCTGGCCAGGAACAGGCCGGCCGCCAGCAGCAGCAGGAGCACCGCCAGGAACATGATCAGCAGGCCCATCAATGCGCCTCGAAGCTGTCGCTGTCCGGCAGATAGCGGAACAACGGAACCGTGGCCAGACCATCGCCGGTGAAGTCCACCCGGCTGACCTCGACCAGCCGGCGTCGCCCGTCGGGCAGGCGGGTGAGTTGCACCATCAGGTCCAGGGCGCTGCCGATCTGCCGGTCCAGGGTCTGGGCCGTGCCATTGAAACCGGCGAATCCGGCCAGCAGCTCGATGCGGTGCAGGGCATCCCGGGTACTGTTCGCATGCAGGGTGGTCATGGAACCCTCATGCCCGGTGTTCATGGCCTGCAGCATGTCCAGCACCTCGTCCCCGCGCACCTCGCCCAGGATGATGCGGTCCGGCCGCATGCGCAGGGCATTGCGGACCAGATCCCGGGCGCTGACCTCACCCTCGCCCTCCAGATTCGGCGGGCGGGTTTCCAGGCGCACGACGTGATCGTTGTTCAGGCGCAGCTCGGCCGCATCCTCGATGGTGATCACGCGCTCGGACTCGGGTATCCAGCGACTGAGCAGATTCAGAAAGGTGGTCTTGCCGGAGCCGGTGCCGCCCACCACGATCATGCTGCGCCGCTGGCGCACCGCCTCGCTGAGAAAATCCAGGATCTCCCGGGTCACCGAACCGCTTTCGATCAGCTCGTCCGCGCTCAGCGGCTCACGCCGGAACTTGCGGATGGACAGACAGGGGCCATCCAGCGCCACCGGCGGAATGATGGCGTTGACCCGGCTGCCATCGGCCAGGCGGGCATCCACCATCGGGTGGAACTCGTCGATGCGCCGGCCTATGGGCGACAGGATCCGCTGCACCACCCGCACCACGTGGGCGTTGTCGGCAAAACGGATGCTGGCCTGCTCCAGCTTGCCGGAGCGCTCCACGTAGACCCGCTGGGGGCCGTTGACCACGATGTCATCGACGCTCTCGTCATCGACCAGCTCCTGCAGGGGGCCCAGGCCGACCAGTTCGTCCTCCACATCCTGGGACAGCAGGGCGGCCTCGCGGGTGTTCACGGCCAGCCGGTTGTCCTGCACGAAACCGCGCACATTGTCCTCGATGAAGCGACGCAGCTTGCCCGCCGGCCAGTCATCGATCTGCAGGTCCCGCTCCTCGATCAGGGTGATCATGTGGCGGTGCAGCCGGGACTTCAGCTGCTGGTACTGGGCCGACAGCCGGAAGCTGTTCTGCCTGCTGTCCTGATCGGCAGCCATGGCGCGCTCAGTCGCCAAAAATGCGTTGCAGCAGGCCGCTGCTCTCGGCCCGGTACACCAGATTCTTCGGGTCCTGCACCGCCAGACGGCGGGCCAGATCACGCATGGCCCTGCAATACGGATCCTTGGGCGCCTGGGTGTACAGCGGTTCGCCGGCATTCATCGCGCGCAGGCGGTTCTGGTAATTCACCGGCATCTCCGCCCACAGGGGCAGTTCGATCAGCTGGGCCAGGCTGGGCGCGTCCAGGCCCTTGGCGATGCCGTCGCTGTCCACCACCAGACCGAGCCGGTCCAGCGGGCATTCCTCCAGGCGCAGGGCCTTGAGCAGGTGCTTGTTCGAGCGGCTGCTCAGGATGCTGCCGTCGCTGATCATGAAACCGGCCCGGGCCCGCGCAACCACCCCGGCCTGGCTTTCGATACCCAGATTGCTGGAGCAGCAGACCACGATGCTGTGGAAATGCTTGGCCAGCACGTCGAGCAGGGCCAGCAGGTCGCGCTCGTCCATCCGCGTCGGCTCCACCAGATCCTCCGGCAGCGACAGCACATGCAGGCCGGAACTGTGTTTGACGAAAGCGGTATCGATCAGGGTGGCGTCACAGCGGTGCACGTCCTGCACGGCGTCGAGCAGCGAGTAGTTCTGGGCCAGGTTCAGGAATACCAGGGAGGCGCCGTAGGGCTGGGCCATGTCCAGCAGCAAGACCTTGTCGCCGGGCCGGCAGTCATCCAGCAGGGCCAGGGCCAGATGCTCGGCGGTCCAGGCCATGGCCTGCCCGCCGGGCGAGGAGTGGATGGAATAGATACGTGCGCTGCGTTCGCTGATGCCGTGGGTGCTGGCGCTCTTGCGCATCAGCTTGCGCAGGCGCTCGGACAACTGGCGGTCGTCTCGTCCCATGACGAAGAAATCGCGGGCGCCGGCGCGCATGGCGTCCAGCACCGAATCGGTGGGACTGTCGGCGCCCACCGCCACCAGCAGCAGCAGCGGATTCTCATCTGCCAGCAATTCCAGCAACTCCGCCGACTCGCTGTCGGCGCCGGCCTCGACGAAGGCCAGCTCCAGGTCATCGATGCCCAGCAGCTGGGCCGGCACCGGCTCGGCCGGATCGTCCGGCCGCACCCAGTGCAGTTCCATGCCGGGGCCCAGCGCTTCCTTCAGCCAGCTGAGGTAGACGGGGTCCCTGGCGATGACGGCCGCCTGGGTCTTCATCGGCTGTATCCTGAGCGGAAGTCGCCGGACTCCATGAAAATCAGGTTCGCCGAACTCGGGGCATAGCCGTCGTACTTCTGACCCGGCAGTTCGGGCGTTGCGGCGCCCGCCTTGAGCGGAGTGACCAGATGCGGGGTCACCACCATGACCAGCTCGCGTTCATCCCGATCATAGCGGCTGGATTTGAAGAAGGCGCCAAGGATGGGAATGGAGCCCAGGAAGGGCACCTTGTCCACATTGGCCATCATGTTGCGGCTGACCAGGCCGCTGATCACGAAGCTCTCGCCATCGCCCAGTTCCACCGTGGTGTCCGTTCGACGCACGGTCAGCGCCGGCACCGCGGTGCCGCTGACCTGCACCCCGGCGGAAAAATCCAGCTCGCTGACTTCGGGCGCCACCTTCAGGGCGATGCGGTTGCGGTCCAGCACCGTCGGGGTCAGCGACAGGCGCACGCCGAATTCCTTGTACTCGATGGAGATGCCACCGCTGGTTCCCTGGGACACCGGCACCGGAAACTCGCCGCCGGCCAGGAAGGTGGCGGTCTGCCCGGTCATCGCCACCAGGCTGGGTTCGGCCAGGGTGCGCACGAGGCCCTGGCCTTCCAGCACGCTGAGATAACCCAGGATGTTCTGGGTGGCATCGCCGAAGACCAGGTTGAAGGCATTGCTCAGGGGCAGAAAACCGGAGCTGCTGGTCAGCTCCACGCTGTTGAAGGCGGCCCGGTTGTCGGTGGCCTCATTGCGCGTGATGGTCGCGCCGGACAGGGTACCGGGCCGGGTCAGCGCGGCGGTGCCGTCCAGCTGATTGACCAGGAAATTGAAACCGAACTGCTTGAGCGTGCTGCGCGACAGTTCGGCGATCTTGATTTCGGTCAGCACCTGGGACGGCAAGGCCACCGACGAGGCGTCAACCGGCTTGTCACCCGCCTGCTGACGGGCCCGCGCGTGGGCCATCAGGTTCGGCAGTTCACCCGCCAGGCGGCCATCGGCAATCCGCGCGCCGGCCAGCTCCGCGTCCTCGGCGGCACCGTCCGCCAGCGGATCCTCGATCGGGCGGACCACCAGCCGGTAGGCCCGGGTCTGCTTCACGCCCTTGTACCAGACCAGCAGGCTGGTCACCCCCTCGCTCTTGCCGGTGACCAGCAGCTCATGCCGGTTGATCACGTTGACGTCGGCGATGTCCGGATTGCCCACCGCCACCCGGCTCACGTTCAGATCCTCGCGCATCAACTGGTGGGTGCCGGCTTCCACCAGCACCACGTTCTCCGGCGGCACACCGGCCCACAGGACCAGCGGCAGCCACAGCAGGGCGATCAGATGCCATTTCCCTTTCATCAATCCCTCACCTTCTGCGATTCGTTGCCGCGAAAGACCTCGATGATATAGGGCGGCGGGGCGACGGCTTTGGGTTTCGCCGCGGCGATGCGGGTCAGCTCCTCCAGGGTGACGACCTTGTCCCTTTCACTGGGCGACTGCTCGGCCGGCTTGTCCGCCGGCTCGGCCAGCGGCAGCGGGCTGGCGGCATCGCCGGCCTGGTCCCCGCTGGCCACCAGCTGGCGCTTCAGGGACAGGCGGATCTCGCCCAGACTCGCTCCCAGCATCACCCGGGTGGTGTCCTTCTCCGGCACGGCCACGACCGCGGTGCGCACCCGGCTGCGCCGTTCCGGCCGCCCTTCCTCTTCGGTCAGCCCCTGCGGGCGCTCGATGATACGGTCCTCGTAGGCCAGCACCAGCACATCCCGCAGCAGCACCCGGGCCTGGGCCGGCTTGTCCGCCGCCCGCACGAACAGCAGCAGGTCCACTTCGTCTCCCGGGCGCACGAAACCGCCGACCGCCACCACGTCACTGATCTCCAGGGACATGGCCTGATGGTGCTCCGGGATGATCCGGGCCAGCACATTGGAATCACGGAAATAGCGCGGGGTGACCGGGGCGCCGGCATCCACGTCGATCAGCGGCGCACGGCCGATCACATCCTCGACCCGGGTGAAATAGCGTTGCGGCACCACCGACACGGGCATCAGGGCCACGTCGTCCGTGCTGATGGTGCGGGTCGCCGCGAGGGGCTTGAGTGCGATCACCGCCAGGGTGGTCGGCCGCTTGCTGCTGGCCTCCTGTTCGGCCTCCATCTCGGCCTGGGCCTGCTGCCGCGCCGCCTGGGTTGCGGACAGGGTCATCCGGTAGGCCAGCACGCCGAGCACGACAGCGAGCAGCACCGCCCCGACCGCAGCATATTTAAGACCCTGATTTCCCATGCCAAATCCTTTCGCCCCGGAACAAGGTTTGTCTGCGTCTTGCGGGCTCCGATGTTAGCAGGTCTGCGCCCGCCGGCGCGCGCGCGCGGCCCTCAGGTCTCGCCGACCAGCGCCGTCCCGGAACCGATCAGTTGTTCCGGCATGGGCGGCAATTCCCCGAGCAGGGGCATGCGCAGGACCGGGAACAGGCCATTGACCTCGAAACGCAGATTCACGCTGACCACATTGGTGGCCCCGTCGATGCAGACCTCCACCCCGCTCTGGGTGCTGCCGCCACCGGCACAGGCCGCCGCGCCGAGCACCCGGGCCTGCTGCGAGGCCGGCAGCCATTCCAGCACCTCGGCCGCGCGATTGCGGACCTGCTGCGTCACATTGGCGTCGAAGTCCGGATTGCCCACCGGGTTGACCCGATGGGCGGCAGCCGCCGACTCCTGCGCCGCGAAGCTCAGGCTTTCCTGCAGCACGAACAGGTAGGAGTAAACGACGATGCTGTAGAACAGCACGAACAGCATGGGAAACACCAGGGCGAATTCCACCGCCGTGGCACCACGCTGTGTCCTGGCCCTGACCGGGCCGCCATCATGGACTGCGCCCCTGGCCGGGGCCCAGCAGTGTTCCGGCATCAACTGCAGGCGGGGTCGCCGGTCATGCAGGCCACGATGTTGCCGAAGGTGGTATCAAAGCCGCCACCCATCACCGCGATCGCGCCGACCAGAATGGCCGCCAGCAAACCGGCAATCAGTGCGTATTCGATCGCGGACGCGCCACGCTGGCGCCTCGCCATCGCAGTCAGAATAGTCTTCATCACAAACCTCCTGGGTTCACTTTGGTGGTGGACCGGCGGTGATTTGCACACACTGTGACGGGCCACCACACTGTTGGCCTTCGCTCGCCACCCCGCGAAGTACCCTTAGGGTTGAGTATAGTGCGTGAACAAAGCGTGAACTGCTATGTCGTCGGCGATATCCAGGGCTGCAGCAGCGAATTGCGCCGCCTGCTGGACGCCGTGCGCTTCGATCCGTCCCGCGATCAACTGTGGCTGGTGGGCGACCTGATCAACCGGGGCCCCGATTCGCTGGGGACCCTGCGCCTGGCCCGTGAGCTGGGCAGCCCTTGCGTGGCCTTGCTGGGCAACCATGAGCTCAGCGTCCTGGCCCAACTGCTGGGCGACAATCCTGATCTGCGGCCCGGCCGACTGGCGCGGGAACTGGCCGCGGCGCCGGACGCGGCCGAGCTGCTCGAATGGCTGCGCTTCAGGCCCCTGGCCCACCTGGATCTGGGCTGCCTGATGATTCACGCCGGGCTGCCGCCGCAGTGGACGGTGTCCGATGCGCTGCGGCATGCCCAGCAGGCCCAGAGCCTGCTGCAGGGCCCGGAGCATCCTGCCTATCTGGGCGGCATGTACGGCGATGACCCGGTCTGCTGGAGCGAAGAGCTGCAGGGTCTGGCGCGCTGGCGCTTTATCATCAACTGCTTCACCCGACTGCGCTACTGCAGCGCCGACGGTGCGCTGGCCCTGGCCGAGAAGCGCGGCCCGGGCCAGGCCACGGCGAATCTGCTGCCTTGGTTCGCCCTGCCCGGGCGGCGCAGCCAGGAGCAGGAGATCCTGTTCGGCCACTGGTCCACCCTGGGTCAGGTTTACTGGCCGGCCCATCGGGTCTGGGGCCTGGATACCGGCTGCGTCTGGGGTGGGCGCCTGACCGCCCTGACGCTGCCGGACAGGCGCCTGATCCAGGCCCCTTCGCCCGGCTACCGCCGCATCGACTGAGGCACAAAAAAAGGGGGCGCGGCGCCGTCGCGCCACGCCCCCTCGGGATCAGCGAACTCAGCCAGCAGGCTGGTCGATGAACTTCTTGTGCTGCACCATGAAGCGGGCCAGCGCCGGCATCACCAGGATCGCCCCCACCATGTTGGCGGTGAACATGAACACCAGCAGGATGCCCATGTCGGCCTGGAACTGCAGGTCGGACAGCAGCCAGGTGGACACCGAGCCGCCCAGCGCAATCCCGGTGAAGATCACCGCCTTGCCGGTCTTGTGCAGGGTGTCATAGAAGGCTTCCTCCAGGGTTCGCCCTCGGGACAATCCATCCAGCAGGGTGCTGTAGATGTAGATCCCGTAGTCCACCCCGATGCCCACCGCCAGCGCCACCACCGGCAGGGTGGCCACCTTCAGGCCGATGCCCCAGCTCGCCATCATGGCGTAGGCCAGCGAGGAGACCAGCGACAGGGGCAGCACGACGCAGAGCACCCCGCACATGGTGCGGAAGGACAGCCACATGAACACCACGATGACCACGTACACGTAGCCCACGACCTGCAGCTCCTGCGCCTTGACCACCTCATTGGTCGCGGCCATGACCCCCACGTTGCCGGTGGCCAGAGCGTAGTTGACGTCGGGGTGCGCGTCTTCCTTGTCGAAGCGCTTGACCTCGTTGACGATGCGCTTGATGGTTTCGGCGCGATGGTCGTCGGTGAAGATGAAGACCGCCATCGCCGAACAGTTCGGATTCAACAGGCCGGATGAGGTGGGAATCGGCGTGATCGCCTGCACCATCACGAAGCGGTTGCGTGGCAGCACCTGGAAGTTGGGCGTGCCCTCGTTGAACTGGCCGTTCACGATCTTCGCCACCTGCGGCAGCGAGATGGTGGAGTTGACCCCTTCGGTGTTTTCCATCCGCCAGGCGAAGCGATCGATGTTCTCCATCACGTCATAGCGGATGCAGGATTCGGGTGGCGCCTCGGCGATGACCTTGAGGATGTCCACGCCGATGCTGAAGTTGTTCACGATGGCGCGGGAATCCTGGTTGTAGCGGGATTCCGGACGCAGCTCGGGCACACCTTCCTGCGAATCGCCCACCTGCAGGTCGCCGTACTTCCACAGCGACCAGCCCAGCAGCAGGGCGCAGATCAGCAAGGTGATCATGGACGGGATCGGCCGCGTGATCTTGGCGATGAAACGCCACAGGCCGTCACCCATGTGTTCACGACGCAACTGCTTCTCGCGGAAGGCATCCATGTCCTTGATCGTGATGTAGGTCAGCCAGATCGGCGCCAGCACCTTGTTGGTCACGATGATCGCGAGCATGCCGAAGGCGGCGTTGATCGACATCTCCCGGATGATGTCGATCGGGATCAGGTAGATGGTGGCGAAACCGGCCACGTCGGTGATCAGCGCGGTGGTGCCCGGAATGGCCAGGCGCCGGAAGGTTTCCAGCGAGGCCTCGAAGGGCTCCTTGCCCTGATCGACCTCGCCCACCCAGGCGTTCACGTACTGCACGCCGTGACTGGTCGAGACCGAGAGCACCAGGAAGGGGATCAGGATGGCGAAGGGGTCGAGGCCGTAGCCGGCGCTGGTGAGCAGGCCGAACTCCCAGATCACCGCGACCAGGGAACAGACCAGCACCACCATCGACAGCTTGAACGAGGCCGTGTACAGCCACAGCAGCACGGCGGTCATGACCAGCGCCAGGGCGAAGAAGAACACCACTTCCAGGGCGGCATCGGTGACATCGCCGATGACCTTGGCGAAACCGACGATATGGACCTTGATCTCGTCGGTCTCGAAATCCTGCCGGATCTTCTCCAGGTTCTTGGCCACCACCCGGTAGTCCAGCTTCTCGCCGGTGACCGGATCGGTTTCCAGCAACTCGGCGAAGACCATCGCGCCACGCTGATCGTTGGTCACGTAGCGCCCGATGATCCCGGCCTTGCCGACATTGGAGCGGACCAGCTTGAACATCTCATCGGTGGGCGCGTATTCAGCCGGAATCACGTTGCCGCCGGCGAAGCCACCCTCCACCACCTCGGTGAAGCGCACGTCCGGGGTGAACAGCGAGCTGACCCGAGAACGGTCGACCCCGGGCAGGAAGAAGACTTCGTCGGTGACCTTCTTCAGGGTGTCGAGGAACTTGCCGTTGTAGATGTCGCCGTCCTTCTGGATCAGCGCCACCAGCACCGTGTTGCCGCCGCCGAAGTCCGACTGGTACTTCTTCAGCGTCTTCATGTAGGGATGTTCCAGCGGAATCGATTTGTCGAAACCGGCATCCACCTGGGTCTGCGACGCCTTCCAGCCGAAGAACAGCGTGAGGACGATCAGGACCGCCAGACCGACGACCCGCTGGCCATAGACCAGGGGTTCGACGACCTTCAGAATTCTTTCTGTTGCTGACATGTAATGTGTTCCCTTACGCCTGCGGCGCGTCCCCCTACTTGATCGAAATGAACTGCGCGCCGGCTTCGCCGACCACGATCAGTCCGTTCTTGACCGGCTGCACCGCGGCCAGGGTAATACCCTGCGGGTTGCTGATCAGGCGGGTTTCCCCGGCGGCGGCATTGGCCCGGTAGATGATGCCGTTGATGCCCACCATGATGGACTCGCCGCTGGGCAACTGGGCGCCGCCGATCAGGGAGTTCTCGCTGACCAGTTCCAGTTCTTCCCACTCGGGTTCATCGGCGGTCACGTCCGCACTGACGAAGGCATTGCCCCGCAGCCCCACGATCAGGACACCCGATTCCCCCACCGGGATGGCGTCGAACATGGAGCTTTCATAGGGAGATTCCAGGGATTCCCAGCTGACCCCGTTGTCGCCCGAATAGGCCAGGGTGCCGGATTCGCCGGCGATGAACAGGCCGCCGTTGTTGAGCCGGGTGATGGCATTGAAATGCCACTCGCTCTCGCGGATCGGCGTGTCGTAGTCCTCCCAGGTGTCCCCGCCGTCGCGGGTCACGTACATCAGGCTGTAGGCGCCGACGGCGATGCCGTACTTGGCATCCAGGAAGATCACGTCGAGGAAGGGCTTCTCCAGCTCCGGCTCGAAGTTCTGGATGATCCAGCTGCGTCCGCCGTCACGCGAGCGCAGGATCACCGCATCATGCCCGACCGCCCAGCCGTTGCTGGCATCCGGGAAGGACACGGCGGTCAGGGTCGCCCGGGTCGGGGTCGGCACCTGCACCCATTCCTTGCCATCCAGCGAGCCTACGATGTGGCCGCGTTCCCCCACGGCAATCAGGCGTTTGCCGGTGTCGGTCACATCCAGCAGCAGTGAATGTCCCTCGGCCAGCGGCATCAGCTCGGCCGGTTGGGGCTGTATGTCCGCCGACGACTCGGACTGGGCCAAAGCCAGCACCGGCACCAGCAGTGCCGCGGCGCCGATCCACGGGCGTAGTGTCATCCCTCAACTCCCCTTGCGGCAGCCCCGGTGGGGCTGCAATCTCAAAATGAATACTGAACCGTGAACATCAGATTGTCGCGGTCCCGGATGCCGTTGAGCTCGCCATCCAGGTAGGTGTAACGCAGTTCGGTGAACCAGCGGGACAGGTAGTCAAAACGCAGGCCCAGCAGACCGGTGACATTGCCCTTGACGAAGTTCTGGCCCAGACCCGGCGCCACGCCGTCGATGTCATAGAACAGCGCCACCAGGGGCTCGAAGTTCCAGCCGCGGAAGAAGTCGTCGTATTTGGTCAGGGTCAGGATGCGGATGCCGTAGGCAAACTCGTCACCGAAGTTGTCGGGGTCCTGTGCCGTGGGATTCTGGCGGCAGGGCTCGGCCTCGGCGCCGCCGATGCTGTCGAAGCTCTGGCGCACGCAACGGGCATCGCCGTCACCATCGGTCATCGTGCCATTGGTCAGATCGGCACTGTCCGCCAGGCCATTGCTGGTGCCATCGGCACCGCGGCTGGCATGCGTGTTGGTCTCGCCGCCCTGGAACTGCAGTTCGCTGAGGCTGGGCATGTCCAGCACATGGGTGACACCGAATTCGGCCAGCATCAGCACCTGGTTGGCGCCGAAGGGGTTCTCCGCCGCGCCGAAGGTGCGCAGCAGGGAGGTCACCAGCTGGCCCTGCTTCATCTCTTCGTAGCCGCGGATGTACTGACCCGGTTGCACCGTGTTCTGGCGGTAGATGGTCTCGACGTAGTCCGGCACGGCCATGCGGCGGCCCGGCAGCACCGCGGCGGGCGCCCCCGGATTCAGCGGATCGCCCTCCGGCGGCACGCCGATATTGATGTTGTTGGCCGGGAAGGCCGGCTGCAGCGCGGCGAACAGCAGGTCCACGGTGTGGATCTGCACCGGGTGGTTCGGGCGGAAGGTGTACTCGCCGGCCCAGGCGAAATCGCCGATCGTGGTGTTGAAGCTGACCCCGAACATGTGGCGGTTTTCAGGATATTCAGCCTGCACACGGACCGTGTCCACCGGCAGCGGCTCATCGGCCAGACGCAGTGCACCGATGTTGCCCAGGCCGGCGCCGCAGTTCAGCGCCAGCTCGGCCGCGTTGGTCGCATCACCGACGCAGGTCGCGTCAGCGGCATAGACGCTCACGGAAGGAATGCGCGAGTGCGTATTGGTGTAGTAGAAGCCGATTTCCGTGCCGTTGTTGAAGTTCTCCGCGAAGTACTTCAGGGCGATACCGTACTGATTGCCGTCCTGCGGCTTGTTGTCCGGCAGCCGGTAGATCGTCCGCCCGCCGGCCGAGCCGATGTTGAACGGGTCCTCCGGGTTGTCCTGCGATTCATACAGATTCTGCGGGTCTTCCGGCGCCTTGCCAAAGGAGAGCATGGCGTACTGGCCGCCCTGATCACCACCACCGAGCGTGTCGCTGACCGAGAAGAAGGTGCCCGGGGCATCGATGCGCACCGGCACCCACTCATACTGGTAGAAAGCCTCGACCGCCAGGTTCAGGGTGATGTCGGTGCTGGCATAGAGCATGCCGACCGGCTGGAACAGTTCGCCCAGGTCGAAGCCCGGCAGGCGCAGGCGCACCTGATCCGGCGGATTCACCGTGTTGATGCTGTTCAGCGGCAGCGCGCTGCTTTCACCCCAGACGAAGCCCTGGCGCCCGACCCGGATGCTGACGTCGCGATTGCCCACCGGCACGAAGGTGGAGATGTAGGCGTCGGTCAGTTCGAAATGGGTGCCGAACTGCTCGTAGACATCATCCGGCAGCGCGGTATTGCGCGGCTGCAGGGTGGAGTCCGGATGGTATTCGTCGAAACCCACGTAGGTGTCGTTGAACATCCAGATGCCGCGGGCGAGCAGATTGAAGTTGCCCCAGCTCAGCGACAGCTTGGTATTGAGCTTCGCGGCAGCGGAGACGATGTCGCCGTTGTCGAAGTTCAGGTTGCCGTTGTCGCCGTTGATGTTGTACGAACCGGGCGCATTCACATAGGCCAGATTCAGCGCGGGGTCGGTGGTGCTGTTGCAGGTGCCCCCGATCAGGCCACGCGACTCGTATTCGCTCGAGTCCCAGTACTCGCGCGAACTGGCGGACGGGTCGTCCGTCGTGTTGGCGCCGGTACACAGGCCGGGCTGGAGGTTGACCTTACCGATCAGCTCGGGGTCGCGATCCTCCACGCGCACCGCCACGCCCAGCGTGAAAAAGCTCTCCACCGAGCCGTACACATCACCTATATCGAACTGCAGAGCCTGCGCGGGCACCGCCATCACGAAGGCGCTGAGCGTCGACAGGCGCACCGCCGTCTTCATTACGGAATTCTTCTGCACCACGTTTCCCCCAAGTTCTAAGCGACCGGTTGTCTATGCTTCCCGAACCGGATGGAACTGCATTCTCAGCCCCAGTCCGGCCAGTCTACTCCAGCAGGTGATTTGTAACAGACGCTCCGGGGACAGGCAAGCGAAACGCTTGGTTTTCCGGCATTTACGCTTCGCCGCTCAGCCAGATGACCGCAGCCATCCGGCCACAGCGAGGCTCACGGCGATAGGAGAAAAACGCTCCGGCTTCGGCCACGGTGCAGCGGGCGCAGGCCGTGATCTGGCCCACCCCCAGGGCGGCCAGCTCCCCGCGGGCCAGCGATTGCAGATCCGCCAGCCAGCGGTCACCCCGCCCGGGGCGAAAGGCCCGCGCGTGCCCGGCGCGGCGGTCGGCAAAGGCCTGGCGCACTTCGGGGCCGACCTCGAATGCGTCCGGGCCGATGCAGGGACCCAGCCAGGCCTGCAGGTCGGCGGCCGGACGCCGGCTGCGCAACTGACCCACCGCCTCATCCAGGACGCCCGCCTGCAGGCCGCGCCAGCCGGCATGGACCGCAGCGACAAGCCCGCCGGCGCGGTCCGCCAGCAGCACGGGCAGGCAATCCGCCACCATGACCGCACAGACCACGCCGGGCCGGTCCGCCCAGCTGCCATCCGCGGTCGTCGCCGCCTGTTCGGCCGCCACCACCCGAGTCCCGTGAACCTGGTCCAGCCAGCAGGGCTCGGCGGGAAGACCCAGGCCCTGGACCAGGCGCCGTCGGTTTTCGGCCACCGCGACAGGATCATCGCCGACATGGGTCGCCAGATTGAGCGCGGCATAGGGGCCCGCACTGACGCCACCCTGGCGCAGGCTGAAGGCGGCACGCACCCCCGGCACGGCCGGCCAGGCGGGCTCAATCCACCGGATCACGCCAGCCATCCAGGATGCCCTGCAGATCCGGCGGCAGCGGCGACTCCCAGGACATCTCCTCGCCCGTCGCGGGGTGCTCCAGGGCCAGGGCACAGGCGTGCAGGGCCTGACGCCCCAGGCCGGCGCGCCAGGGATCACCGCGCCGGCCATAGGCCGGATCGCCGATCAGCGGATAGCCCGCATGCTGCATGTGGACCCGAATCTGGTGGGTGCGCCCGGTTTCCAGCCGGACCCGCAGCAGGGCATGGCGCTCGAACTTCTCGGCCACCCGGTAGTGGGTCACCGCATCGCGCCCGCCATCGCGCACGACGTAGCGTGTGCGGTCGCGGGGATGCCGGCCCAGCGGCGCGTCGATGGTCGCCCCGGCCACCGGCACTCCCCAGACCAGCGCGAGATACTCGCGTCGCACCGTCCGCTCCTGGATCGCCCGCACCAGCGCCGTCTGCGCCTCGACCGTGCCGGCGATGACCATCAGGCCGGAAGTGTCCTTGTCCAGACGGTGCACGATGCCGGCCCGCGGCACCGCCGCCAGCGCCGGACGATGATGCAGCAGGGCATTCTGCAGTGTGCCGTCCGGCTGACCGGCGCCGGGATGCACGGTCAGACCGGCCGGCTTGTCGACGATCAGCAGGCTGTCGTCCTCGTAGAGCACCGGAAAATCGATGGCCTGCGGCAGCACCCTTTCGTCGCGCGGCGCGTCCTGTGGCTCCACCTCGATCTGCGCACCGACCTCCAGCCGGGCCTTCGGCGGCAGCACCACACCATCGACCCGCACATGTCCATCGCGAATCCAGCCCTGCAGCCGGGCGCGCGACTGTTCCGGCAGCAGCAGGGCCAGTGCCTTGTCCAGGCGCTGCCCGGCCAGTTCCTCCTCGATCTGGAAACTCAGGGCACCTTCACCGCTTCGCGCTGTCATCCAGTCCTGCTCCGCTATACAATGGAAAATTCGAGATCGGCGCCGCCGCAGACACGGCATCCGGCGCCCGCGGCCCGCTCCCGCAGCACCGCATCTCTTCGATTGCTTCGGCCGCCCCGGGCGGTCAGTCCAAAGGAATACCCATGCCTCGGCTGCAACACCGAATCCTCGCGTTCGCATCATTGTGCACCGTGACGCTGCTGGCGTCCTGCGCCTCGGACAAGTCACCCGGCTCGCTGCGCAGCGATCCTCTGCGCCCGGGCGCGGTGGACGATCTGCGGGCCAGCCGGCTGCCGGCCGAGCAGCTTTACGCCTCTGCCCGCGAAGCGCTGGATTCCTCCGACTACTCCACCGCCATCGCCCTGTATGACCGGCTGGACGCGCAGTTCCCGTTCACCCGCTATGCCACCCAGGGCAAGCTGGAAGCCATCTACGCCCATTACCGCGCCTATCAGCCGGAACTGGCGCTGAGCGCGGCGGACCGTTTCCTGCGCGCGAACCCGCGCCATGAGCACCTGGACTACGTGCTCTACCTGCGCGGGCTGATCAACTTCGACCGCGGCGCCAGCGACATTCTCGACGCGCTGGACATCGATTCCACCACCCGCGACCCGATCAATGCGCGCCGCGCCTTCGAAGATTTCGGTCGCCTGCTGCAGCGCTTCCCGACCAGCCCCTACGCGGCGGACGCCCGCCAGCGCATGATCTACCTGCGCGAGCGCATCGCCCGTCACGAAATGGCAATCGCCCGCTTCTACGAAAGCCGCCGGGCCTGGGTCGCCGCCAGCCGACGGGCCCAGGACATCATCAGCAAGTTCCAGGGCAGCGCCGTCATGCCGGAAGCCCTGGACCTGCTGGCCAAGTGCTACGACAAGCTGCAGATGCCGGAACGGGCCGCCGAGATCCGGGCTGTCCGGCAGGCCAGCTTCGCCGCCGCCGAGACGGCCCCCACGCAGGCAGATGCCGCAGCCGAGGCCGCGCCGGCCGACGCGCCGGCGGAAGCCGCAGCGGACGCCCCCCTTCGGAGTCCGCCGACCCTGCAACCGGCTGACGCGACCCAGAGCGGCGCCACAGCGGCGAGCGGACCGGAATCCGACGACCGGCCGCGCCGCGGCCCGGGGCGTCGGCGCTAGGCCAGCCAAGCCGCCATATGCCGTACAAGCCGCGGGGCTGCGCCGGGACAGCCTGAAACGGACGCTGACGTGATCCATCCCGTTCACGGCGCGCCATCCCGGGGCCAGATCGCAAGCATCGCCCTGGTCCTGGCCCTGAGCGCCACGGTCCTGTACCTGGGCTGGCTGCCACTGAGCACCGTGCACGGCTACTTTTCGGATGACGCCGTGTTCCTGCTGCTGGCGGACTATTTTCGGTCCCCCGGCACGCGCGACGAGCTGCTGCTGTTCATCCGCGAAAACAGCCAGTTTCCGGTCCTCTTCCCGCTGTTGCTGGGCCTGTTCGGGGGCGGCGCCGATGAGCCGCTGCTGGCCGCGGCCATCAACCGCAGCCTGCATCTGATCGCCCTGTGCGTGGCTGCCGTATTCATCCTGCGGGCCGGCGGCCGGGTCCTCGCCTGCCTGGGCCTGCTGCTCGTCCTCTGCCTGCCGTCCACCAGCCTGTTCGCCCTGGAACTGTGGAGCGAATTCCTGTTCATGGCGCTGCTCTATGGCGCCCTGCTGGCCGCCGAGCAGCAACACGAGGATCGCTGGTGGCTGCCGCTGCTGGCCAGCCTGGTCGTGCTGGCCTGCCTCACCCGGGCAGCCGGCATCAGCCTGCTGCTCGCCCTCTGGCTGTGGCTGCTGCTGCAGCGTGCACCCCGACGCTGGACACTGATCGGCGCCAGCGGCCTCGTGGTCGGCCTGTCCCTGATGGCTGCGTCGGGGCGCTCCAATGCACTGTGGTACCTGCAGGCCGGCAGCGATATCGGCGTCTGGCAGGCGCTGCCCGGATTGCTGCCGGCCCTGCTCGAGCGGCTGCACAACCTGACCGGCGCCTGGAACTGGCAGTTTCAACCGGCTCCCGCACTGGCCACGACGGGGCTGCTGTCGGTCGCCGGCCTGCTGACGCTGGCCGCCGCCCTGGCCGGCTGGCTCATGCGCCTCGCGCAGAGCAAGCTGGATGCCCTGTGGCTGGGCGCCTATCTCGGCATGGTGCTGCTCTGGCCTTTCCAGGAGCAGGTCTATCTGAGCCGCTTCCTCTATCCGGCCATGCCATTGCTGCTGTTTTACGCGCTGTGCTGGCTGCCCCGGCTGCCCCGGCCCGCCGCGACGGTGGCGGCCGCCGGGCTGGTGCTGGCAACCGGCATCTCCAGCGGTCCGACGCTGGTCCAGTTTGGCCACCGGCTGCTGCTGCCCACCGAGCCGGAGCTGCAGGCCTTCACCGCGAATCGCTGGTGGCTGCTCGAGGACAGCGATGCCGCCGCCCGCCAGGACGCGGAGATCCGCCGGGACGTGGTCCTTGGCCTGCAGGCCGCCCGCCAGTGGGTGGCGCCCGACGACTGCGTGTATGCGGCCCATCCGCCCCTGGTCGCGCTGCACACCCGCCGGCTGGCCCTGCGCTACAGTCCCGTGCCGCCGGATCGGGCACCGCCGGAAGCCGGCTTTCCCCGCTGTCGCAGCCTGATCGCCTCGCCCATGCTGGTTTCCGACCGGGTGCTGCCGCCCTATTTCCCGGCCGGGCTCATGGACCTGGACCGCCATCGGGTGAGCACCCTGCCGGACCGGCAGGCGCGACACGCGATCCTGCTGGTGCAGGCGGACTGATCCGCGGGCGCCCGCGGCGGCCTACAGCCCGGCGTAGCGGGCGGTCAGCGGATAGCGCCGCTCGCGGCCGAAGGCGCAGGTCGAGACCTTGGGGCCCGGGGCGGCCTGACGGCGCTTGTACTCGCTCTGCCGCACCAGGCGCACGACCTGCTCGACCTCGGCGGCGTCATGGCCACGGGCCAGCAGTTCGGAGACCGCACATTCGCCCTCGATGTAGTCGGCCAGAATCCGGTCCAGGCGGGCGTAGGGCGGCAGCGAATCCTCGTCCTGCTGATCCGGTCGCAGCTCCGCCGATGGCGGGCGGGTGATGACCCGCTCGGGAATCACCGGTGACAGGCTGTTGCGATAGCGCGCCAGGGCGTAGACCTGCAACTTGTAGACATCCTTGAGCGGGGCGAAGCCGCCACACATGTCGCCGTACAGGGTGCAGTAGCCCACCGCCATCTCGCTCTTGTTGCCGGTGGACAGCACGATGCCGCGGAACTTGTTGGCCAGGGCCATCAGCAGCGCCCCGCGGATGCGCGCCTGCAGGTTCTCCTCGGTGAGGTCCGGCGCGGTGCCGGCGAAGGCCGGCGCCAGCATGGCCTCGTAGCTGCGCATGGCCGGCTCGATCGCGATCTGTTCGAAATCCACGCCCAGGGCCTCGGCCTGGGCCCGGGCATCCTCACCGCTCATGTCCGCGCTGTAGGGTGAGGGCATGGCCACGGCATGCACCCGCGCGGCGCCGAGCGCATCGGCGGCGATCGCCAGGGTGACCGCGGAATCGATGCCGCCGGAGAGGCCGACATAGACCCTTTCAAAGCCATTGCGCCCGACGTAATCCCGCACCGCCACGCACAGCGCCTGGTAGAGCAGGGCGTCCTCGGCCGGCTCCTGCGCCGCGCCGCCGGAGGCCGCCGGATAGACCGCTTCGGCAAAGGGTGGCGTCTGCAGGCAGGCGCCCTGCCCGGCGGCCCAGACCTGCGAGTCGCCGTCGAACAGCACGTCATCCTGACCGCCGACCGCATTGACATAGACGATGCTCAGCCCCGTCTCGGCGACCCGGCGCTCGAGCACCTCGCGGCGCTGCCGGCGCTTGGCCTGATCGAAGGGTGAGGCGTTCAGGTTGAGGAGGATCTCGGCACCATCGGCGCGCGCGGCAGCCGCCACCTGTGGCGTCCACAGGTCCTCGCAGATGCTGAGGCCGTGGCGGATGCCGGCGAAGTCGAAAACGCAGCTGTGCTGGCCGGGCACGAAGTGGCGGCGCTCGTCGAAGACCCCGTAGTTCGGCAGTCGCTGCTTGCGGTAGTTGTGGCGCAGGCCGCGGGCGTCGAGCACGGCCGCGGCATTGTAGATCGCGCCGTCCGCAAATTCGGGATAGCCGACCACCAGGCACATGTCGCCGGCGCCTGCGATCAGGCTTGCCAGCGCCTCATCGATCAGTTCGGGCAGGCCGCGCCGCTGCAGCAGGTCATCGGGCGGATAACCCAGCAGGGCCAGTTCCGGACACAGCAGCAGACGGGCGCCCTGGGCAGCTGCTTCGCCGGCCGCCGCCAGGATGCGCTCCACGTTGCCGGCCACGTCGCCGACACGCACCGGCAGCTGGGCCAGCGCGATATGGGAGAGATCCGGGGTCATGGGTGGGGGCCTCGGCCGCTAAGGCGTCGATGTCAGTCGGGCACGGCGCCCCGGGCCAGCCGGAGCGCCCGACACACCGCGCCGCCGTGGCGGCACGGTGCATTCCCGGAGCTCAGGCTCCCAGGGCCTTGGCCATGGCTTCACCCAGCAGGCCGGGCGAGCGCACCGTGATCACGCCGGCCGCTTCCAGGGCGGCGAACTTGTCGTCCGCGGTACCCTTGCCGCCGGCAATGATCGCCCCGGCATGGCCCATGCGCTTGCCCGGCGGTGCGGTCACGCCGGCGATGTAGGCCACCACCGGCTTGGACACATTGGCCTTGATGAAATCCGCCGCCTCTTCTTCCTTGCTGCCGCCGATCTCGCCGACCATGATGATGCCTTCGGTCTGCGGGTCTTT
>JBFJTN010000031.1:0-24035 GCA_041625325.1 Oceanococcus sp. | reverse complement strand
GCCGGATCGCGCACCGTGGTGTAGCCGCGATGCAGCGCGCCCTTGAGCAGCCGCGCCGCGTGCGCGACCTTCATCGGCATCGTCATGCTGTCCAGACGATGCATGTTGAAGGTGATGGAATAGGCGTGGAAGTGGATGTCCAGCAGCCCGGGCATCAGGAAGCGCCCGCCGAGATCGACCGTCTCGGCGCCCTCACAAGTCAGGGCAGGCCCGCCGACCTCCCGAATCCTGTCGCCTTCCAGGACGACGCTGCCGCCCTCGATGAGCTCTTCACTGCTGCCATCAAAGATGGTCGCGTTCTTGAGGATGGTCACGCCCATGCTGTCTGCTCCTTCATGCAATGGTCCCGCCCACGGCTGGCACCAGTTTCGGCAGCCGGCGGCGATCGACGTCGACCGGGCCCCGGGGCGCATCGGCGCACCGGCCCGGCTTCGCTTGGCCGATTTTTCAATACACTACTGTATCATGAAATTGACGCAGAGGAAGCCTGCCATGCGGGCCGCGGCCCGGGGCACAAAAAAGGCGCTTCGATGGGCGACCGAAGCGCCAGTACGGTGGCAGCGGCCACCGGAGGAGACTCTGCAGAGGGCTCGCGGCAGATCGCGAGCCCGGTGTCCGGCGCTAGAACTGCGCCAGCGCGAAGACGTAGGACAGGCTGACGATACCCGCGACCAGGCTCATCAGCAGCGCTTCGACAAAGGCCGTGTTCATCTGCGGTTCCCGCATGAAAGTGAGAGGCCCATTTTACGCCCTGACACCCGCGATAATTATGCTATGTTGCGCTGCACATCGCGCTTATCTGTATATTTTATTCCGCTGGTGAACACAATGAGCATCAAGATTTCCAAACAGGATCTGGCCATCCTGAAGGAGCTTCAGAGGGACAATTCCCGCACCTCCGGCGAGATCGCCGATGCGGTCCACATGTCCCAGGCACCGTGCTGGCGGCGCATCAACCGGATGGACCAGGGCGGCATCATTGCGCGACGCATCGCGCTGCTGGACCGGGCCGCGCTGGGGCTCGACATGGTGGTGTTCGCCAGCGTGAGCATGAGCTCCATGGGACACCAGCACATGAAGGAGTTCGAGGACAGCATGCGCGCCATGCCGGAAGTCGTGGAGTGCTACACCATGGCCGGCGAATGGGACTACCTGCTGAAGATCATCGTGCGTGACATACAGGCCTATGAGCGCTTCATCCGCGAACAGCTCCTGGCGATGCCGCTGGTCCGCAAGCTGGTCTCCCATATCGCGGTGACCGAGATCAAGAACACGACGGAATTGCCGCTGGATTCGCAATACGAGCTCGCGGGCTAGAGGCCGCGGTCGGGCAGCGGCCCTCTCGCCGACCGCTCCGCCCGACCCTTGCAGGACAGGGCTGTATCTATTAACGTCAGAGCCGCCTGAGGGCATCCACGTACAGAGCTCAGCCCATGATGCGACTTCCGAACGAAACGATGCGAATTAGCCTGCCGGTCAAGACCGGCTCAGCTGCCCGCTTTTCCGTTTCCTTCGCCAGGGTCCATCATGTCCGCTCCAGCCTTTCGTTACACCACGCGCCTCACCGTCACCGGGGAAGCTGACCCCCAGCTGCCCGCCCGCATCCTGGGCATCATCACCACGCTGAACCGCCTGCCGCTTCACTTTGCCTGCAGCGCGCCGGACGAGCATCACTGTCACATCGACATGGTGGTGGAAGGCGGTGACGAGGGCTTTTCCGTCCGTCTGGCCGCGCTGGCGCGGAGGATTCCCAGCGTCATCGAGGCGACAGGGTCACTGCGCGCCAGCTGCTGAGGGCGAGCGCCGCAGACGGGGGGCCGGAGGGTCGCTCCCGGCCGCCGGATCACTGGCGCAGGATCTTGTCCATGCTCTTGCCGCGGGCCAGCTCGTCCACCAGCTTGTCCAGCCGCCGGATCTCTCGCATGAGCGGGTCCTCGACCTCTTCGACCCGGACGCCGCAGACGACTCCCTTGATCCGCTCGCGCGACGGATTCATCTTCGGGGCGCGGGCGAAGAAGCCCTCGAAATCGGTCGGCTGGGCGATATGCGATTCCAGCTGAGCCTGGCTGTAGCCGGTCAGCCAGCGGATGATCTCGTCCACCTCTGATCGGGTCCGCCCCTTCCTCTCGGCCTTGGCGACGTAAAGCGGGTAGACCTGGGCGAAACGCGTCGTGAAGATCCTGTGCTTCGCCATCACGCAGACTCCTTCAGGGCGGCTTTCACCATGCCCTGGCAGCATAGCGCAAGGCGCCTGGCGATGCCGCCGCGACCCCCGGGCCGGCCGGCTGGGGACGGCACGGGGCAAGGCGGATTCTCAGGCAAATACGATGGTCTTCTGGCCGTTCAGCTTGATCCGATGCTCCACGTACCAGCGCACTGCCCTGGCCAGAACACGCGCCTCGACCTCACGCCCCATATCGACCATCTCCTGGGCCGATGTGGCGTGATTCACCCGCACCACGTCCTGTTCGATGATCGGGCCTTCGTCCAGATCGGCCGTCACGAAATGGGCGGTGGCGCCGACCAGCTTGACGCCTCGCTCATGCGCCCGGTGATAGGGCCTGGCTCCCTTGAAGCTGGGCAGGAACGAGTGGTGGATGTTGATGCAGCGACCATGCAGCTGACGGCACATGTCGTCAGACAGGATCTGCATGTAGCGGGCCAGCACCAGCAGATCGACGCGCAGCTCCCCCATCAGGTCCAGGATCGCGGCTTCCTGCTCGGCCTTGCCGGTCGCACAGATGGGCCGGTGGAAGAACGGCAGGCCGTACCATTCGGTCATGCCGCGCAGGTCTTCGTGGTTCGACACGACGCCGACGATGTCCGTGTGCAGCAGACCCGAGCGCCACCGGTGCAGCAGGTCGTTCAGGCAGTGGTCCTGTCGGGATACGGCGATCAGGGTGCGCAGCTTGCTGCCCATGTCGTGCAGGGAATACTCCAGCTCCTGCGCGCGCACCAGGGGCTGGATTTTCTGTTCCAGCTCCGCCAGGCCCAGCTGGGCGGGCACGGCGAAATGGATTCGCACGAAGAACTGTCGGGTATCCGGATCGCCGTACTGGGCCGCGTCCCGGATGTCGCAGCCCTGCTCATAGAAGAACGAGGACACCGCGGCGATGATGCCCGGCTTGTCAGGGCATCGGAAACAGAAGACGAAGTTCTTGCAGTCGTTCACGGCCGGCCCTCGGGGGGAATGCGGTTGTTTGCGGCGTCGGCCAGCCAGCGCGCCATGAAGGGGGCGAAGCTGACGTCCACCAGGAGTCGATATTGATCGGACGCGAAGCACTGTACATACACCGCCACGGCGTCGGCGAAGGGCATGCGCGCGCAGATCCCCGGCGTCACGCCGTGAAGATTGCCACCGCTGGCCAGCACGTCCGCGGCGCGCGGACCGCTGAGCCGGAATGCACACAGGCGATCGCCCAGCTCGGTACTCAACCAGCCCGCCGGCGCCGGGTCATCCCGGTGCAGTTCGCCGCAGATGAGCCAGGCATGGGGCTCGACGCGGGCGCATGAGAGGCCCGGGTCGCCAGCGAGCTGGCGCGGCGCCATGGCCAGGTCCAGATTCTGCGCCCTCAGCTGCCGCGGCAGCCACGTCTCGTTGGCGGCCACCCGGGGCCGCCGCAGGCTGCGCACGGGCAGTCCGGCTTCTTCGGCGATGGTCAGACCGGCATCACGATGGACCAGCTGACCCGGCCCGCCGATGACGCTGCCCAGGCCCGAGCGCGCCTCCAGCTCCGCCACCAGTGTCGTGGGCTTTTCACTCGACATGCAGTCGCTCTCCTTGCGGATCGTAGAAGCCCGGCGCGCAGATACGCGCCGGCACGCTGCGGCCATTGTCATAGACCCTGACCGTTTCGCCATGCCGCTGCGGCCCCTTTTCGATCAGCGCCAGGGCGACGCTGCGGCCGAGGGTGGGACTGTTGGCCACCGAGGTGACCCAGCCCTGGCTGAGCTTCGACGCCGGCCCGGACGATTCGCTCAGCACGTGGCCTCCCACCGGCAGCGTGACCGTGGTGTCCAGGGCTTCCAGCCCGACCAGCTGCTTGCGATTGCTCCTGCGCCCTTCCGGGGTGATCGTGGAGCGGCGACCAACGAAGTCTTCCGATTTCCTGTCCATGATCGGGCCGAAGCCGACATCCTGCGGCATCGTGGCCCCGTCGGTGTCCGAACCGACGTGGAGGAAGCCCTTTTCCGTGCGCATCACCATCAGCGATTCGATGCCGAAGGGGATGATGCCCTCCGGCCGCCCCAGCGCCAGCAGGCGCTGCCACAGACTCGCACCGAAGGACCAGGGCACGGAGATCTCGAAGCCCAGCTCGCCGGTGAAGCTGACCCGGGCGATACGCACGGGCACCTCGCCGAGATGGCCCTGTCGGGCTTCCATATGGCCGAAGGCGGCAGGTGACAGGTCGATATCCAGACCCAGCCGCTGCAACACGGCCCGGGATCGAGGCCCGGCCACCATGATCGTCGACCATTGCGTGGTCACCGGCTCCACGATGACATCCAGGTCCAGCCACTCGCACTGCAGCCACTCTTCCAGCAGCTCGGTCACGTGCTCGGCCTGGCCACTGGTGGTGCCGACCTGGAACGTGTTCTCGTCCCAGCGCGTCGCGATGCCGTCATCGATGATGATCCCGTGCTCGTTGAGCATGAGTCCGTAGCGGCATTTGCCGACTTGCAGGGTCCGCAGATTGTTCACATAGATGCGGTTGAGAAACTCGCCGGCATCCGGGCCGTGAACCAGGATCTTGCCCAGCGGCGAGTAATCGAGGATGCCGACCCCGTTGCGCACGGTGGTGACCTCACGGACCACCGCATGCTCCTCGCGCTCTCCGTCACGCAGGAAGCAAGCCGCACGCGCCCAGCCCCCGTAATCCTCCATCACGGCTCCGGCCTGGCGTTGCAGCGCATCGCTGGGCAGCCGTCGCAAGGGCCGATAGAAGGCGCCAACCTGGCGCCCCACCAGCGCCCCGAAGCTCACCGGATTGAACGGCGGCCGGAACTTGGTGGTGCCCACCGCGCCGGGCGGCTTGCCGGCCAGGCCGGCCAGCACCCCGATCGCGTTGACGTTCGAGGTCTTGCCCTGGTCGGTCATCATGCCCGTGGTGGTATAGCGCTTGAGGTGCTCGACGGCAGAGAAATTCTCCTGCGCGGCCAGCCGGATATCCCCCTCCGTCACGTCGCTGGCCAGATCCACCCAGGAATAGTTCGGGGTTTCTCCCAGCGTCGACACATCGATCGCCTGGAGCGGCGCGACGGCCAGCTCTTCGTTGAAGTCGCCATTGGCCGCGCCCACCGAACACTCGGCCTGGACCGAACGGTTCGGCACGAAGGCCTGCAGACGCTCATCAAAGCGCAAGCCGCCGCCGGACTGGGACAGCAGGTGCACCGTGGGATTCCAGCCGCCGGACACGAGCAGACCGTCACAGGCGATCTCACCCGTGTCCTGCGGCCGCGCCTGGCCCGCCTCGGTCACGCCGTGCCAGCGCACCCGGCTGAGCACCGGACGACCCCACGTTCCGGTTGGCGCCACACCGGCGCGAACCTCGAATCCGGCAGCCACCGCGGCGGCCTGCGCCGGCGATGTGGCGCGCATGTCCAGTATGGCCAGCACCTCGGCCCCGGCATCCCGCAGCTCATGGGCCACCGCATAGGCACTGTCGTTGTTCGTGGCGATGACCAGGCGTCGGCCGGGCAGCACCCCGTATTGCCGCAGGTAGCGCCGCGCCGCGCCGGCGAGCAGGATCCCGGGGCGATCATTGTTGGGAAAGACCAGCGGCCGCTCGATCGCGCCCGTCGCCAGGATCACCTGGCCGGCGCGGATATGCAGCAGGCGTTGGCGCACCGGCCCCTCGGGCAGCAACTGCACCGCCTGGATTTCATTGTGATCGTAGTAACCGAAGGCGGTGCAGCGCGGCAGCAGGGTCACGTTGTCCATCGCGGACAGGCGCGAGAGCTGGGCATCCAGCCAGCGCTGCGCTGGCAGACCATCGATCTCCTGCGCCTGATGCAGCAGGCAACCGCCGGGCTCCGGCTGATCATCCACGAGCAGCACCTGATGTCCGGCATCGGCCTGCTCGATCGCGGCCCTCAGGCCGGCCGGCCCCGCGCCGATGATCAGGACTTCCGCCGTCCTGAACTGCTTGTCGTAGCGGTCGGGATCGGGCTGGCGGGGGCTGACACCCAGCCCGGCGGCAGCGCGGATCAGCCATTCATACCAGTGCCAGTTGGGCGCGATGAAGGTCTTGTAGTAGAAGCCGGAGGGCATCAGCGGCTTGAAATGGCGAAACACGGCCATCAGGTCGAATTTCGCGCTCGGCCAGGCATTGACCGAGCGGGCCACCAGCCCGTCATAGAGCTCGATCTGCGTGGCCTTGAGATTGGCCTCGGTCCGCGCACCTGTTTCCAGCTGCACCAGCGTATTCGGCTCCTCGAAACCGGCGCCGAAGAGGCCGCGGGCACGGTGATACTTGAAACTGCGTCCGGTCACCCGGACCCCATTGGCCAGCAGGGCGGATGCCAGGGTATCCCCGGCAAAGCCGATGTAGGGACGGCCGTCGAAGCGGAAATGCAGCGGGCGGGATCGATCGACCCGTCCGCCCTGCTCGAGGCGGAATGGCTGGCTCATTGGCCCTCCCCTGTTATCGAAGGCTTCGGCTCGTTCATCGCATACACCGCGGCAATGTCGTGGGTCACCGTGTGCCGGACCAGATTCATCCACTGTCGACAGCCGCCGGCGTGCAACCAGCGCTCGAAGTGCCAGCCCCGGGGGTTGTCCCGCATGTGCAGGTAGGCGGCCCAGTCCTCGTCGCTGACCTGGGTATGCGGCCCGGGCCGCTGGATGTGGCTCTGACCTCCGCATTTGAATTCATGCTCGTCGCGCGGCCCGCAGAACGGGCAGTCGATCTTCATCATCTCTCGCCTCTCCTCAGTGCGCGATGCCGGACGCACCGGCTTCATCGATCAGGGCGCCGGTCGTGAAGCGATCCAGTCCGAAGGGCTTGATCAGCTCATGCGGCTCGCCGGTGGCGAGCGTGTGCGCCATCGTGTAGCCACCCGCCGGAATGGCCTTGAAGCCGCCGGTACCGAATCCGGTATTCAGGTAGAGATTGTCCACCGGGCATGGGCCCAGGATCGGCGAGGAATCCTTCACGATATCCACGATGCCGGCCCACTGGCGCATGAAGCGAAGACGGGAAAACGCCGGATACATTTCCAGAAACCCGGCGCTGACGGCCTCCACGGTCTGGAAATTGCCCCGCTGGGCGTAGGACGGATACAGATCCAGCATGCCGCCGATCAGAATTTCGCCCTTGTCCGTCTGGCTGACATAGGCGCCGGTGGATGGCGACAGGATGCAGGTGTTCAGGATCGGCTTGACCGGCTCGGAGACAAAGGCCTGCAAGGCCATGCTGGTCACCGGCAGCGGCAGGTCCACCATGGCGGCCAGCTGGCTGGTATGACCGGCCACCGACAGGCAGACCTTGCCGGCGCCGATGTCGCCGCGACTGGTCCGCACGCCGGTCACCCGGCTGCCGTCCCGCAGAAATCCGGTTACCTCACACAACTGTATGATATCGACCCCGGCCCGATCCGCGCCCCGCGCATAGCCCCAGGCAATGGCGTCGTGTCGCGCGGTGCCGCCGCGCGGCTGGTTGACCCCTCCGAGCACCGGGAATCGACCGCCCCGGTTCAGCATCGGCTCCTTCTGGAAGATCTGCTCGGGCTCCAGCCACTCGGCGTCCACCCCGTTGAGCTGCATCGCGTTCATCACCCGCCGGAAACTTTCGACCTGGTGACGATTGCAGGCCAGCATGATCATCCCGCGCTGGGAGAACATGATGTTGTAGTTCAGCTCCCGGCTCAGCCCTTCGTACAGTTTCAGCGACAGGTCATAGAAGGCGGCCGATTCAGGGTAGAAGTAATTGGAGCGGATGACCGTGGTGTTGCGGCCCGTGTTGCCGCCACCTATCCAGCCCTTCTCCAGCACCGCGACATTCTTCACGCCATGGTTCTTGGCCAGGTAGTAGGCCGTGGCCAGGCCATGGCCGCCGCCACCGACGATGACAACGTCGTAATGCTTTTTCGGTTCGGGGTTCCGCCAGGCGGGCTGCCATTGCCGGTGCCCGCCCAGCGCACCGCGCAGCAGATTCAGGGCCGAGTAGCGCATGTGAGCCTTGGATATTTTTTGATACAGTTCTGTATGCTACAGCGCACATCGGAGTGATGCAAGCGTTTCGAAGGCTCAGAGCAGGCCCGCAGCGAGGATCGCCAGCAGGGCGAGCGGCGACAACCAGCGAACGATGAAGCGCCAGGCGCGATAGGGCAGCCGGCCCTGATCCAGACCCAGCTCAGCGGAGGACTCCCGGACAGGCAAGGCCCAGGCGGCATAGATGGCGATCAACAGTCCGCCGACAGGCAGCATCAGGTTCGAGGACAAAAAGTCCAGAATGTCGAACACGGAAGCATCCGCCAGGCGCTCTATGGCCGATGCGGGGCGCCAGTGCGACCAGATGTTGAAGGAAAAGACCGTGGCCAGCCCCGCCAGCCACAGCATGAGTCCGTATAGGCCCGCCGCGGCGCGCCGGCCGACCCCCTTCTCCCGGGCATAGGCCAGGGCGGGCTCACAGATCGCGATGGCGGAAGTCAGCGCGGCAATCGCCAGCATCATGAAGAATACGCCCCCGATCAAGGCGCCACCCGGCATCTGTCCGAACGCCACCGGCAGGGTGACGAACACCAGACCGGGGCCCTCCGCCGCATCCAGGCCGAACTGGAAGACCAGGGGAAAAATGGCGATGCCCGCCAGCACGGCCACCAGCGTGTCCGCAAGGACCACGACAGCCGCCGAAGAGGGAATCGGCTGCCGCCGTTCGAGGTAGGCCCCGTACATCATCATCGCCGCCATCCCCACCCCGATCGAGAAGAAGGCCTGCCCCACCGCGGCCAGAACGCTCGCACCGCTCAGCCTGGAAAAATCGGGCTGAAACAGAAACCTGAGCCCCGCCGAAGCGTCACCGACGAGCAGGGCGTAGACCACCAGGCACAGCAGCAGAAGGAACAGCAGCGGGATCAGGGTCGTCACGGCGCGCTCGATGCCCGCATCCAGACCCGCCGCGACGATCCCCAGGGTCAGCAGCAGAAACAGCGTCTGCGTGCCGACCAGTCGCCATGGACTGGCCAGCATGGCTTCGAATGCGCGAGCGGAAGCCATGCCGTCCATGCCCGCGAACCGACCGGACCAGGCCTGGAACACATAGTCGAGCGTCCATCCGGCAATCACCGCGTAATAGCTCATCAGCACGAAGGCAGTCAGCATGACCAGCCAGCCGAGGACAGGCCACAGGCGAGACTGGCCCAGATTGTGCGCCAGCCTGGACAGCGATGTGATCGGGCTGCCGCCACCGCGCCGGCCGATCAGGATTTCGGCCATCACCAGTGGCATGCCGATGATGAAGGCCGCCAGCAGGTACACCAGGATGAACGCGCCACCCCCGTTTTCGCCGGCGACGTAAGGAAACTTCCAGACGTTGCCGAGGCCGACCGAAAAGCCGATCGTCGCGAGCAGAAAGACCCAGCGTGACGACCAGTGCGCAGATTTCGCCGTATCCGACATCCCCCCTCCCCTACCTGCCATTGCGTGCTCAGCGCCCGCCCGAACCGCAGCCGCCAGCCGCCGCCCTGCCCCGTGGCGCGTAAAATTACCAGTCCATCCTGCATGTATTTATTCCATCAGGCCGGAAAAAGCAACGCTGTCATGTTGTTTAAGCAGGCTTTTTTCCTCGACCCAGGGCAGGACGATCTGATCCTCTGACGCCATCCGAATTGCATTTATTTTACATTCTGGCCAGAATTGCATGTATCTCCCATGCAAAGCAGGCGAAAACCGACAATGACAAACCGCCCCACCAGACAGCGACGCGCCCCGCAATCCCCCGAAAAGCTGCACGGCAACGTCAAGGTGCCCAAGGAAGGCTGGCTGGATTGCGCCAGACAGGCCTTGATCGAGGAAGGCATCGGTTCGGTCAAGGCCGACAGGCTGGCCAAACGCCTGGGGATCACGCGCGGCAGCTTCTATCACTATTTCAAGAGCGTGAAGGAACTGCTGGATGAACTCCTGGAGTACTGGCGCCGGACCAATCGCTTCATCGCAGACGACATGGACCTGTCCACCCCGGAGTCGGCCCGCCAGGCGCTGATCGACACCGCGGACGAGCTGGTGCACGAATCGCATTTCGACCCTCAGTTCGACCTCGCCGTGCGGGAGTGGGCGCGCATCTCCAAGCCGGTCGCCAGCGTCGTGTCGGCGACTGACGAAAACCGCCTGCGGGAGCTCCGCGCGATATTCCAGGCCATGGGCTATTCCATGGACAAGGCCCGCATCCGCGCCAAGATCTTCTATATGCACCAGATCGGCTACTACTCCCTGGGCCTGGCGGAATCGACTCTCGAACGGGAGGAGAATCTGGACCTCTATCTGGACGTGCTGGGCGGCGAGCTGTTCCGCGAGCAGGACATCGCCGCCTAGGGCGGACAGCCGCAAAAAGATCGCCAGGCAGGCCGGGACCGGAGGATCAGGACCGCAAGGTCCGGACCAGGGGGACTGGGGGGTCTCTCCGGGGGGGATTCCGGGCCTGCCCGGCGAATTCTGATCAACCGCCGCGCATCGCCCGGACGCGCTGGATTTCCTGATTGACATAGCGGACCCACTGGGCGGCCTGCCGGGCGTAGTCCTCGTAGGCGCGGGCCTCCTTGAAGGCCTGCAGCGCGCGGCTGTACTGCTTCTGATTGAAGTGCGCCGTACCCAGCTGCATGTACACGCTGCCCGGGCGCTCCAGGCCGCCGATCTTCAGCGCCCGGCTCAACGAGTCCGCCGCATCGCCCCAGCGATACAGCGCGAGCTGCGCCTGGCCCAGATACATGTACTGCCGGGCCTCGCCCGACAGCTGCGCCGCCTTCTGCAGCACCGGAATCTGCCCCTCGGCATCCTTGGCCAGGGACATCGCCTGGGCCAGCAGCTGCAGATTGTCGGCGGTCTCCTCGATCCGCTCGTCCTCCAGACCCTGCTGGATCACCTGGATCGCCGCAAACGGCGCATCCTCGGCCATGTACAGCCGCGCCATGTTCAGCAGCTCGAATTCGTTCTCCAGCATGCCTCCCACATAGGCCGCATGCATCGCGTACAGCTGGCCCTTCTGCTGCCCCAAAAGACCCAGCATCCCGGATAGCTGCTTGTAATAGCTCGGCTTCGGCCAGCGCTGCACCAGCTGCGCCAGTACCTTGGTCGCCTTGGCGTAATCGCCCAGCTCGTAGTAGACCGCCCGCAACAGCGCCAGCCAGGATTCGCGCAGCGCCTGGTCGCGGGCCCGGGCCTCCTTCATCGCCTCGATGATCGGCCCTTCGGCCTGTGCGTACTGCTCCATCTGGTAATAGGCCTGGGCCTTGAGCATGTAGGCCTCCGGCCGGATGCCGGCGGTCTGCTGGCTCATCCAGCGGTCCAGCAGCTGCACCGAGCGGGCATAGTCCTCTTTCACGAAATACAGCTGCGCCAGCCGAAACAGCGCATTGTCCTTGAGCTGATCCGGCGCCTTTTCCAGTTTCAGGATCGCGATGTAGTCCTCGATCGTCGCCTCGGTCCGGCCCTGTTCGTAGTGGATCGCCGCCAGGAAATTGTGGGTCTGCGCCTGCTCGTAGTCGTTGAGCTTGTCGAAGCCGGCCTTGAGTGCATTCATCAGGGCTTCGGCGGTGGCCAGATCCTTGGCCTCCAGGGCCTCCTGGGCTTTCTGGATCTGCTCGAAAACCTTGGGCGACAGCTTCTCCGTCACCTTGGTCGGCGGCTTGCGGCGCCCGTCATCGTCCTTGGCCAGGGCCAGCGGGGCCTGCAGGCTCAGCAGCGCCGCCATCAGCAGGATCAGCAGCTGTCTCATGCCTAGTCCTCCAGCTCGAAGGTGATCAGGTGCTCCACGTTGTGCACCACCTGGGCTCGGCCATTGACCACCCGCGGCTTGTACTTGAAGCGCTCCACCGCCTTCTTCGCCGCCGAGTCGAAGATCCCCGCCGGCTCCGCGTCGATCACCTCCGGGTCGATCACGCTACCCGTCTCCGTCACCGTGAAACGCAAAAGCACCCAGCCCTCGATGCCCCGGGTCTGCGCCCGCCGCGGATAGATCGGCGCCACCTTCACGATCGGCAGATACTCGCCGTCCGAGGCCGACAGACCCGCCCCCGTATCCACCGCCAGGTCGCTGTCCACCGCCATCGCGCCGATGTTCACCATGTTGCCCTGCGGCTTGATCGCCTCGTTCTGCAGCTGCGGCGTCTCCGGCGCCTCCTTCGGCTTCTCCGGCTTCTGCGGCTTCGGCTGCTCGGTGCGCAACTGCGGCGGGTTGGGCACCCGCACGAAATCTACGATCCGGCCCTTGGGCGCCTCGGTCAGCGCGTTCTTGCCCGCCGCCACCAGCACCGACATCAGCCAGTACAGCAGAAAGGTGACCACCACGCCGACCGCAATGCCGGCCACGGCCCGCCAGACGCCCTGTTTGACGTCGATACGGATGACCTCGTCGATGGTTCCGGTGCTCATGTCCGCTTCCCGCCAGTCCTGTAGGAGCGCACGCCTGTGCGCGATGAGGCGTCCATCACGCAGTGGCGGCGTGCGCTGCTGCGGCGAATCTGCTTCCGGCGTGGTCTGATCATCAGTTCGCCGCAATCGACACGTTGTAGACACCCGCCTTGCGCGCCGCGTCCATCACCGTGATCAGCCGCTCGTTCTTCGAATCGTCCTGCGCCTGAATCACCACCGCCCCTTTCGGGTTCTCCGCATGCAGGCGCTTGATGTTCGCGGTCAGGGCGCCGGCGTCCACCGGCCGGCGGTTGACGAAGAGCTGACCGTCCGCCGCGATGCTCACCAGGATGTTCTTCACCTCGTCGTCCTTGGGCGGCTGCTGCGTCTGTGGTGGCCGGTTCACGTCGAAACCCGCCTCCTTGACGAAACTCGCCGTGACAATGAAGAAAATCAGCATGATAAAAACCACGTCCAGCATCGGCGTCAGATCAATCTCCGAGTCCGCAGCCGCCTCATCCGCCTCATTCAGAAAATCCCGCATCGCCAAAGCCCCTTCAGTGCGCGTGCTCGGTGGTCAGATGATCGGCCAGATCCTCGATCCGCGACTTCGCCTGCCACTCCAGCCAGTAGATCGCGAATACCCCCGACAGCGCCCCGACCATGCCCGCCATCGTCGGCACCGTCGCCTTGGCCACGCCATCGGCCATCAGCCGCGGGTTGCCCATGCCGGCACTGGCCATCACGTCGAAGACTGCGATCATCCCGGTCACCGTGCCCAGCAGGCCCAGCAGCGGACAGATCGCCACCACCGTCTTGACCGTGTTGATGTAGGCCCGCGTCTGCTGGCGCATGGCATTGATCAGCGCGTGCCGGATCTGGTGCGCCTGCCAGCTGTGATGGTCGGCGCGCCCCTCCCACAGCGCCCGCACCGCCAGCGCCTTGCCCGGATATCGAAGGTAGAAGAACAGCGCCCGTTCGACGATGAAACCCCACATCACGAAAATCGCCAGCGCGATCAACAGCAGGACATCACCACCCAGCAGCAGGAAATTGCCGACCTGGAAGCTGATGTCCGAAAGCAGAAACTGCAGCCGTTCCATGATCTCGTCCTCAGCCGGCCCGCGCTTCCATCCGCTCCGCGATCAGACCCGCCGTCTGGTGCTTGAGCGTATTGATCAGCGCCGTGGCCCGCGCGCTCACGATGGCATGCAGCAGCACCGTCGGAATCGCCACCGTCAGACCCTCGACCGTGGTCACCAGCGCCTGGCTGATCCCGCCCGCCATGGTCTTGGGATCACCGGTGCCAAACAGCGTGATCGCCTGGAAGGTCGCGATCATCCCGATCACCGTCCCCATCAGACCCATCAGCGGCGCCACCGCCGAGATCACCTTGATCGTGCCGACGAAGCGGTCGATCTTCGGCCGCTCCTCCAGAATCGCCTCGCCCAGACGCATCTCCAGGGTCTCGGTGTCCACGTCCCGGTTCGCCTCGTAGATCTTCAGCATCCGGCCCAGCGGATTGTCATCCCGCGGATGGCCAATGTCCGCCCGCTGCGCAGCCACCCTGGCGCTCAGCAGCAGGATGCTGATCAGTTTCAGCACCGCAATCGTCACCCCCACCGCGCCGAGCAGCAGGATCAGATTGCCGATCAGACCGCCCGCGGCAATGCGGTCGCGCAGCGAGGGCGCATCCACCAGGCGGCTCAGCAGCGAGCCACCGGTCGGGTCGATCGCCACCGCCTTCAGGCCATCGCCGCCCGCCAGATAATCCGCCACCTGATCCAGCGCATTCCCTTCCGGCTGACGCTTCAGCATTGAGGCCCGCTGGCTCTCCGCATCCCAGCTCAGATAAGCCGGCCGCGGATCCTGGCTGATCAGGCCAAACTTGCCCAGCCGCACCAGCTCGCGACTCTCCCGGCCGCCCGATTCGCCCAGCACCGTCGCCGTCACCGTCACAATCTTGCCGCTGGCCGTGATCTCCTGCTGCAGCAGGAACCACAGGTGCTCCAGCTCCTCGATGGTGAAGATCTCGGAGGACTTCTCCATCCTGGCCAGGAACGCGCCCAGCCAGGCCTCCCGGTTGGGAAACTCCAAGGTCGTCGAGGAATTGCGGAAAAGCCCTGTCAGCTCGGTGGCCACTGCCTGCAAGCTGCCAAACATCGCGGCGTTGGGGCCCAGCTGCGCCCGCAGCTCACTGATCTTCGCCTTGTAGCTCTTGTCATTGCGCCGCGCGGTCTCCTCCAGAGAACGGCTCTCGGCCTGCAACGCATCGCGCCGCTCCCGCGCCGCGCGCAGCAGCTCCCGACGCTCATCCTCGGAGGCCGCATCAAAACGTCGCAGCTGCTGGCTCTGGTCCGCGCGGCTGCCCACCTGGCCGCTGCGCACCGCCTCCAGCAACGCATCCTCGCCTTTGGCCCAGGCCGGCTGGCCCAGGACCACCGCCAACATCAGGGGAAGCAGGCATCTCATCAGCGGACTCCCCCCTGCGCCAGCACGGCCCCTTCAGAGCGCTGGCTGTAACGCGCTGCCGAAGACACCGGCGGCGGCAACGGCAGGCTCAGCAGGCCCGGCGCCGTCAGCTTGTTCGCCACCCGGATCGCCTGGTACACCCCGTTGCGAAACTCCGCACCCAGCGCCTCCCAGCGACCCGCCTCGTGATTCCAGCGCCCCGTGTGCAGCCGGTCCGCGGTCTGATAGAAAATCCCGATCCGGCCCAGGCGCAGCACGTTGACCTCGCGCTCCCCGCCTTCCGCCTGGATCGTATCGGTGTAGGCCTCGATCGTGTTGCCGTAGTTCAGCTCCGTCATGTACGCATCCAGCACCTGACGAAACTTCTCCGCCGCACTCACGTCCGCGCGGTCCACCGTCTCACGCAGAAACGCGACCCGCTGGCTCCGCTCCGCCGGCAGGAACGGCGGGCTCACCTCGACCAGCTGATCGTAGGTGTCCACCATGTTGATCAGCAGCGGCAGCAGCTGACGATCCACCTCGGTCGCCTTGGCGATCGATTCGTCGGTCCGTGCAATCTCGCTGTCCTGCGCCGCGATCTGCGTGCGCAACTGACGGTTGTAGGCCTCCAGACCCTCGATCTGACGCAGCAGGCGCTGGTACTCCGCGTCGGCGTCCTGCGTCTGTGACGAATACCCGTCGATTCGCTGCTGTGAATCGCGCTGCGCCAGCAGCCAGGCTTCGCCTTCGTCCATCACGTCCTTGACGCTTTGCGCCGAGGCCACGCCAGCGACCAGCAGGGCCGCGCCCATCATCAGCTTGTACTTCATTCCCACTCTCTCCGGATTGGCGCATCCGCTGGATGCGGCCTGGTTGTCCATACGCCGTGTCAGAACTCGTTCTCGGCCGCCACCGCGACCTGCGGCACCCCCGCCTGCTGTACCGCGTCCATCACCAGCTTCAGCGTCTTGTGGGTGGAATCGCGATCCGCCTGGATCACCACCGAGCCCTGAGGGTTCTCCGCGTGCAGGCGCTTCACCAGGGTCGCCATGTCCCGCGGGTCGACCCGCTTGCCGTCGATCCACACCTCATCCTCGGGCGTGATCGCGATCAGAATGTTCGCCAGATCCTGGCGCTCCGCCGTTGTCGCCAGCGGCCGGTCCACATCGATCCCCGCCTCCTTGACGAAGGTCGCGGTCACGATGAAGAAGATCAGCATGATGAAGACCACATCCAGCATCGGCGTCAGATCGATCGCGCTGCCTTCCTCTTCCGCCGGCTCGTCACTCAACAGATGGCTCATGTGATGCTCCCGCCAGCCGGCGCGATGGCGACCACCGCCGCCGCAACCGACTCGCCTGATCGTCCTGCAGATGCACTCCGCCGCCGCGTGCCCATGGCCGTCATGCGGGTTGCGGCGCCGGCCCGAAACCCGGCTCGGCCGGGTGATCGGCGGACAGCTTTCTGGAATCCCTGAGCGCCAGGCTGTCCCCCAGCAACAGGGCCATCTGCCGGTTCAACACCTGGATCACGGCCTTCGCCCGCGCGCCGAGCAGCGCATTGAGCAACACCGCCGGCACCGCGACGATCAGGCCCAGCACGGTGGTGATCAGGGCCTGCGAAATGCCGCCGGCCATGGTCTGCGGGTCACCCGTCCCGTACAGCGTGATGGCCTGGAAGGTATTGATCATGCCCACCACCGTGCCGAGCAGACCCAGCAGCGGCGCGACCGCCGCGATGATGGCCAGGAAAATGGTGAAGCGCCGGATGCGCCCGCTTTCCTTGGCGACACGGTCATGCAGCAGCATCCCCAGGGTTTCCGCATCGGCCGCACGGTTCTGCCGGTAGACCAGCAGCAGCCGGCCCAGCGCATTGTCCTGCCGCGGCTGCCCCAGGCAGCGCTGCTGGGCGGCCACCCGCAGGCTGATCAGACTGATGTCCAGCAGTTTGAGCACAGCCAGCACGAAGGCGCTCAGGCCCAGGGCGATGATCATGTAGCCCACCAGGCCACCCTGATCCGCCCGCTCCCCGGTGGTCGGCTTCTCCGCCAGCAGGGACAGCAGGACGCCACCCGTCGGATCGACGCTCAGGCTGTGCAGGCCGTCGTCGGCGCCCAGATAGGCGCCAAGTTCGGCGGCATAAGGGCCCACCGGCTGCCGCGCCATGCGCACGGCCCGCTGATAGCCGACGTCCCATTGCAGATACCCGGGCGCGGGCGCCGCGCTGATCAGGCCGAAGCCACCGATGCGCACGAGTTCCTGCTCGGTCGCCGCGCCGGAGAGATCGACCACCGGAGCGCGCAGGCGGACCACCCGCCCGAGTGCGCCAATCTCCCGCAGCACCTCATACCACAAGGCTTTGATGTCATCGGCCGAGGACACCTCGGAGGCATTCTTCATCCGGTTGGCGAAGCCTTCCAGCCAGACATCACGGTCGGGGAACTGGAGACTCGTTGCCGAGCCGTTGAAGGCGCCGATCAGATCCGATGCGTTCTGCTGAAACACGCCGAAGAGTTCCTTGAGGGCGCCGATCTTCTCGGTCAGCAACTGGGCCTTGTCGCTGAGCTCGACCTTGTTGTCATCGAACACGGCCTCCAGACGCCGGCCCTCGGCCTCGGTCGCCGCCAGCTTCGCCTGCGCCCTTGCCACCTGATCGCGGGCTTGCGCCAGACTGGCGCGGTAGCGCGCCTCTCGCTCCTCCAGCTGGCGGGATGACGCTGCGTATTGCTGGCGCAGAGCATCCAGCACCGTCTCCAGCGAGTATCTGTGCTCATCTACTGCGGGCCGCGGCACTTCAGCGACCGGACCCTGCGCGGCTTCCGCAGGAGACACTGCAGCGCCCGAGTCGACCTCGCCCCCGCCGGACACAGGCACATCCGCGCGACTCGCCAAGCTGCCGGAACACAGCACCAGGCCGAGCAGGCAACGCCAAACCGATTGTCTCAGCCCATCCAAAATCCAGCCTCTTTCCATCCCCTGATCCTTGGGCTGGCGGGGCGAAACTCTCGCACGAAGCCTCGCAATCGCCGCCAGCGAAACCCACTCTATACGATCCTGTATGTATAATTCAACAGGTCTATAGCGCCATTTATAGAGTCTTATGGCGATTCTGTAGAGTTCCTAGGTACAGCCATGAAGCCATTCTGATCAGCATGTCAGTCCACCACATATGAAAACGGGCACACGGATCCAGCGCAGCCTGACGATCCAGGCTCCCTGTCGTGCAGGGAACATCAAGGTCTCACCGCAAGACTGGCTGGCCAGCGCCAGGGTGCTGCTGATCGAACGGGGCCACCAGGAACTCAGCGTTCAGAAGATGGCGGATCGGCTCGGTGTCAGCCGGGGCAGCTTCCACTATTATTTCGGCGCGGTGGACGTCCTGTACGACAAGCTGATCGATGACTGGGAGTCATCGAATCTCCTGCTGCCACAGCGCCCAGAGACACTGAGCAGCGCACAGGCGCAGGCCTGCCTGAACCAGCTCTGCCACCCTGACCGCCATCCTGGCCAGTTTGATCCCCAGTGGGAGCTCGCGGTGCGGGAATGGGCGCGCGTGTCGCCCAGAATCCTTGCCCGGGTTCGTCACACGGACAGCCGCCGACTCACGACCCTGCATGAGATGCTGATCGCTGCCGGCCACCTCGAACAGCAAGCCGCGGTGCTGGCGCCTCTGATCTACGAGCTGAAAATCGGCTGGCTGGCGACGGACCTGGCGGAGCGCCCGGCGCAAACCCAAAGGCAGGCGCAGAACCTGCTCTGCGAGATCATCGCCGCCGCCCCGCCGGCCCGCACCACCGTCGATCCCGCCGATCGCAGGCGAGGCGGCCGCGCGACCACCACCGTCCAGCGCCCATGAACGTGAGCATGACCGAGGGCGCCGTCGGCCCCTTGCTGCGCCGCCTGAGCCTGCCGATGACCAAGGGCATGCTGGCTTACATGGCCTTCAATCTGGTCGACACGTTCTTTGTCGGCAAGCTGGGGCCGGATGCGCTGGCGGCGATGAGCTACAGCTTCCCCGTCGTGATGATCATTCTCGGCTTGAGCATGGGCATCGCAACCGCGACCAGTGCGCTGGTGGCCCGCGCCATCGGATCCAAGGACCGGAAAACGGCGGCCCGCCTGACCACCGACGCGGTGATCCTGGCCTTCATCTTCGTGGGTCCGATGACCGCCCTGGGCTGGCTCAACGCCGAGTCCATCTTCCGCATGCTGGGCGCGGACGGCCCACGTCTGGTCCTGGTGCTGGACTACATGCAGATCTGGTTTGCCGGCCTGCTGTTCATCGTGGTTCCCCAGATCGGCAACAACACCATGCGCGCAATGGGCGACATGCACACTCCCAGCCGCATCATCATGCTGGCGGCGGCGATCAATACGGCGCTGGACCCCATCCTGATCTTCGGCTGGGGACCGATCCCGCGCATGGAATTGCAAGGCGCGGCGCTGTCCAGCCTGCTGGCCTTTCTGTTCATCGGCCTGGTCAGCTTCGCGATCCTGCACCGGCGCGAGGGACTGATCATCCGGCCACGGCCCGGCACCATGCTGATGTCATGGCGGGCCATACTGCGACTGGCCGCGCCCTCCGCGCTGACCACATTGATCACGCCGCTGGGACTGCTGTGGATCACCTACCTGGCCAGCCGGGTCAGCCATGAGACCGTAGCGGCCATTGGCGTGGCCGGGCGCATCGAGGCGATTGCCATGATCGGCATCTACGCCCTGGCCCTGGTGATGGTGCCCTTCGTGGGCCAGAACTACGGGGCGCGACAGTTCCGCCGGATCCAGCAGGCCCAGCAGAAGTCGTTTCGCTACGCGCTCTACTGGGGCCTGGCAGCGGCCCTGCTGCTGGCCATTGCGGCCCCGGCCGTCGCCGGCCTGTTCACCCAGGACCCGTCCACCCTCCGGCAGATCTGCTGGCTGCTCTGGCTGGTACCGGTAAGCTATTTCGGCGTGACCTGGCTTGCGCTCGGAGCCAACATGGTCACCGGACTGAATGCGCCGCTGGATGCGGTGCAGATGAACGCAGCCAAGGTCCTGCTGGTGATCGTCTTCGTCTGGGCGGGAGCCCGCTATGGCGAGGCGGCCGGGCTGTACGCCAGTCTCGCACTGGTCAATCTCGCCAGCGGAGCCATCGCCTACTGGTTCCTGAAGAGACGGTTGGCCACCGTGCTGAAAGACGCCTAGATCGAATCGCCACCCTTCAGACCCGGCGCTTCGGCGCCGAAGGCAGCGGCCATTGCGCGAGCGGGCCTGAAAAGGATTGGGGCAATGCGGGTCAACCGGCCTGCCCTCGCAGAGGCCGCACATGTCGATTTTCTGTTTGCCCAGCCAGTCCCCAGGGCATTCGTCAGAAGCGGCCGGCCATCGACTGGAGGCCCGGCTTGAACTAGGATCAGGCAGGCGGGAAAGGCCGCTTGAGCTTCCGACAGGCGGCCAGCGCCGGGAGTGCCCATGGCGAGTTACCAGTTTGGTCCGTTCGAACTCGATGTCGATGCGCATCTGCTGACGCGCAGCGAAGAACCCGTCCCGCTCAAGCCGAAGGTTTTCCTGCTGCTGCGACATCTCGTGGAGAATCCCGGCCGCCTGATCAGTCGTGAAGAACTGATGGACCGGCTCTGGCCGCATCAGGCGATCCCCGACTCCAACCTCACCCAGAGCATCTACGAGCTGCGTCAGGCGCTGGGCGACAAGCGCGGACCCGGACAATACGTCGAGACCGTGGCGCGCCGCGGCTTCCGTTTCCGGATCGAGACGCCGCACAGGTCAGGCGGGGACGGCGCCGTCCTGGCAGCCGACGGCACTCGCATCACCTCGCTGGCGGTGATGCCGTTCGCACCGCTACCCGGCGGGGAGCGGGATGAGGTGCTGGAATTCGGCATCAGCGACACGCTGATCACCGGCCTGAGCCGGATTCCCGGACTGCGGGTGCGGCAGCCGTCTGCGCTGACCGACGGCGCCACCCTGCAAAGGGACAATCTGAGCTGCGGCCGCGCCCTGGGCGTCGAAGCGGTCCTCGATGGCAGCCTGCATCGAGACGGCGACCGCCTGCGCGCGACCGCACGCCTGCGCCGCTTGGCTGACGAGGTGATCCTCTGGGCGGACAAGTTCGATCAGCCCTGCAGCGACATATTCGCCCTGGAGGACGCGATCTGCGAACGCGTGGTGGCCGCGATCGCCACCACCACGCCGCTGCAGCCAAGCGCCAGCTTGCTGGAGCCACGGGCCAGCGACCCCCAGGTGCACGAGCTCTATCTCAAGTGCCGTTACTACTGGCACAAATGGACCCCGGAAGCCTGGCTGCGGGCGATCGAGTGCGGCACGCAGGCCATCGCCCGCGACCCGGGCCACGCCGCGGCCCACACCTGGACCGGCGCCTCCTACTGCACCCTCGGCATTGCAGGACTGCAGGCTCCGCGTGAAGCCTTTCCGCGGGGCGCCGCACTGATCGATCGCGCCATCGAACTGAACCCCCGCTTCGGCGCCGCCTGGGAATGTCGTGGCGCGATCGCCCATTTCTTTCACTGGGATTTTCCCAGCGCGGAGGACTGCCTGCGCCGCGCCGTCGAACTGGACCCGGAGCGGGTCATCAATCGCGGGCTGCTGGCAATTCTGCTCTGCATCACCGGGCGACCCGACGAAGGCCTGCGCACGGTGATGCGGGCGCGCGAACTCGACCCGCTGTCGCGCGTGCTGAACACGGGCGTGGGCGAGGTCCATTTCTACCGTGGCGAACTGGAACAGGCCGCGGCCGCCTTCGAACGCACGCTGGAACTGGACCCCTTCTTCGTCAACGCGCGCTTCCTGCTCGGCCAGGTGCAGGTGGCGCGCGGACGCCACGCCGAAGCGGTGGATACGATGCGCCTCGCCGTCGGCCACTGCGGCGTGCCGCCAGAGGCCTCCGCGGATCTGGCCTATGCGCTGGCCGCCAGTGGCGCGCACGATCAGGCCCGCGCGATTCTGCACACCCTGCACGATGCGGCCGCAAGCCGCTTCGTCGACCCGCTGGGCATCGCGCTCATCCACATCGGCCTGGGCGAGAACGATCAGGCCCTCGACTGGCTGGACGCGGCGGTGGAAGCCCGCTCGTCCACGCTCATCTACATTCGCGCCAAGGCCAACTTCGACCCCCTGCGCGGCGATCCCCGTTTTGCCGCGCTGCTGCGCCGGATCGGTATCTGACACGGCCAGGCGGCCGGCTAGCGGAGCGCCGGACCGCCCTGGCTGCAGTTCTCCGTATCGAAGACTTCCACCGAAGGGTCAATCAGGGCGCGGTTGATCCAGTCGATCATCAGGTCCGAGGCCTCATGATTGGTCAGTGAGCGGGCCAGTGGCGGCATGCGCAGCACACTGCTGATGGTATCGCGGTGGTGCAGCACGGAAGCCTCGGCATTGCCCGGCTCGATATCGAAGCGGCGCGAACCAAAGCGGCCGGCGATGTCCGGAGGACGGCAGATGCCAAAGCGGCTGTCGACCCGACGGAAGCTGTCCAGGTACATGTCCGTGAAGCGCGCGCGGCCATCCGGCGCATGGCAGAAAGAGCAATTGATCTCCAGATAGGCCCGCATCCGCTGGTGCACATCCTGCGCCGAGCCCGCGGGCTCGCCGCTGTCGCCGGGCACGTTCCAGCGCGGGAAGCGCTCGAGGTTGAGCGGCAGGTCAGGCAGTGGTTCGAGCAGTCCCATGGCGACCAGGCAGTCCAGCTGATTCAGCCGGCTGCCGGTCGCATCACAGTAGGCATCCCGGTTGAGGTGGCGGGGCTTGAGGCTGATGGGACTGGTGCCGGGATCGCGCGCGGTGCCGCCATGGCAGGCCGCGCAACTGGTCGCCGCCGGGATCGCATAGGCCGCGGCGGAACCGCTGTAGCGGCGTCGCGCGCCTGCTGCGTCCAGCACCTCGGGGTCTTCATCCAGATAGTCGAAACTGACCGGCATGGTCGCACCCTCCGGCAGCAACTCGGCCACCCGGCCGGCCGGTGTGGCGCGCCAGCGGTAGGCCATGCCCACCCAGACCTTGCGGTCGTACTCCTGACGCTTGATCAGCAGGCGCGTTTCCACCACGTTTTCCCCGATCAGGGCGCCGCCGGCATCCTGCGTGCGGAAGGCGAAGGTCTTGACGATGACGCTGCCCACCGGCAGATCCAGCGGGCGCTGAGGGTTGTTGTCATAGCCCACCGCCGGATCCCCTTCATGATCCGCGTAGCGGATCGACTTGCCGGGCGGCACGAAAACATAGCGGTACTTGACCGCGTAATCGGAGAATAGCGGGGTGTTGATCTTGTACAGCATGCCCCGCCCATTCGGATTGACGCGAGGATCCTGAGGGTCGGCAAACAGCCCGTACTGGGACAGGTCGGGGCAGTTGTAGCGTTTCAGCGCGGTCCAGTTGACCTGATTGGCCGACCCGCCGGCGCAGACCTGGGCGGTCTGGGCGGCTGTCACCCGATCACCGCCGCTGCGCGGGTCCACCACGTAAGGCAGAGCCGGCCGCCCGTCGGGCCAGCTGGGCAGGCGCCCGGCGTGCGCGCTCAGATCGTTCGAGGCCGGCACCAGCATGTCGCGAGTGATCTGCTCGCCATCCGACGAGGTGATGTTGAAGCGCACGAAATCATCCGCCAGCGCCGTGCGTGGCCGGGTGCTCTCGAAGCGGTTGTTGTCGATGTAGATCCGGTTCTCCGGCTTGAGCTCGCCGTCGGCATCGAACTTCCAGGCATTCCAGCGACAGGGCGGCGACGGATCGCCGTCCTCGAAATTCGGCCGGCCGCGCTCGTCGGTCCGCGCCTCGCTGCGCGGGCTGTCCGGATTGGGCTGATCGAGAGGCACACCCCGTTCATCGGTCGGCACCTGCTTGCAATCGTTCGGGGCGTCGACCCCGCCGTCCCAGGCGATCTGGGCCGACTTGCCGCCGTTCTTGGCCAGGATCAGGGGGACGAAGGCCGCGATCGGACCGGCGCGCGGATCCGGCTCGGCCGGCTCACCGCCATTGTCGCGAAACAGATTGCCGTGGATATTCAGGCCTTCCGG
>JBFJTN010000030.1:0-24816 GCA_041625325.1 Oceanococcus sp. | reverse complement strand
GTACGTATGGGGCTATACCCTGGTGAATGCGTTCTGGTGGCTGGTCATCGCCGCGATACTCGGACACCAGGGCTGGGTTCGCCGCCTGTTCACCCTGCCGCTGCTGGATTATCTGGGCAAGCGCTCCTATTCCACCTACGTACTGCATTTCCCCTTGCTGGCCGTCGCGCATCCGCTGTTGGAACTGGCCACCGCCAGTCTGGGCCGGCTGCCTGGCACGGCGGCCTTCTCCATCCCCTATCTGCTCGTGGTGTTCCTGCTCTCGGACCTGAGCTACCGCTATATCGAGATGCCCATGAATGCGCTCAAGGAACGGTTCAGCAGTTCGGCGGCCCCCCCTGTGGCGGACCAGGAACCGGACCATGCCGCGGCGCGTCGACCGGACAAGGCGCGTGAGCCAGGCTGAACAGCCCTCCATCACCGACGGGCTGCCGGATACCGCACATGCGCCGCTGCCCAGCCTGTATGCGCCATCGGGCATCCAGGTGGTGGTCGGGTCCGGTGGCGGGGTGGGCACCACATTCCTGATCGAGTTTCTGGCTCGATATCTGTCGGTCAATGATCCGCACGACCGCGACGGCCTCAAGCACCTGCGGTTGCCCCCGCTGAGCTTCGATTCAAGCTTGCGCTTCGTCTTTGTTCACGGCGATCCGAGGGCGGCCGTCGTCTCCCTGTTTCGAAGGCGTTTTCACTCGGCACAGGCCGCCAAGCTCCAGCGCTTCGCCGCGGCGCCCCGCTGCCCGATTCCCTACGGCATGAGCCTCGAAGAGTATGTGGCTCAGGGGCGCGATTGCTTCGCCTTCGAGGCACAGTTCGACAACTGGTACGCGCGCTGCCTGCACCACCCGACCCTGTTTCTGCGCTATGAGACGATCTGGGACAACCTGCCGGCGCTGGCCCGGTTTCTGGCGCTTCCGGACACGCTCATGGCGGAGTTTCCGGCCCGGCGCGAGCGCAATCAGCGGGAACAGGCGGCCCCTGTGCGCGCCGGCCTGGACGCTCTGTACGGGCGCTTCGCCGCGCGGCTGGAGGCCCTGCCCGACGCCGTGATCCGGATGCCTGCCCGCGGGCGCCTGCGAGGCGTCGCCGTGTCGGCGGGGTGTTACGGCTGGCCCCTCCTGGACGAATACCTGTTCGACAGACAGGGTCGGCGGCGAGCTGCGCTGGCCCGACAGATGCCCTGGCTGCGCCGGGGGTACCGGCGATTGCGTGGCTGGTTGGCGGATGCAGGGGATCGGGGGTGAGGCCGATGGGCGGGCAGAGCGGCATCGCCTGATCCGCATGCCCCGACATGAGTCCCGCGGCACGAAATGGTCTGTGGCGTCCCGGCTGGCCGGCATCCAATGATCAGGCACGATGGAGGATTGTCCACCGCACCACCGGAATGGCGCAGCAGGCGCCGCGGTTCAACAAACTGCTGGAGCAGGAAGTCGTTCCCCAGCACCGCCGTAATGGGCCAGGCCGGTGCAATCTGACGGAAGGCAGCTTGATGGAATTCGACGGGAAGATCAGCAGGGTCCCCGGCAGACTCCGCGTGGCACCCGGGCAGGGTGAGAAACGCCAGGCAGCCGGCGCATCGGGAAGGACCGGGTGACCGACCAGCCGAAGGGGCAGGAGTCGAAGGGACGCATCGGTCGGGCGGCTACCAGTCCGGCTCGGCGTACAGCTGGTCGGCGAGGCGGGCCGTCTCCTGCCGGATACGCTCGATGGTGGCCGCCGGCAGGCTGCTGCGCCAGGCCTCGGATGCGGCCAGGCTGTCCCGCTTGACCTGGCCATGAGCCGAGCTCGTCGGGTTGCCTGCTGTGGAATTGGCCGCGATCTGTTCGCGGACTTCCGCCGTGTAATTCAGGCCGACAGCCGCATACAGCTGTTCGAAGCCAGGCACCGGGTCGCGAGCCAGGTCCTCGTGCCGCACGAAAGTCCAGCCCGGGAATTGCCGGCGATAGTCGAGCAGCACCGCCATCAGGCAATTCCACAGCAGAATCGCCTCGTCCAGCTGGTTGTCATCACGGGGGCGGAAGGCGTCCAGCTGTTCAGCAAAGGGGCGCAAGGGGCCGCTGGTGAGATGCGCGTGCCTGAGCAGGCTGCGGAGCTGGTAGCGCCAGGTCTTGCGCAGCAGGGAGGCCACGGTGGCGGCGGGATGTCGCAGGGTGATGACCACATCCATCTGGAAGGTCTCGGCCAGCCAGGGCGCGCTCAGTATCGCGTGAGGGTCCTTCTGAATGGGCCGAAGCTGGCGCCAGCGCCCGGACTGATAGCGCAGCTCACGCAGCAGGAACCGTGGCACATCCCGCATGCTTGCGATGGCGCCCAATTCCGCACGGTAGTCTCGGCTCAGGCCCAGGTTGGAGGCCACGAACTCGAAGACCTGAGCGTTGTGCGTGCCCGCCGGCACGTAGGGAAACATGCCCTGCAGGGTATGCGGACGCAGGCTGAGCGTCTTGTGGCGGCTGGCGGTGAAGGGTTCGAACACGTACTGGGTCTGCCGGCTGGTCGCCAGCATGCGCCCGATCCAGGTGGTGCCCGAGCGCGGCAGTCCGGTCACCAGTATGGGGCGGCGTCGTGACAGCATCGCGGCGAACTCGCTATGGCGGGTGGCTTGATTCAAGCGCCGGGTCCGGTGGCGTACAACTGGCCGTAATCAGGTTCCACCTGATCCGCGGAATAGCACTCCACCCCGAGCTCCCGGACGACGTTCATGATGCGGCGGATCTGGGCCGGTTCCAGCGTCTGTCGCCAGTGACTGAGCTGGGCACCACTCTGGATGCGGTCGGAGGAGCCCGCGATGGTCGAGGCGCTGATGGTGCCCGTATTCAGCGTGGGCGGCGTGTCCAGCTCCAGGAAGCGAGCCAGCCGGGCCAGCTCCTCCGCCGGTTCCGAGTAGATGCGTTCGTACGCCATCGTATGCCATTTCCGGTTGTGCTCGCGGTGCTTGAGCACATGGGCGGTGAAAATGGCCCAGCGTGCGGCAAGAATTTCGTCCGGATGCCTGAGCGAGCGGGTGATGTCCGCGAACTGGGCGTAGAACTCATCCGAGTAGCGGCCTGCCGGATACTGAAACTGCTGCATCCCGTGCGCCCAGGACCAGAGCGGATGGCGCAACTGGCTGGCCACGACGGCGCAGGGATGCCGCAGCAGCACGACAGGGTGAATGTCGCTGAAGCGATTCACCAGCCATGGCAGGCAGAGATTCCCGCGAACGAACTTGATCACGACGAAATCCGGCCTGAGCAGATGCCGCCAGGGGCTCGTGATGTAGTTGCGCCACGGGGTCAGGCGACCGTCGAACAGTCGGGAAAAAAGGGCTTCTGCCTCGGGCCACTGTGCCTGTTCCGGGATGTAGGGATCCCAGCCCAGATCGAGCTGCCGAATTTCCCTGTACGCATCCTTGTGCAGGGGTTCCAGCAGCGCGACCGAGCGTGGCAGCTGCTGCAGTGTTTCCGCGAGCCAGGTCGATCCACCGCGTGGTGCGGAGAAAATGCTGATGACCTTGCTGCGTCTGCGCAGTTGGCCGTCGCGGTTCTGCCTGGCGTAGTAGGCCAGCGCGCCGAAGAACAGCAGGCGTTTGATCAGTTTTCCGGGGATCTGCTGCGGTGGGTGCTTCATCGACGGAATCCTTGCTTCAGCTTTCGCAGGCCCTGGGTCAGCCGACGACCCAGCTCGCCCGGCAGATAGGCGAGAACCAGGGCGGCCAGGGTGCGTGGCGCCAGTGGGCGCAGCGCCAGCGAGCGCCAGAGCGCATCACGCCCCGCCGGCGCCGGGTCGTACAGGCTTTCCGCCCGGCCGATCTGATAATAATGCCGCGCCATCACGCGGGGCTGAGCGTCCCAGTAGTGACCATGCTTGGCGAGAATGCGTCGCATGTCGGCCGCACGCGTGCGTTCCGCACGCATCAGGCCGGATCCTTCAATATGATCCTGAATGAAGGTCGGCTGATCACAGTGGATGGGCGGGCTGAGCTGATACAGGCGCAAGCCGAGTTCCCAGTCGTCCCAGGAGCGGATTTCAGGATCGAAACCGCCGGCCTGCTCGAACAGGCTACGCCGCAGCAGCCAGTTCGGGGTGGCAATCAGGTTCCATTGCGGGCCGCCGTCTCCTATGCCCTGGCGGTAGTCCATGCCGCGGAATGCGGCCTCGCCGCCAAAGTAGATTTGCCGCTGGGGTTGGATCTGGATGAAGCTGCCCAGGCACCACTGAGCCTCCGGCTGCTCACGCAGCGTCTCGATCTGGCAGCGCAGCTTGTCCACCAGCCAGATGTCGTCGTCGTCCTGGAAGGCCAGCCACTCGCCGCGTGCCAGTCGTGCCCCTGCATTGCGCGCGCCTGCGGCGCCCAGATTGTCGGTCAGAGGGACATAGCGCAGTCTGGGGTCATCGAAGCGCGCGACCACCTCGGCGGTGTTGTCGCTGGAGCAATCGTCGACCACGATCAGTTCGAGGTCTGCAAAGCTTTGGCCGAGCACGCTGGCAATCGAACGGCCCAGCAGGCCGGCCCGATTGTGGGTGGGCATCACCACGCTGACATGCGGTGAGGGAGGCGGGTTGGAAGCGGACTGGGTCATGCTGTCTAGAGCGACATGCTGCTGTAGCGTGGCCAGATTCCGGCCACGCGCTTGAGGACGCGCGAACCCAGGAAACTGGCCAGGTACAGTGCGTAAGGCACCACAGAGCCCGGATCCAGGCGCAGGGCGCTCAGGAAATGCCGGCGTGCGGCCTGGCGCCTGCCGGGCCCGTAGCTCATGCACCCGATGTGCGCCCAGCGCCTGGCCAGACGCTGCGGTTCGCCCTGCCAGCGGCGCCGATGCGTGGTGATCAGCATGGTCAAAGCGCGGCACAGCCTGGCCCGGTCCGCGCAGATGCTGTCGGGGCTGCCGAACTTGCGCAGTATGGGCTCGGGGGCGGCGGCAATCCGGGTGCGTTCCGACATGCGCAAGATCAGGTCCCAGTCCTCGATGGGGCAGAAATCGCCGTTGAAGCCGCCGGCCTGCTCCAGCAGGTCCTTGCGGACCAGCCAGACCGGCGTGATGATCGGCCAGCCATCAAGGATGTCCGGCAATGGATCACCCTGCGCCAGCAGGGATCGGGGGGAGACATCCACGAAACCCCCGTCCCATTCGGCCCGGTACGCCCCCAGCACGATCCCAACGCCGGTGTCCGCCCGGGCGACGCCGATCTGCCGCTCCAGCTTGCCCGGTAACCATTCATCGTCGCTGTCCTGGAATGCGATCCAGCGGGCATCCGGGCTGGCCGCGCGAATGCCCGCGTTGCGCGCCGCGGCCACACCACCATTGGCCGGCAGCCGGATATAACGCAGCCTGGGGTCCTCGATGCCTGCAAGCAGCTGTGGCGTGTCATCAGTGGAGGCGTCGTCGATGACCAGCAGTTCCAGATTCCGGTAGGACTGCGCGAGCACCGAATCGATCGCGCGCTGCAGGGTCGCCTGCCGGTTGTAGGTCGGCAGGACGACGCAGATCAGTGGATTGTCATCATGCATCATGGGATTTCAGCCGCTTCTTCAGGCCGCTGCGCAGGCGCCAGTTGAGATGAGACAGCCGGCGCTTGAATCTGAACCAGGCATCGATCCACGCCAGCGGCAGGAGCCGCAGTATGCGGTTTTCCAAGCTGGCGCCCTGGATCGCGGGGCGCCCCCAGCCGGTCTGCTCCGCATGCTCGAAGTAGCGGAATCGCAGCGGGTGCCGGCACAGATACTGCCAGGGCTTGAAGGGCCCGATGTAGTGCACCACGGCCGGAGACCGTGCGGCTTCACGGGCCTGCGCGGGGTCCAGGTCCAGTTGCTCGGCGGGGAGTTCGAAAATCGGGCTTTGCGCGTTCCAGCGCGGATGCAACGGGTACCATGCATCGCGGAAAATGTGATTCAGGGCATCCTGGTCGGGGAAATCCGCAAACGGGTTGGCCCGCGCGAAATCGCGTATGGCCCGACTCAGACCCAGCCCGCGCATGCGGGCAAGATCCATCAGCAGGACGCCGGAGTTGAAATAGTTGCGTGGGTTGTCGATGCCGACCCGCTGCGGGTGTCCGGGCATGAAGGGATAAAACGGGTTGGTGACGGCTCCGATAGCATACTCACCCAGGGCGGTGTCCCACAGTGGCAGAAGGGAATCGGTGACGATCAGGTCGGAATCCAGATACAGGACCCGTTGCACCTGCGGCAACAGCTCGGGAAGGAACACCCGCAGCCAGACCGCGCGGGGGAAATACCCGTCGGGCAATTCGGCGATATCGTCCGCGGTGATGTGGTGTGTCTCGATGGTGCCCGCGAAGCGGGCTGCCAGAGCCTGCAGATGATCCCGGTCGCTTGAGGAGATGGGGCGGGAATGCAGGACATGCGCGCGGACCGCCCGGCCCTCGCAGTGGGAGAAAGCCGAATGCAGCATCGCGCCGCTGTGGCGAAGGTAGTCGCCATCCCCGATGCAGGCGATTTCAATCATTTCGCCTGCCGGGCCCTGCACCGCCGCAGTGCCGCGGCCAGGCGGCCGGCGCCGGGTATCAGCACGCTCTTGGGGTGGATGCCACGCAGGGCGGGCGGGTAGGTGAGCAGTGCCGCCCAGACCTGGCGCAGCAGGAACAGGCGGGAGTTCTGCGGGTTGTAGCTCTGGGCCAGCAGGCGCCGACCCGCGGATGCGGCCAGCCGCAGGCGCCAGGGTGCAGCACGCACATCAGCGGAAGTCCTGATCATGCGGCCCCAGTCCTCCCACATCCTGCGGGCGGCCTTGTCCCGCTGCTCCTCATGGCGCCGCCAGGCCGACCAGATGCGATCGAGTTTGACGATGCGGGTGCGAAAGGCCAGGCGGAGCCAGAGCTCGCTGTCGCAGCAGTAGTAGGACGCATCCCAGCCGCCCGCCTGCAGGACGAGTTCCAGGCGGAAGAAAGTGCTGCTCTGATGGATGATCGTGCTGCGCGACAGGAAGCTGGCCAGGCTGAATGGCGCGCTGCTGGGCATCCACAGCGGCCGGCCATCGGCGTCGATCATGTCGATGTCGGCGCAGACGATGCCGACCTCAGGATGCTGGCCCAGGTAGGCAGCCGCCTCGCCGATGGCGCCCGGGCGGTAGATGTCATCGCTGCTCTGGATGGCCGCCAGCGGGCCGCTCGCCATGGCCAGGCCCTTGTTGACCGCATCGGCGACACCTTCGTCAGGCTCCGAGACCCAGCGCAGTTCCGGATGGCTGTTCGCATACCGGCGCAGGATGTCCACGGTGTCATCGGAGGATGCGCCATCGACGACGATGACCTCCAGCGGGCGGTAATCCTGGGCGAAGATGGAATCCAGCGTGGCAGAGAGATAGCGGCCCTGGTTGTAACTGGGCAGGACGATGGAAACCAGTGGATTGTCCAGCACCTTGTCAGCCTCCGGAGCGGACGAATGCCCGGTTCAGCTTGCGCTGCACACGGGTCTGAAAGTTCAGTATCTGTACGATGGTGGCGAATGGCAGCGGTCGCAGCAGCAAGTGCAGCAGCGTCGCACCTTCCCGTCGGCGCAGCGGCCAGGGCGTCGTGGCGCGCAAGCCCAGGTAGCGCTTCCGCCAGGGATTCTTGCACAGAAAGTGCCAGGGTTTCGCCAGCATGCCGCCTTCGAAATGCAGGATGCCAGGCTCCCGTCGGGCACGGGCCAGTTCTTCGGCGGAAAAATAGTCCGCGGCCTGGGGGAAGAAAAACAGGCTGTTCTGGCAATTCCAGCGCGGGTGCAGCGGCATCCAGCGCTGGGCAAAGATCCGGTTGAGCGCGTCCTGATCCGGCCAGACCAGTCCGGCCGTCGGATCCCCGCTCAGGGCCAGCAGGCGCTGGCTCAACTCCTGTTCACGCCAGATCCGCAGGTTCATCAGCAGCACGCCGCTGTTGAAATAGTCCTGGGGCCGCGCCAGTCCCTGCCGGGTGGCGTGCGATTCCCAGCCGCGTTCGAAGACGTTTGCCACCGCCCCCAGACCGTGGTCCTTGAGATCCAGCTGCCACAGCGGGCCCAGATGCGTGCACACCAGGGTATCGCAGTCCAGATACAGCACCCGGTCCGCTTTCGGCAGGACCTCAGGCAGGAACAGGCGCAGCCACATGACGCGGGAGATGCGTCCCATGGCCGGCAATGCGGCCACCCGCTGGCTGGCGATGCAGTGGCATTGCATGGCGATGCCAAGGCCGCGGGCATACCGGGTCAGCTGATGCAAAGACGCCGGGGGCATGTCCTCGAGATGCAGGAAATGCAGGCCGACTTCGCCGGCCGCGTGCGTCTGCCCGATCGAGGCCAGCAGGGTCGCCACGTGCGGCAGGTAATTGGCGTCCGCCGCGCAAGCGATGCGGATGGCCGGCTCAGCGCTGACCGGATCGCTCAACGACGACACCTTTCATCGGGAAGTGACGTTTGAATTCGTTGATCGGCTGCTCGAAGTAGCGCCAGGACAGGGCGGACAGGCCGATCACGATCGGAATAGTGGCGAGCTCGGCGGTGAGATGGCCACCGAACGGCAGGCGCTCGAAGAGTTCATGGGTGAGGGTGCGCACGACGCCCTGGATCATGTACATCGCATAGCTGATCGTCCCCAGGTAGACCAGCGCTCGCCGGCTGAGCAGGGCATTGAGCCAGCGGATCTGATTCAGCAGCACCAGACCGGTGAGGCCGAAGAAGATCAGGGCGAAGGCGGTGACGTTCCAGGTCCAGTTGCCGACACGAGCAATGTCACCGTAATTGCGGATGGCGCCAAGAACGTAGCCGTCAATCAGATAGGGGGCAACGATGGCGCTACCGGTCAGCAGGGCGAGCCAGAACACGATGGGGCGGTTCAGCCGGGAATACCAGCCGTGCCGGTCGGAAGTGATCACGGCCAGCAGGATGCCCATTGCGATGCCGTCGATGCGGGTGAGCAGGAGGATCAGGAGATAATCCTGGGAGCGCATCCAGGCGCCCAGGGCCACCAGCACGGCCATGGATGCGACGATCGCATGTGGATTGGCCCGGATCAGCACCAGGGCGAGTGGCCACAGCAGGTAGAACTGCTCTTCCGCCGCAATGGACCAACTGTTGCGGAACCAGGGGGCGATGGCGCTGGCGGTGTCCCAGGGGCCGAGGTAGCCCTGATAGTTCTGCAAGAAGAACACGCTGGGCAACCATTCATGTTCGACCGGTGGCCCGCCACTCATGGCGTTCTTGGTCAGCGAGAGGATCACGGCGGCAGCCAAGGTGGCGTAGTACACCGGCCAGATGCGCAGGATCCGTCTGGCAAAGTAGGTCCGGAAGCCGAACGAGCCGGCGTGGTAGTTGCGGAGAACCACGGTGGTGATCAGGTATCCGGAGAGGACGAAGAACATGTCCACGAAGCTCCAGAACCAGAAGGCCTGCACGGGAAAGACGTGCAGCAGCAGCACGCACATCACGCTGATGCCACGCAAGCCGTCCAGGGCCTGAATGCGCTGGTTCACGGCCAGCCCCCGGTCAACCACATGGCTTGGAGGATTGCGCAAGGCCCTGCAAAGGGCGCTGAACCGGCTTCGCGTAACGGCTGCGACGCAGCCAGCCGTCGAGCCGGCGGCGAATGGTCGGGCCGATCAGGCTGCCGGCGCGGGTGTCCAGGCACCAGGTGTCCAGCCCCTCTTCAAACAGGCGGTACTCCGCCTCGATGAACTTGTGCTGGGCCTCGCTGCGGCTGGCGGCGTCCAGATGATGGTGTTCGTAGATGACCAGCGCCGGTCGCCACTGCACCAGGTCGATCTGTCGCAAGACCATCAGATCATGTCCTTCGGTATCCACCATCAGGATGTCCAGCCGTGTCAGGGCCTGCTCCCGGACCAGCTGCGCCCAGGTCGTGCAACGGACGTCGATCTGTTCGATGTAGCGCTCGATCCGCGGGATTCGATCCGCATGGCCCAGGATGACCTGGCGTTCGAATGATCCCAGGCCATGAGCCCAGTCCGGCAGGGGCGGTTCACCCGGCTGATTGCGCAGGCAGTTGAAGGGCAGGATGCCTTCCTGGGTCGAAAGCGCCAGATTCAGAGGCGTCACACGTTCGCGGATGGGCTGGTAGTGCTGCTCCAGCCGGGCAAACAGTTCCGGGACGGGCTCCAGTGCCAGACCGTGCCACCGGCTGCGTGCAATGACCTTGTGCAGCGGGTCCATCATGGTCCCGTCATTGGCGCCCACCTCGACAAAGACGGCCTGCGGCGCGCTGCGGGCCAGAGCCTTGAGGACGCGCGGCCCGGCCAGGCGGGTATCGTCCAGCCAGTAGCGAAACCGGCGACGCAGCCTCCCCAGGCGGGCGCGAATCATGGGCCTTTCCTTGTGCTCATATCGGGTAGTACTTCTTCCAGACCTTGTTGTCCGACAGGCTGATGACCCTGTCAAGGTCCGGTCGCAGGAGCGCGGCGGTACGAAACAGGCAGGAACTGTCGCAGCCGATCAGATACTCGGCCCGCCGGAGGATGTCGAGAATCTTCTGCGCGCTCAGGACCTCCTGCACCATCACCGCGCTGTCGGTGATCTGGCCGGTGCGGTGCAGGGCGCAATAGCCGTTCCAGCGCACCTCGTTCGGGTCGATCAGCAGTTCCATGTCGGGCAGCGCGCGCTGCAGTGCTGCCCGCGCGGCGCCGACGATCTCCTCGGAGTCGGTACACAGCACGACGGCGTCACCGCTCAGCGCACCGGCCTCGCGCAGGGCCAGGGTCTGTTGCACATAGACCTCGAGCCCCACCGCTTCGTCCTCCTTCCAGCGTCCGGCCGTCTTGTCGCCACGGCGGACATGCCAGGCCACGTATTGCGGGGGCAGGAAGGCGGTGCTGTCCTGCAGATAGGACGCGGCGAAGGCGCTGGGCCGGTAAAGCTGGCGCAGGCAGTGACTGCGGTATGCGTCCAGGGAGGAAAACGCCGCCGGCAGGTAGCCGAACAGGCAGGTCGGGCTGTCCAGCGGGTCATGGTAGCCCCAGCGGCTCAGGTCCACCCAGTCGCCCAGCGCCATGGGAACGGCGGTCCGATCCGGCTGCCCGTAGCGAATGGTGGCCTGCGGGAAGTCGATGAAGCGGGTCAGATCGCCGTCCCGCCGGGCGCCACCGAAGGGCCAGCGGTCCGGATTCAGGATGCTCAGCTCGGCGGACAGCCGGTCACGGGCCACATAGGCCGACTGAATCCAGCCCAGGGACGCGCCAAAGCCCATATAGGGGAAGCGGCCGATATCCAGCTCGATCCGCTTCACCCGGTCCTTGCGCAGGTGGCGGATGCCCAGCTGTCGCAGCAGGGCGATCTGCAGCTGAGTCCAGCCGCGCCGCAAGCGGCTGCGGGGGTGCCAGAGTCGCGCGGCATGTAAACCGAGCCTCATGTCAGCTGCGTCCCGGGAGCCGGCGGCTCAGGCGGCGTCGCAGACCGGCAAGCCAGTCGCCGAACAGCTGGCGATAGTGCGCGGACAGCGCGGCCAGGAGCAGCAAGTAGAGGCTGGCATACGCGCCACTGGCCAGGATCAGCAGGGCCGGGTCCGGCAGGCCGAGCGCCGCCCATGGATAGAGGATGGGGGCCGCCAGGATCGCGGTCAGCAGCGGCGTGCGGCCAACCTGCCACAGATCGCCAAAGCTCACCGCCGTATCCGCCATCGCGGCACGCAGCGTGGGCACAAACAGCACGCAGTGACTGCAGACGATGGCATAGGCCACCCCCTGCAGGCCGTACTGGACACCGACCAGCGCAAAGGCAATATGGACGGTCCAGCCGAGCGCGCCCCAGCGCATCAGGCCGCGCGCGTCGCCTCGCGAGAGGTGCAGCCAGCCCGCGGTGGGGAAAAAGGTCTTGATTGCGATACTCAGACTCAGGATGCGTAGCAGCTCGACCGAAGCCGACCATTGCGGGCCGAACAGCACGGGTATGATCAACTCCGCCTCGACGAACATCAACACGGCCAGCGGAGCGGACAGCACCGCGATGCGCGAGGCAATGGCGCGGAAGTGCTGCCGGTACTCCTCGGGTTCATGGGCCAAGCGCGACAGGGTGGCGATGGCGACCGTTCCCAGCGCGCCCGTGATCATGCCGGTGAGCAGCACGGTGAGTTGCAGGGCGCGATTGAACAGGCCCACCGCACTGGCGCCTTCCACCCGCCCCAGCGCCATGTTGTGGACATTCTTGGCCGCGAAGCTGAGTACGCCGAAGGCCAGGACGTAGCCGCCGAACTTGATGAGGCTGCGCGCCCCGGTGCCGCGTCTCGGCCAGCCCGGCCGCCAGGGGCACAGCGACCAGCTCAGCACCGCCGTGGTCCCGGCCTGCAGCACGGAAGCCGCCACGATCGCCCAGTAGCCGAAACCGTGATAGGCCAGCATCAGGGTCAGGGAGGCGGACGCGAGCGTCGAAAGCACGTGGATGCGCGCGAGTTCCGCGAAGCGCATGTTGCGGTTCAGCAGCGCCCGATGGTGGCCGGGAAAGGCACCGAGTACGAAGTTGACGGCGAGCACCAGAGCGACCAGCGGCAGCCGCTCGTCACCGTACAGGCTGCCGATCCAGGGCGCCGCCAGGATGGCGAGCAGGGTCAGGCCGAATCCCAGGGCCAGGTTGATCCAGAACAGCACGGAAACCTGCTCGGGCGTGATATCCGGATAGCGCACCGTGGCCACGGTCAGGCCCATGTTGCGCAATACATGGCCGACCCCGATGACCCCCATCACCATGGCCATGACGCCGAAGTCGGATGGGGTCAGCAGGCGGGCCAGAATGATGGTGGTGATGAACTGTACGGCCGTGGCCAGCAGGTTGCCGCTGAGCGTGATGAGCCAGTGACGGTCGTGGCTGCGATGAATGTCGGCGGTGTCCGAAGGCGGAGCGAACAGCTGACGTACGGCGTCGGCATTCTGCTGTCTGGCGGACACGCGGGGCAGCCGGGGCTAGGGTTTGACGGCCAGGCGCGCCGAGTAGTCGATGCGCTGGAAAAACGGTGTCGGGACAAGATCGGTCGCGAAGTACTCGTCGATCGCGCGCCGACAGCCCTGCCAGTGGCCGTAATCATCCACGATCAGCACGCCACCGGGGCTGAGCCGGGGGTACAGGTGCTGCAGCTCGTGCCGGGTGGATTCATACCAGTCGGTGTCCAGGCGCAGCAGCGCAAGCTCCGCCGGCAGGGTCGCCGGCAGGGTCTGTTCGACCGGCCCCTTGACGAAGTGCAGGCGGTCCGGCGGGTAGCCGGTGCCCAGGACCAGGTCGCGCACCTGGGCTTCATTGAAGATCCTTTCGCTGAAAAACTCGTCCCAGGCCCGCCCATCCCCACTGCGAGCCTGGTTCCAGGTGTCCAGCGCGGAAGGCTCGTAGTCGGAGACGTCGGCTTCGGTCGGAGTCGTCATCCCCTCAAAGGTGTCGTACAGATAGATGTCGCGGTCGGTGATGCCCAGTGCCTGCAGCTTGAGCAGCATGGCCGCCACCGAGCCGCCACGCCAGACGCCGCATTCGACGAAAGCCCCGGCGGGTCCGTGCTCCGCGAGGTGGGTCACGGCGTCCAGCAGCGCCTGAATGCGAAACGGGCCGGTCATCGTGTACGGGCGCACCCGCGTGATGATGTCCCGATCTTCCGGGCTGGACCCGAGGATCTCCATCGCCCGCCGCCAGCGATCCGGGAGCGGGTTCCTGTCCGGGGGGGTGAAGCGGCGCTTGATACGCCGTCCGATGCGGCGCCACATGGGGGGCTGATCAGTCATTGTTGTCGTCTCCCTGCCGTTGCAGGTAGGCATTGAGCCATGGCGGAGGCGCCCCGAGCAGCGCATTCAGGGCCCTGGCATCGTCCAGGTAATAGCGCTCCAGGGCCAGGCTGAGGTCGCGGGGCAGTTCCAGCGGCTCGGCCGGGCGCGAGACCCAGTCGAAGAAGCGGCGTTCGAAAGCCGGGCGGACCAGATTGCCGAGCCGGACGGCCAGGCGCTGCGATCCGCACAGGCGACTCAGGCCGCGCTTGAGTGCGAGGTAGCGGTCCAGCAGGCGCGGATAGCGGAGCATTTTCGCGGCGTTTACGCTGCCGACATCGTAGCTGTCGAAGAAGCCGCCATCGATGCCGGCAAACCGGGCGATGCGGGCGAGGGTTTCCCGCGGTGCCTGCTGCAGTTCGCTGAGATACACGACCAGCACCCGTTCGCGGCCAAAGATGTCGAAGTAGTGCTGAATGTACGGCGCGTAGCGGCCATGGAGTTGCGCCCGGTGGATGAAATCCGAGCGCTGAGGCGGCGCGTCGGTATCGGTCTGCATGGCCAGAAACCGCTGGAAGTCCAGGTCGTGGTCGAGCTGTCGCAGCAGTTTCAGCGTATGGAACCAGGACACCAGTCGCGAGACCGGTTCGCGCAGGCAGATGAGGATTCTGGCCTGGGGCAGGGCATGAGCGATGCGCTCGGCCGCCTCGGGCACGTACAGATAGGTTGGGGTCGCCTCCAGGTGCAGGGCATCCGGCACGGCGCCAGTGTCGTCGAACAGGTTCAGGAACTGCTGCAGCCGATGCTTGCCGTAGGTGAGGGGATAGGGCGGTCCGGCGCGCATGGACAGCGGCATGAAAAAGCCCGTTTCCTTGAAGCGTGTCGGCAGGATATGCGGGTGCGCGCCGAGGTGACGGAACAGGGCGGTGGAGCCGCAGCGGTAACTGCCGGCAATGACCAGGAATGGAGCCGGACAGCGTTCCAGCACCGCGGGCGCCTGTGCAGGCGGTATCTTCATGTCAGTGTCCGGGGCCGGCATCGGCAGCCCCGGTCTGCGGGGACAGATCCGGACGCCAGGGTGGGGCGCTGTGCAGGATGGCTGCCAGGCGCGCTTCGTCAGCGGCGAAATGAGCCCGCAGCCGGCGCACCAGCGCGGGCGAGAGGGCCGGTCGGTCGGCCGGCGCGGTCAGTCGCCTCAGCAACCAGGGCTCGAAGCGACCGAACAGCCAGGTCTTGAAGCGGAACTGGCATCGCGGCAGGGGCTGCAGCAGTCTGATCAGGACCCGGTGACTGCGCCGATAGGCCGTGAACAGGCGCAGGTAACGGATGCGGGAGGACGCGTTTTCCGTGCGGAACTGCGCCCGGCCCAGGCGTTGAGGATCCAGCCCGGCGAAGCGGCAGACCCGCTGGGTCACCGCATGCGGATCGGCCTTCAGTTCGTCGAACCACAGGGGGAGCAGCCGCTGCGTGCCAAAGACGCGCACATAGGACTCGACGTAGGCCGCATAGGCGCAGTGGTCAACCGCCTGCAAGGGATACGGACGCTGCTCCGTCGCTCGGGGGTCGGCCAGTTGCTGCTCGACCCAGGCGTCAATCGACAGTTGCGGATCGATCTGATGCTGAAAGCGCAGAAAACGGTACCAGGACTCCAGCCGGGCCACCGGGTCGCGAAGCAGGATGACGACTTTCGCCCCGGGCAGCGCGGCGTGGATCCGCTCCGCGCAGCCAGGATCGTTCAGGTAGTTGCTGGTGCCTTCCATCAGCACCGGGGCGCGCCGGCGCCGGAACAGCGACAGGTATGCCCAGACTTCATCGCCGGGCGGATAGGAGGTCTGCGGCTGTTCCCGGTGGCGCAGCGTGAAGAAGAACGCAGGTTCCTTGATCACGCTGGGGTTGATGTCCGGATGCGACGCCAGATAGCTGAACAGGGAGGTGGTGCCGCAGCGATAGCCCCCGGCGATGATCAGCATGTCCTGTTCGGTCAGCACGCCCCGCAGCCAGGGCTGGGCCGGGCGCTCCGCAGGCGTGGTGGCCGCGGCAGCGGGCGGCCCGGAGCCGTCCGGCACCTGGGCAGCAGACGACAATGCGTCAGACATCAGCCCAGACGGTCAATCGTGTCCAGCCACCGGTTCATGCAGGCGGCCGTCTCCCGCAGGAACTGGCGCCCGCCCTCATCCCAGACGAAGCCCGTGAAACGATCGGCGTCTGCCGCGAGGGCGGCGGCCAGCGAGCGATAGGCGGAGCGATAGTCGTCGCCCTCGATGCGCAACTCCATCAGCCACGGCAGCAGTTCCTCGATCAGGACGATGCCGGCCAGCTCGTGGTAGAGATCCTTGAAAAGATTGTGCGGGCTGCGGCGGTGTTCGGCGACGGGCGAACCGATGCGAATCGCATGCTGCAGGTGCTGGGTGCACTTCTGCATGAAGTAACCGGACAGTATGTCGCCGAAGCGGTCGATCTTGAGGCCCTGCAGAGGGAAGCCCATGCGCAGGTAGTAGTACGCGGGAATGGCGTCGCGAACCAGTGCGGTGTTCTGGGTATTGATCGGGCTCCAGGTCGCCGGCCCGAGGATGACCGCGCCGGCGTGCGCCTGGCGGGCGCGGGGGGCCAGTGCCAGGCGGGACAGGGCATCAACGTCCGGATCGTCGATCCAGAGCCCGGCATTGACCGCGATCATGCGATCCGCGTCGTCGCCGTGCCGGGCACGCAGGGGCGCACAGTGCCGCGGATCGCGGGCGGCATAGGGAAAGCCGCGGGCAAACACCGCGGCCGGGGTATTCAGTTCCAGGCGCTCGCAGATATTGAACCATGGCGCGGCATCGGCCACCTGGGCATCCGTGCAGGCGCTGCTGGACTGCCCGACCACGGCGTGCTCACCGATGAAGTCGCTGCCCGGGAGGGTGTAGTTGTCATCATCGATGGAGATCATGACCTCGGCGCCCGACTCCCAGGCGCGCAGAAAGCCGATATTGCGCCGGTTGTCGGTGTTCCAGGGAATGAAATCCTCAGCCAGGCCCAGCTTGTGAAGATAGTCTTCCTGCTCCTGCAGGCTGGGGCAGTCGATGGCGAAGCCGCGGGCCTGCGCTTGCGCCGCCGCGCTGGCCACGCTGTCCGGGGTCTTGCGGTCGCAGATGATGCGCAGGGTGACCCAATCCTTCTGGTCATTGTCTTCGATGGCCTGCAGATAACCGTCCAGCCACTGCGGTTCGAAGATCGTGGTAACGACCACGTCTGTGCGTCGAGTCATGCTACGTCCTGTAGAGGGTTCCGGCGTGCGGGGAAGGTTATCAGGCCGCGTGCCGCAGCGCGCGGCGCAGGCCCCGACCGGTGTTCAGGTAGGCGCGGAACGCGCGTGACCCCAGCAGCGAGGCGGCCAGATTGAGCCAGCTGCGGGCAGTCGCCGGACGGGCCCGGATGGCCTCCAGAAAGTGTCGCCGGCCATCGCGACAGCGATCGAACTGGCACAAGGTCTGGCCCAGCCAGTTGGAATACCAGCTCCAGGCCTCGGCATGTCCGCGCAGCAGCGCCTCGTGCTTGCGCAGGATATGGCTCAGGCCGGCAATGGCGTTGATCTCCGTGGTGAAGAGGCTGTCCGGCGTGCGGTGCTGAATCACCAGCGGCAGATTGACCCAGAGGATCTGGCCGACCCCGTGGATGCGCAGGGCCAGCTCCCAGTCTTCGCAGAAGGAGAGCTCGGCATCGAAGCCGCCGACCCGGCGCAGGGCTTCGGCGCGAATCAGAAACGTCGGTGCGGCCGGGATCCTGACGAAGATGCGATCGCTCACATCGGACACCTCGCGGTCCGGGTCGGCCTGGATCAGCGATTGCCAGGGGCACTCGGGGTACCAGCTGCCGCACAGGACCATCTGTGTGTCGGCGGTGGCCGCCGCCAGCTGCCGCTGCAGTTTCTCGACCCGCCATTCATCGTCGCTGTCCTGAAACGCCAGCCAGTTGCCGCGCGCCTGGGCGATGCCCGCATTGCGCGCGCCACTCACGCCCAGGTTCCGGTCGAGTCGCAGATAGCGCAGGCGGGCATCAGGAATGCTGGCGATCAGCTCTGCCGTGCCGTCAGATGAGGCATCGTCGACGACGATCAGCTCGAGCTCCCGGTGGGTCTGGCCCAGCACACTGTGGATCGCGCGAGGCAGCAGCGCTGCCCGATTGCGGGTCGGCAGCACGACGGAAACGAGACCGGGGTCGGACATGGGCGAGCGATCTATACTGGGAAGGGGGAAGCCTACAGGGCGCCTCCGGCTGAGGCACCAGGCGTCGCCTTCAGCCAGTTTAAGGTCTAGCCTATGCCCAGTCGACACCAATAGCCCAGGACAGCGGCGTGTTTCAGCAGATCCCGATTTTTCACATGGCCTCGATGGCCCGCAGTGGTGAGACCTTGATGATGCGTTGCATGGCGGCGCATCCCCGGGTGCTGTACAGCCACAATCTCTGGGCCTCGGACTCGCGGCGGGACGGCCGGCTATTCCGCCATCTGAAAAAGCGTCGCGCGACCAGCATCGCGGTCAGGCACCCATTGCTGCGGCACAAGGCGCCCCGGCCGACCAACGTCCTGTTCGTCAAGCAGGGGGCCTGGGAGCATGCCTACCCGTTTCGCGGTTTTGTCCTGGCCCGCAACCCGCTGGCCATCTTCGCCAGCATGAAGACATTCGACAGCGAGCAGCGCGAATCGCCGCGGGGTCATTGCTGGCAGCAGAATCTCAAGCGCCTGCAGAACTGGATGGGTGATATCGAGCCGGCGCTGGTGCCGAAGCTCGCGCAATTGACCCCGCTCGAGCAGTTTGTCCTGTTCTACCGCAGACGCATGGGGGCATTGGCGGATCTGGACCTGCCCGTGGTGCTTTACGAACGCCTGGTCCTCGATCCGGCCACCGAACTGGCAAGGGTGTGCGCCGCACTGGAGCTGGATTTCGACCCTGCGCTGCTGAATTCCCATGAGCAGTACAGGCAATATCCTTCCGGACACGGCAAATCGGATCTGTCTCGCCCCATCTCCAGCAGTTCGCTGGAACAGTACAAGACCGTTCTGTTTGACTGGGAGCGGGAGCGCATTGCCCAGGCCTGTGCCGATGTGGCCGCTGCCTACGGCTACGACATGAGCCAGGGGGACGTTCGTCTGCCTGGGGAGGCGGCCCCGTCCACCGCGCCGGCAATCGAGCGTGGTCAGCTGTCCGCGCCGGCCGGACACGCCGGGTAAGCCCGGCGCCGCGAAAGATGAGTCGGCTGATGCAGCAAATTCGACTGGCCTGGGTGCTGTTTCGCGCCGATTGCTATTCGCAGGTGAAATATCTCTATCACGCCCTGCGCGACTTCCTCTGGTGGGCCAAGGAAGGCCTGATCGTGCGCATGGCCTACCCGGCCGGCACGGTTCTCCTGTATCGCCCCAATGGATGGTTCGTGTCCGATCCGGTGCGCTGGGTGTACGACGGGGTCGAGGCGCAGCTGCGCGAACAGGGCGTGTCACTGGCCATCCGGGACCAGCGTCGCTGTGGGAGCTGCAGCGTGTTTCTGCGGCTGGCCACCAATGTGGCTCGTCTGTGTGCCTACCACACGGTGGCCAGTCCCGCGCTGGCGCGGCGCGCGCAATTCTGGAAGGTGGGCTTCGAGCGGGGGGAGTACCACCTCTACCGGGATGCGTATTCCTCAGCCGGGGCGTTCGCGCGCTCCCTTGGCGCGGCAGCCCGCATCGGCGTGCGGCGGGAGCCGTGCAAGGCGATCGAGAAAAAGTACTGGTTCGAGCGCGAGGCGGGCGGCACCAGCGTGCGCCTGCCGGCGGAGTACGAATTCGTGGCCTTGCAGGTGCCCGGTGACTCGGTGCTCGGTTTTGCCGGATTCGGCGCCTGGACCTCGCCGATTCGCCGCGCCCTGAAACAGCGGGCCGGTCGGGCGCTGGTGGTCAAGCACCATCCCATGGACGGGGCGAAAACGACCCTGGCCGTCTGGCGGGCCCTGGAGGCGCTGGTGCCGGATCTGCAGTTCATGCAGGAAATGGATTCGATCGCCCTGATTGATGGCGCCGCGCGGGTCTACGTCTGCAACAGCGGGGTGGGTTTCGAAACGCTGTGCCGGGGGGTGCCCTTGCAGGTCTGTGCCCGGTTTGCCGATTACCCGTCCTGCGAGGCGGCTGCTGTCGACGAGCGGGCGGATTACCTGGCGCGCTACAGCGCGGAGTATTCGGCGGATGTGGATCGGGCACGCGCTGCGCTGCTGCGGTTCCTGTTGAATGAGCAGTGAGAGCCTGCCGATTCGGTATGATCGGCGCAGCGGCCCACGCACCGGATTCCGGTCGCCCTGTGTGTGGACGGACGGTCAGGGGCGAGCCGGATTCTGCTGCGGATTTTCGGAGTGCGCGCGATCAATTTTCTTGTAGACATGGGGCAGCGATTCGCGCTGCGACCCTACAGAACGATCCGGATTGGCGAGCATGATCTGCGCCTGAATCTGCGGATTCCGCACGAGCGGCGATACTGGCAGGATCCGGAGACCATCGATGTGCTGATCGCCCGATCTCTGCTGCGGCCGGGCGACCGGGTGGTCGATGCCGGGGCCAATATCGGCTTCACCACGCTGGTCTACCTGCGCGAGGGGGCCGGCGAGGTCCTCGCGTTCGAGCCGGTGTCGTCACTGGCGGCCCGCCTGCAGACCATCGGCGACCCCCGTCTCACGGTCTACCCGCTGGCCCTGTCGGATCATGCGGGGAGCGGGGAAATCTACCTGTCCCGGTCACACAATCAGGGCAATTCCGTGAATCCGGGCTGGCTGCAGATGTTTCCCAAGGTTTTCGGGGGGAAAGTCCGATCCGAGACCATTCGCCTGGAGACCCTGGATCAGGTGCTGGATGGTCGGGCGGTGGATTTCGTGAAGGTGGACATCGAGGGCAGCGAGCTGGCCTTCCTGCAGGGTTGCCAGCGGACCTTGTCACAGGCGCCGCCCAGGATCCTGCAGATCGAGCTCTATCCCAGCCAGTTTGCCGAGGCGCATGAATTGCTGTCCCGGACCTACCGATATTGCCGGCGCGCCAGCGTTCATCGCGGCAGTGGCGCTCTGGCGCTGCTGGCTGCCGATGATCAGTCCGGGCTGCAGGGCGGCGAGTATCTCGCCAATCCGCCGATTTACCTGTACGCGAACGCGCCGCTGGGCGAAGGCCTCCAGCCGCCGGCGTCTACCAGTTCACCCGCATAAGGCGGCCATCAAAGGCTTCCGCGACGCTGAGCGGAAAATACGGCGCCAGGCGGTCGATATCGCCGGCGTCGTGCTGCAGTTCGACGGCCGGGCGCGGGCGCTTGTGGGTGATGACGCTGATGTTGTAGCCGTAGCGCAGCACGGCCGCATGCCGGCAATCCAGCCCGGCGTGGATGAGGTTGTAGAGCAGCAGGCCAGGATTCCACAGGTTCAGGTGGCCGCCCACGATATTCGGTTTGAGCGGCGGCACGGTGATGGCGATCACGCCATCCGGTTTGGTGGCGTCGATGATGCGGCGCAGAAACTGCCCGACATCCGGGGCATGCTCCAGCACATGCGAGGCCCAGACACAATCGAACTGCCGCTCCAGTTCGAGCTGCAGGAAGTTGCCCCGGATCACGTCGTAGTCATGCCGGCGGGCGCGAAAATACACGGAATCACCAGTGTCGATCCCGACAACCTGCTTGCCGAATTCGGCAAAGCAGGCTGCGTGCAGTCCGGCGCCGGAGCCGACGTCCAGCACCGTTTCGAAATGATACTCCGTGCACAGCTTGTGCATGGCATGGGTGGCGTAGGGCAGCTGGCCGAAGCGCCCGAGCGGCTGGCGGGCCTGGCGCCGACGCAGCCAGAGCAGGTGGGCGATGCGGCGGATCAGATAGCGGGATTCGCGCCGGACATAGTGGCTGATGGCGTTCACTGGCGCCGCTCCATGAGATGTCTGAACAGGGTTTCGTACTGCGTCGCGACCCGGTCGGCCCGAAACGAGGCCAGGTGGTCGTCGGCGCCGGCCGTCTGGTCGGCGGTTGCCGGCGTGGCGATGCTGGCCTCCAGCGCGTCGGCCAGGGCCGCATCATCGCCGGCTGCGAAATGACGGGCGGAGGGGCCTGCCGCCTCGATCAGGCCGCCATTGTCCGACACCAGCAGGCGACAGCCGCTGGCCAGGCCCTCCAGCGCGACCACTCCGAAGGGTTCCCGCCAGACCGATGGCACGGCCATGATCCGGTGCGAGGACAGGGCCAGCGCGAGCGCTTCGCCCTGCAGGCGGCCTGCCCATTCCACCTGACCCGCCACGCCCAGCTGGTGCGCGAGGCTGCGGAGCCGGGCTTCGTCTGGTCCCTCGCCAATCACGGTGAGATGGAGGCGTTGGTGCCGCTGCTGCAGTCGCCCCAGCGCGCGCAACAGCACGTCCACACCCTTTTCCCTGACCAGGCGGCCGAGGAAGACCACATCCCGATTGCGCGTCTCGCTGCGGGTGCACAGGAACAGGTCCAGGTCGAAGGGGTTGGGCATGTAGCGGGCATTCAGGTCGATCTCCTCGGCCAGCATCCGGCTGGGCGCCAGGTTGGTCACCCTGCGCAGGCGGCACAGGGCGCGCTGAATCGTGGTGATCGGTTCACGGTCGGGGGCGAACCAGGTGTAGTGATTGATGACCAGCGGTTTGCCCAGCAGCAGCGGGATGGGGATGAAGCGCAGGCTGGGACCGAATGACAGGATGGCATCGGCTCGCCGACACAGGCGGGTGATGGCCGCGAGGGAGGGGCCACGCAACACCTGAAAGCCCGGGTCAACGGCAGGGCCTGGCGTGGTGGTCACCAGGCTGACCTGGTGGCGAACATTCAACGCGGCCGCCAGCAGCTGGCTGACGGTCTCCACCCCGCCCACGCGCGGTGCGAAAAACGGCGTGAATATCAGGATGTTCAAATCGGCGTCAGCTTGGCGTAAAGGAAAGCCGCCAGTCTATCGGACGGCGCGACAGGTGGTGACGGTCCACAGTTCGGACAGCGGCGGGGCACAGAACACCCGTTGGCCGAAGTAGCGGGCGCCCGCGCGGGTCAGGTGCTTGCCGTCCTGGGAAATGATGTTGCCGTCCTCCGTGAATGCCGGCATGGTCCTGCCATCGGGACTGAGCAGGGCGATGAGATCGACGAACTGCCCGGCTGGAATGCGTTCCGCATAGAAGGCATTCGAGAGTATGACCTTGTCCTTCATGCGCACCTGGATGCGCGGACGGTCGGCTGGCGCCGTTCGGGCAAACACTTTCAGCTTGTAGCCAAAGTCCTTGGGGCCGATGTAGAGGGTCCGTTGCACGCTCGCGGACCTCAGCCAGGCGTTGTCCTGGGCCAGGCACTCCGGTCGGTACTGGCCCGAGGCGAAGATCACGATATCGGCAGCGTGCAGCAGCGCGTCCGTGCTGGCTGGCCGGGGCGAAAAACTGAAGCAGGGGCCGATGTCATCACGATAGATCACGTCGTCCTGCATCAGCGCGCCGGCTTCCAGCGCGGCGTTGAAGAAATCCCGAGCAAAACTGTTGCCCAGAATCAGCACCTTGCGTTGCGTACCTGCGGCGAAGCGGTCGCGCTGATACTGGTAGATGCGCATGTTGTAGGAGATCTGCATGCCGGCCGCCATGTCATGCTGGCCGCTGGCGAACATGCGGCCGGGGACCCCATGCAGCAGGTGCAGAGCCAGGCCGGCGCCTGCCAGGATGCCCGCCACGCCCAGATGACTGATCCAGAAGCGCCGCGAGGGCAGGGTCGTGCGGCGTCTGGCCGGGCGTTCGACGAAGCGCCAGCTGAGCCACGACAGCGGCAGGCAGGCCAGGCAAATCAGCCCCAGGGTCTGCCAGTGCGGTTCTGAAACGCTGTTCAGCCGGGCGAAGGCCAGCAGAGGTTGGTGCCAGAGATAGGCGCTGTAACTCACCAGGCCGATGCCTACCAGCCAGCGTTGCGACATCAGCCGGGTGACCGCGTGTTCGGGCTTGGCGAAGCCGATGAACAGGGCGGCGCCAAGCACCGGCAACAGGGTGTAGTGCGAGGGGAAGGGCGTGGTCTTGTCAAAGGCGACCACGGAGCAGGCGATCAGGACCAGGCCGGCCGCGGCGAGCCACGGGTTCGACAGCTGCATTCGGGAGCGGTGGGCCAGCGCGCAGCTGGCGCCCGCCATCAGTTCCCAGGCACGGGTGGGCAGCAAATAGAAGCTGGCATCCGGCATGGCGCGATACAGCGCCAGACACAGGCCCAGGCTCAAGGCCAGCGTGGCTGAGACCAGGACCACCGCAAGCCAGCGCCCAGGGCGCAAGGCCAGAAGCAGAGTGGCGGGATAGATCAGATAGAAATGCTCCTCAACCGCCAGACTCCAGGTGTGAATCAGCGGCTTGAACTCCGACTGCAAATCCCAGTAGCCGGAGGTCAGCCAGAGCAGGATGTTGTTGCCAAACAGCAGGCTGGCGACAACGCTCTGGCCAAAATTCTCCAGCGCGTCCGGCAGCATGAGTTGCCAGGCGAGGGGAAAGCTGACGGCGATAACCAGGAGCAGCATGGGCAGCAGGCGGCGTGCACGCCGCTCATAGAAATCGAGCAGGCGCAGCCCGCCCTGTGCTTGCGCGTCCAGAATGATCAGGGTGATCAGGTAGCCGCTGATGACGAAGAACACGTCAACCCCGACGAAGCCACCGGAAAAGCCCGGGACCTGCGCATGAAACATCATGACCGGCAGCACCGCGACGGCACGCAGGCCATCGATTTCCGCCCGATATTTCATGCCGTGACGGGGAGGGCCAGCATTTGCCGCCGGTCGCCAGCCGCCCGGTCGGCGAGGCATGGCGATGGCGCCGGGCCAGGCAGAGGGCTCTGTTTCAGGGCGCTGTCAGACTGGTCCCACGGCTCCATCATGCGGGACTGCTTTGGACTGCAGGCCGTTGGCTGGCGTGATAGAGCAGGGCGATCAGTGCCAGAAGGATTTGCGGAGATTCCGCACCAACCACGAAGTTCTTGGCCAGTGACAGCAGCCAGATCACGTAGCTGCCGGCCAGTCCGGCGATCAGGAAGCTGATCGGGGGCGCCCGTGGAGAGCGGCGACACAGGTGAATGATCGATCGGGCGAAATAGGATTCCCGCAAGGCGAAGGCCAGCGCACCGAAGATGCCGGCGATCCCGAGCAGGCCGATATAGCTGTTGTGGATCCGGTACAGGTTGTAACCATTGC
>JBFJTN010000029.1:0-24857 GCA_041625325.1 Oceanococcus sp. | reverse complement strand
GTGCCGCGGGCCGGCGCGGCGGCCGCCGGGGAGCGCGATCCGCCGCCATGGCAGCAGGCCGCGGGGGTGGCCGGCGCCTCCGCGGCCTGATCGTGTCCCTGGCCATGGTGCTGATGAGTGGTCTGCGTATCGGCATGGCCCTGTTGAGGCGCATGGTCATGCTCGGGGGACCTGGGGTGATGGCAGGCGGGGTTGCTGTTCATCGGCGGCTCCTTGGAGCGGGTGTCATGTGGACCTTCAATCTAAACCCTGGACTTAAATCCAGAGTCAAGGGTTTTTTTCGGCGCCTCCCTGGCCATGGTGGGCGAAGGCCTGCGGCGGGCTGTCCTGGCGCAGCAGCCAGACCGTGTAGGGGTCACGCCGATGGCCCATCTCCATGCCCGGGGAGCCGATCGGCATGCCCGGTACGGCCAGGCCGCGAGCGGCGGGACGCTCCAGCAGCAGGCGGCGAACATCATCCGCCGGCACATGACCCTCGATCACGTAGCCGCCCACCGTGGCCGTGTGACAGGAACCCATGCCCGGCGGCACGCCGAGCGCGGCCTTGCGCGGGCCGAGGTTCTGCTCCTCGATCACTTCGACGCGAAAGCCGGCCTCGCGCATGTGGTCCACCCACAGGCCGCAGCAGCCGCAGGTGGGGCTCTTGTAGACAGTGATCGGGGGCGGACTGTCGCTGCTCCGGGCCGCGCTGGCGGGATCGTCGGCGCCGCAGGCGCCGAGCAGCAGCGGCAATAGAAGAAAGCGGAGGAAAACAGGAATTCGGGACATTCGATACTCCCCGGGGCCAAGCCCCGTCGGGTTGTGCTGAGGTGGGTTGGGAAAAGATCCGGGAATCAGAACCAGAAGCGCAGGCCGGCGACCAGCGCCAGCGCGTCGCTGTCCTCGCCGTGCGCCGACAGCAGATCGGCGGTCTCGCCGAAGGCGCGTGCGTAGTTGAGGCCGACGTAGGGCGCGAGCTCGCGGCGGATTTCGTAGCGCAGGCGCAGGCCGGCCTCGGCCTCGGCCAGACCGCGGCCGAGCCCGCGTTCCGGCTCGCTGCGGCGCCAGGCCTCCAGCTCCAGCACGGGTTGCAGGATGAGCCGGTTGCTCAGCAGCAGTTCGTATTCCAGTTCCAGCCGGCCACCAAACTGGCCGCCCGAGCCGGCGTAGACGGTGAACTGGGTCTCGAACCAGTAGGGCGCCAGGCCCTGCACGCCCAGCGCAGCGTAGGCGCGCGAAGGTCCGGGCTCGACATCCTGACGCAGGCCGACGACCAGATCCCACCAGCGGGCGATGGCGCGACCATAGAGCAGGTGAGCCTCGGCCGCCTCGTACTCGCCGGCCACCCGGGCCCCTTCGCTGCGCCACCACAGGCGGTTGTAGTCATAGCCCAGCCAGCCACCGAGCTGCCAGCTCAGCGTGCTGCCTTCGTCGGCATCCTGCCACTCCAGCTGATCGACCAGCAGATAGGCCAGCAGCGGCGTGCGCATGTGATGCTTCATGTCCATGCCGCCGAGGTCGGGAAAGGCCGCCTCCAGCTGCTCCGGCGTCGGCGGAGGCAGCGCCGGTTGCGCGTCGGTGGGCTCCCGGGTCTGCCGGTGGCTGGCCTGTCCCGCCGGCTCCTGCGGGGCGGTTCCGGCCTTCTGCCCGCCCATATCATGCCCGGCGTGCTGGGCCAGCGCGCTGCTGCCGAGCAACAGTCCGGCCAGGATCACAAGGTAGCGCTTGATGGCATTACACATCGATCCGGACCTCCCGGAACATGCCCGCTTCCATGTGGAACAGCAGATGGCAGTGGTAGGCCCAGCGGCCCAGGGCATCGGCGCTGACCCGGTAGCTGCGCCGGGTGCCGGGCGGCATGTTCACCGTGTGCTTGCGCACCCCGAAGCGGCCATCGGCCTGTTCCAGATCGCTCCAGACGCCGTGCAGGTGGATGGGATGCTCCATCATGGTGTCATTGACCAGGGTGATGCGCAGGCGCTCGCCGTATGTCAGGCGCAGCGGTTCGGCATCGGCAAAGCGGATGCCGTCGAAGGACCAGATATAGCGCTCCATGTGGCCGGTGAGATGCAGCTCGATCTCGCGCCCCGGTTCGCGCCCGTCGGGGTCGGGGAACAGGCTGCTCAGGTCGGCATAGCTCAGCACCCGGCGGCCGTTGTTGCGCAGGCCGATGCCGGGATCGTCCAGCCTGTGGCTGGGGCTCATGGTCTGCATGTCGACGCCGGGGTTGCCCCGCTCGGAGGCGGGATGGGCCAGCATGGCGGCCATGCCGTGGCCGCCATGGCCCATGTGATGGTCCTGTGGCAGGTCGCAATGCCCCATCGCGGCGTGCTCCGGGGTGCAGCGGCCCATGCCGTCATGGGCCGCGCCGGCCTGATGCGGGCCGTGATCCATCGCGCCGTGGGCAGCATGACCCGCATGGCCCATGTCGGCCATGCTCAGCAGCGGGCGCGGATCCAGCGGCGGCACCGCCGCGGAGAGGCCCGCGCGTGGTGCCAGGGTGGCGCGGGCATAGCCGGTGCGGTCGGCGGACTGGGCGAAGATCGTATAGGGCTCGTCCTGATCCGGCTCGACGATCACATCGTAGGTCTCCGCCACGCCAATACGGAATTCGTCCACCGTCACCGGGTGCACGTTCTGGCCATCGGCGGCGACCACGGTCATCTTCAGGCCGGGAATGCGCACGTCGAAGAAGCTCATGGCCGCCGCGTTGATCACACGCAGGCGCAGCTTCTCGCCGCGCCGGAACAGGCCGGTCCAGTTGCCGGCCGGGGTCCTGCCGTTGACCAGGTAGGTATAGGTGTAGGCGGAGACATCGGCCAGATCGGTGGCCATCATGCGCATGCGCCCCCACATGGCTCGATCTTCCAGGGTCGCGGCCAGGCCCTGCCGGCGGCTGTCGCGCAGGAAGTCGCCCAGGGTCTGCTGATCGAAGTTGTAGTAGTCCGACATCTTCTTCAGGGTGGCGAAGACATGCCGCGGGTCCTCGTCGCTCCAGTCCGACAGCACGATGACGTGCTCGCGGTCGACCTGGACGGGCTCGGGCTCGCGCGGGGTGATGACGATGGCGCCGTACAGGCCGGTCTGCTCCTGGAAGCCGGAGTGGCTGTGGTACCAGTAGGTGCCGCTCTGCACCGCCTTGAAGCGGTAGGTGAAGGTCTCGCCCGGGGCGATGCCGCGGAAGGACAGCCCCGGGACGCCGTCCATGTTGGCCGGCAGCAGGATGCCGTGCCAGTGGATGGAGCTGGTCTCGCGCAGGGTATTGCGCACCCGCAGCGTGATCTCGTCACCCTCGCGCCAGTGCAGGGTCGGTGCAGGCAGCGTGCCGTTGATGGTGGTGGCCCGGCGGGCCTTGCCGGTGAAATTGACCGGGCTTTCCCCGATCGTCAGATCGAACTCCCGACCGGACAGGATGTTTGGCGCGGCGGCATGGGCGGCCTGGCGCCACAGGCCGAGCGCGGCAGCGCTGCCCCCCAGGGCCAGACCCTGGACAAAGCGTCGCCGTGAATAAAGGTTGATATCAGACATCTGCACATCTCCAAAAGCGAATATGGCCGGTGCGCATGGCGCCGGCTCCCGGATTCAGCTGTGCGAGAGGGCTGGTGGCCTGAGCAGCGGCAGACGATGGGCGGGCTGCAGCGAGGCCGGGTTCGCGGCCGGCGCAACTGCCAGGCTGGCCGCGGGGCTGGTCGGATGGCCGGATGCGGGTAGCGGGGCGTGGACCAGCAGCAGGCAGCCACTGAAGCAGCTGTCGTTGTGGTCGGCCGTGACGGCATCGGATGCCGGGGTCTGCCCCTCATGGCAGGGCTCGGCGGAGAGGTCCTGCGTGGGGGAGCCCGCGGCGGGAAGCGCCGATTCGGCACAGCACAGGGCCGTCGCCTGGCTGAACGGCAGCCAGATCAGCATCGCCGCCAGCAGGGCGGACAGGACGCCAGTCCTGGAATGCATGTGTGCTGTCATCGTGGTCGCAGTGTAAACCCTGGACCCGGGTTGAGGGTCAAGTGCCCTGGGTGCCGGTGTGGTGCAGTCGCGCAATCCTGGCCAAAAGAAAAGGGCGCCGATGTTCCCATCGACGCCCTTGCCTGATCGCTCAGATCCGGAGCAGGGCGCGTGCCGCTGACCCTGTCCGGCCGTCCTGTGGACTAGCCGCGCCGACGCCAGGCCAGCGGCAGCAGCAGGACCAGCAGCAGCCAGCCCAGCGCCCCGCCACGCAGCGCGCTCAGGGCGCCGCGCTCCTCCAGCACGGCGACCACCGTGTGCTCGGCCAGGTTGCTGCTCTTGCGGCCCTGGCTGTCGGTCACCGTCAGGTAGGCCCGGTAGGTGCCCGGGTTCAGATAGCTGTGGCTCACCGTGGCGATGCCTTCGCTGCTGAACGGACGATCCTCGATGTACTCGCCATCGCCGAAGTCCAGCGAGAAGGTGGCCAGCTGGGCGCCTTCACTGGCGCTGCCGGTGACCGTGAAGGCCACGCTCAGCGGCGCCACGCCTTCGCCGGTCGAGCCCTGCAGGCTGGCCAGCACCGTGGCGCTCTTGCCGCAGCTTTCCGAGCCACGCACCAGATAGTCGGCCGGGCCGGCCGTGTCCTGGCTGGGCACGCTCTGGTAGACCACGCGCGAGCGGGCGTCGAAGCCGGCCAGCACCTCGCCGGTGGCCTTGCCGAACAGCGCCTTGGGCACCACATAGACGATATTGCCGCTGGCGTCGTAGGTGCTGCGCTCATCCAGGCTGCCTTCTTCGCTGAAGTTCAGCACGCCGCTGCTGATGTCCACATAGCTGCCGTAGACGAAGCGCGGCGTCGCCTGGGACACATCCATAGCGATGTACAGGTTGTTCAGCAGCGGGAACAGCAGCGGGTAGAAGGCGGTCGGCAGCGGCTCGCCGGCGGTGAAGCCCGCGACCTTGGCGGTGATCACGAAGTGATCGGCGAAGGCCGGCGGTTCGGCCACCGAGATGGAGACGAAGTCGACATCATCCAGCGGCGCATCGCTGTCACCCACCGCATCGACCGCGATGGTCTGGCCGGGCAGGGAGCAGGTATCCACCGGCACGACTTCCTCGATCGGCAGGCTGATCACGTTGCTGTCCGGCGCGCTGCCCACGCTGTTCTCGGCCACGATCTTGTACCAGTATTCCGGCACGTTGAGGTCGGCGGTGGCGTCCACGTAGCGGGTCTTCGGACCGGCGTTGCCGATGAACTCGAAGGGTCCGGCGGCCGAGCTGGCGCGATAGACCGCGTAGTTCGAGATCGGCGCGCCACCGTTGTCGGGTGCATTCCAGGCCACCAGGGTCTGGTTCACCGTGCGCTGGCTCTGCTCGCGCACCGCACAGGCCGGGGCCGGCGCGATCGGCGACGTGCTGAAACGGCTGCCGGCCAGATTGTCGAACTCGGCATACAGGGTGCGGCCGCCCACCTGACGGGCGATGGTGCCCTTGGCGGCAAAGCTGTTGGCGGCCGGATCGGTCACGCAGCTGCCGATACAGCCATCCGCGTAGGCGAAGATCGGCCGGCCGTAGTTGTCCAGCTCCAGGTCGTTGAAGTCCAGCAGATTGCGGTTGGTGCCACTGGGACCGACGCCGCCGAAGCCCTGCACGTAGTCGTTCGGGCTGACATTGACCAGATCCCAGGTCTCGCCGCCGTCATAGGTGGTGGCGACGTAGGGGTACCAGACCCCTTCGAAGGCGAGGTCCGCATCCGGGCCCACCGTGGTGGTGCCGAGGAAGGCGCAGGCGGCGCGATCCGGGTCACCGGCGACCATGGCGGGGAAACGGGTCGAGACCAGACCGGCGGCGGCGCCGACGTCCTGGTCGTTCTCCCAGCTCAGGCCCTTGTCATGGGAGACCGCCACGCGGGCGGTGCCATCGGCGTTCTGGTAGCACATGTAGACGGTGCCATCGCTGGCAATGCCCACCGAGGGGTCGTCGGCGCCACCGCCTTCGCTCTGCGGGATCGGACGCACGTCGTAGGTCACCCCGGCGTCCTCGCTGACAAAGGCGACGACCTTCTCCGAGGAACCGTCCAGGCCGGTGGCGACCACGCACTGCGAGCTGTCCGGCACGTACAGGGTGCCGTCGGGGGCGACCTTGGGGTGACCGTGCAGGGCGCCGGCGGCGCAGTCGGTGTTCTTGAAGGGATAGCCGGGGCCGAAGGTCTGGCCGCCGTCGTCGGAACGCGCGCAGAAGGCCGTGGCAACCGATTGCGAGCAGTAGTAGACCGCATTCGGATACAGCAGGCCGGCCAGCGGGAAGCCTTCCGGGTAGGGGCCGGAGACCACGCCCTGGTGATCGGCGCCGCCATTGGGCAGGCCGATCTGGCCCGGGGTCCAGGATTCGCCGTCGTCATCCGAGTATTCGAACAGCGAGTTGGCACCGGACAGCTGCGAGTTGAAGGTGCGACCGGTCACCTGGTCGGTGTACATGATCGGGTCCAGCGAGTTCAGCGTGGTGATCAGGCCGGACTTGTTTTCCCAGGTGGCGGCGCAGGCTTCCGGCAGCGGCTCGTCCAGCTTTTCCGGGAAGGTCACGCGCAGCGCGTTGGTGTAGGAGACGAACATGGCGCGCTCGGTCAGCGGGTTCCAGCCCACCGTCGGCTCGCCGGCATCATTGCCTTCCTCGGGCGGAGAGACATACACGTGATAGCGCGGGGCCTCGGGGTCGAAGGGCAGGCGGCCATCGGGCGCGCCATTGCCGCCGCCACCGGCCTGGCCACCGCCGCCGCTGCCATCGGAGATTTCCAGGGTCACGCTGGTATTGGCCACTGTGCCGGTGACCAGCCAGGGAATCACCCGGATGGTGAAGTTGCTCTGGCCGGGGTCGACGAAATGCACCATCTCTTCAGGGGTACCCCCCTGCGTCGAGCTGTTCAGCTGATTGCCTTCGGCATCCAGCAGGTAAATGTCGTAGTCATCGGTGCCGCCGGCCTCTACCGTGTGCACGGTGATGCGGGCGACCTGCCCATTGGCCTCGAGGTCACTCGGCACATTGACGGTCAGGGCGAAGTCGTCACAGACCAGCAGAGGATTCAGGCACACGCCGGTGTCGGGGTAGGCCGGGTTGGAGACCAGATGCGGGCCGGCCTCAAAGCTGAGCTCGGGGCTGTCGGCGCTGACGCTGCCCTCGGACGGGTTGGTGGCCAGGGCCAGAGGGCTGGCCAGGGTAGCGAGGAGCCAAAGCAGCCCCTGCAGCGCGGGCATGCGCCGGGAAGTGGTGGTCACGGGAACTCTCCTAGTCCTTCAGGAAGGCCGCCCGAGGCGGCCCATGGCGGGATTTGCCCGGGCGCAAACACTCTACGCGGGCGAATCATACAGTTTAGCATTATGGCCTGGGCCTGCTCGCCTGCTGGTGGCGACAAGCCGGGTGTCGATGCTGCGGTCACGGGTCGGATCTGGCGAAGCAGTGTTTCGTGATAGCAGGCGGCAGATGAAAAACTTGTGAGCGCGCAGGCTGGACAAGGCCAGGGCGGCTCGCCATGCTCAGGACTTTTTGGGGGAAGCCATCATCATGCGCCCAGTCTCACTGATCGCCCTCGCGGGCGCCGTTCTGGCGAGCGCCTGCAGCAGCCTGCCACTGCAGCCGGCCAATGATGCCGCGGCATTCGCGGAGTCTGCTGCCGAACTGACTCGCAGCCTGATCCTGGCGCCCGCCAGCGCCGAAGCCTTTGCCGAACGCTGCGACGGCGCCCACCGCAGCGTGGCGCAGATGCGCGACGAACTGGCCGCGCGCAGCGGTCGCGCGGGCCGCGGCGACCTGGCCGATTACGATGCCATGCGTCAGGTGATGCTGGCGGTCGGCTTCGGCGAGGGCAGCATCATGGCTGAGGCCCATCCGGACCCTGCCCTGCGCGAGGCCGGGGATGCCTGCCAGCAGAAGATGTCCGATCTGCAGGCCAGCATCTCGCTGTCGCGCCCGCTGTTCGAGCGGCTGCAGAGCATTGATCGGCAGGATCTGTCCGCGCGCGAAGCCTTCCTGCTCGAGCAGGTGCTGGAGGATTTCCGGCGCAGCGGGGTGGACAAGGATGCCGCCACCCGGGCCCGCATCGAGGCCCTGAACACGGAGCTGACCGAACTCAGCCTGCAATGGGGCAAGGCGCTGCGTGAGGCACGCCAGACCATGCTGGTGAAGCCGGCCGCCCTCAAGGGCCTGCCAGCGGACTACATCGCGGCGCGCAAACCCAATGCGCAGGGCCTGGTGGAGATCAGCACGGCCTACCCTGACGTCTATCCCATCCTGAATTACGCCCACAGCGACAGCCTGCGGCGGGAGGTGCTGCAGATGTTCCGCAACCGGGGCTATCCGGACAGCGTGCCCATCCTGCGCGCCCTGCTGGAAAAGCGGCATGAATTCGCCGGCCTGCTCGGCTACCCCAACTGGGCCGACTACGCCCTGGCCAACAAGATGGCGGGCGACCCGGACCGCGCCCAGGCCTTCCTGGACCGTCTGGAGCGGGCAGCCCGTCCGGCGGCTCAGGCCGAATACGGCGAGCTGCTGGCCACCCTGCGGCAGATCCAGCCGCAGGCCCGGAGCGTGCCGGAATGGAGCAGCGGCTACCTGCAGGAGCGGTTGCGCCGCACCACCTATGCGCTGAATTCCCAGGAAGTGCGCCAGTACTTTGCCTATGACAATGTGCGCGACGGCATCATCACCCTGATCCAGGACCTCTTCGCGGTCGAGGTGCGGCCCTGGAAGGACGCCCCGCGCTGGCATGACAGCGTCACCGCCCATGCCCTGTACCAGAACGGCGAGCTGATCGGTCGCTTCTATCTGGACATGCACCCCCGCGATGGCAAGTTCAGCCATGCGGCGGCCTTCCCGATCCGCCTGGGGCCGACCAGCGCGGGTGTGCCGGTGGCCGCCCTGATGTGCAACTTCCCCGCCGGTGGCCACGACACCGGCCTGATGGAGCACAGCCAGGTGGAAACCTTCCTGCACGAATTCGGCCACCTGATCCACATGCTGTTCTCGGCCCAGCCGGACTTCCAGGAACTCGCCATGCACGAGCTGGAATGGGATTTCGTCGAGGCGCCCTCGCAGATGCTGGAAGAGTGGGTCTGGGATTACGAGACCCTGGCCAAGTTCGCGCACAACAGCAAAGGCCAGGTGATTCCGCGACCGCTGGTCGAGAAGATGATCGCCGCCCGCAATGTGGGCCTGGGCATGGGCACCTTGCGCCAGCTGACCTACGCGAATGTGTCCCTGAACTACTACAACCGGCCGCCCGGGGAAGTCGACTTCAAGGCCATGTGGGACGAGATGGAGCAGCGCTTCGGTCTGCTGGAGCGTCTGCCGGAGGTGCACCAGTACGCCAATTTCGGGCACCTGGATGGCTATTCCGCCTTCTACTACACCTACCAGTGGTCGCTGGCCATCGCCACCGATCTGTTCAGCCAGTTCGAGGCCAAAGGCCTGCGGGATGCGGCCACCGCCCAGCGCTATCGCGACACCGTGCTGGCGCCGGGCTCAAGCCGCCCCGCCGCCGAGCTGGTGCGGGACTTCCTGGGCCGCGACTGGAGCGTGGACGCCTACGAGCAGCAGCTGAACGAGGCCTCGCAGCCCCAGCCGGTGCTCTGAGCCGCCGGCCAGCCACAGCACCGCGCACCCCGCCCCGACGGGCGGGGTGCCAGGGCCGCGCCGACGCGTGATCGTCTGCACGCACATCCTGCAGATGCGCACGCCAGTGCGCGATCCCCATGTCCGCCCCAAAGCCGCCCTGCCGTAGGCCTGCCTATGGGCGATCAAACGGACCATCAGACATCCCCTCAGCAACGCGCGCTCCGGCACGGCAGATGGTCAGAGCCGGGTCAGGTTGATCTCGTTACCAGCGGGGTGTGCCGTCGCGAACCGCTGTTCCTGGATTCCACGCTGGCGAGCGCCGCCTGTCGAAGCTTTCGCGCCGGCCCGAGGGGCGGTGAACTGCTGGCCTGGGTGCTGATGCCGGATCATGCCCATTGGCTGATGCGGCTGGGGCCTGAACCGCTGGCTCGTATGGTCTGGCCACTGAAGAGCGACAGTGCCAGGGCTGGCCGGAGGCGGCGGGGTCGAAGCGGCGCCGTCTGGCAGCGCGGGTATCACGAACGGGCCCTTCGAAGCGGGCTGTCCATCCAACAGGCAGCCCGATACATCGTCCTGAATCCGGTGCGCGCGGGATTGGTCCGGCGCCCTGGGGATTATCCGTATTGAAATGCCATCCGGATTGAATGATCGCGCACTGGCGTGCGCTCCTGCCTTTGGTTGACGTCGACGTCCTCGATGGACTCGGGCGCTGGGGGTATTCCGGGACGGGTCGGAAAGGCCGGCAGTCAGCCAGGGTGCAGGGCGACCGGGCGGCCAGAAGCAGTCGCCCGGCGAGCACAGTTGCATGCGGCGCCCGCAGGCGCGCCCCGCCTCAGCTCGGAATGAAGTGGATCGGGTACTTGATGGTCATTTCGGACACGTCCTTGGGCCCGAAATTGATCAGCTGAACCCGCCGCACGATGCGCTCTTCCAGTTCCTTGTCGCCCAGCTCGCTGGACACCACCACGCAGTTGGTGACCGCCCCAGAGGGGGCGATGGTGATCTGCAGCACCACCTTGCCCTGCAGGGTGGCGTCGCGGCGCAGGGCGCGGTTGTACAGGGAGTACAGGCCGCTCTTGTTGCGGTCCATGACCACCTGGATCTCTTCCAGCGAGCGGCCCTGCAGGCGGGAATCCCCGCCGAAGCCGGCCTGGCTGGTGTCGGCGCCGGACCCGCCGCTGGCCGCGATCACGCTGTCCACCTGGGTGCTCTGGCGACCGCGCAGGCTGGTGCTGCCGGCATTGGCGCTGCGGGTGGGGGCCACGCTGACCCCGCCGCTGCCACGCGACAGATCGGAGGTGAGCACGCCGCTGCTGGTCGGCGCGGCGTCCTCGCTGGCGCTGGACGCCTGGGTCAGCGGCCGGTTGTTGGCGGTGACCACCGGCGCCTTGTCGCGCAGGGAGTCCAGCGCGTTGAAGGCGCTCTTGAATTTCTTCTCGACGTTCTGGCGCGCCTGCTCGCGGGCGTCCACCTGAGGCTTGGGTTCGGGCTTGGTCTCGGGCTTCTGGGCCGGTTTTTCCGGTTCCGGCTGGGGCTCCGGCTCGGCTTCGGGTTCGGGTTCCGGTTCCTCCGCCACTTCTTCGACCACCGGTTCGGGCTCCGGCGCCGGCTTCTCCTGGCGGGCGGCGGACTGCATCAGCAGTTCGGCGTAACGGTCGGACAGCTCCTCACCACCGCCCTCCTTGAGCCCGGTCAATTCCCACAGCGGAATGATGATGCCCAGGATGATGAAGGGCAGCGCGACCAGCAGCAGGGTGCGGTGAAAGCGGGCTTCATCGCGCTCGAGTTCCGCCCAGCTGTTGCGGGAGAAGGCGATCGTGGTCATTCACCGTCTCCCAGCTGCACCGTGCTCTGATCCTTCTGCAGAACGGCGAAGGACAGCAGCCCGTAATTGGCCTGGGTGCAGACCAGCATCACCTTCTTGATCAGGGCGTAGGGCAGGCTGCGGTCGGCCATGATGGTGACCTCGCCGCGATCGCGCTCGTCGGCGTCGCCGACCCGCACCACCCGCTGGGCCTGCTCTTCCAGCGCCCGCTTCAGGCGCTGCATGCCATCGGCATCGGCACTCAGAGCCTCGGCGGTCGGCATTGCCGCGCGGCCATTCACCAGGATGTCATCGTGGGTGATCATGACCAGCACGGTTTCCCGGGCGCGCTCCTCGGCCAGGGATTCCGGCAGCTCCAGCTTGTCGGTATTGGGCAGCACTTCGACTGCCGAGGACTGGGCCAGCAGGAAGAACACCAGGATGGTGAAGATGTCCATCAGGGACACCATGTTCATCGACGCCACCCGCGACTTGCTGGCGGCCCGGACTTCCATGCGGTGGGCGCGGCGGGTCTGTTTCACTGTGTCGCTCCAGCGCTGGCGGCGGTCGGCGCATCACCCAGCGCGATGGCCGGAAACAGCTGACGGTCCTTGGTGTCGCCGGTGTGTTCCGCCGTGGCCAGGCGGACGGCGTCCATCACCTGAATGACCGTGTCGTACTCGATCTGCGGCTCCAGCAGCAAGGTGGCGCTCACTTCATGCGGCACCTTGTCCTTGATCAGGATCATCAGGTCGGTCAGGGCCGGCAGGTTGTGCTGGCCGGCGATCTTGGGAATGGGCTTGATCACGCCATCGCGGTCGCTGACGGTGATGCCGCCTTCACGCACGGTGATGGTGAGCTGCTGCTTGGGCTCGTCCTCGCTCGGCTCGGTGCTCGGGCTCGGCAGATTGAGCTCGAGAATGGCCAGACGCGAGAACACGGCCGTGATCAGCAGAAACGGAACCAGGATCACCATCAGGTTCATGAAGGCGGTGATGTTCATCTCCGCCGGCTCCTGGCGGAGGCGGTGTCGGCGCCAGCGCGGATTCATGTCAGCGTCTTAGCCTTGAGCCTTGTCGGCGGCGCGTTCGCCGGCGCCTTGCTGGGTCTCGGTGAACTGGTTGAGGAATTTGACCGTGGCCATTTCCAGGCTGTCCACCAGTTCGGTCGTCTTGGCCTGCAGCCAGGCATGCAGCAGCAGCAGCGGGATGGCACACATCAGGCCGAAGGCAGTGGTGTTCATCGCCACCGAGATCGAGGCCGACAGCAGATTGGCCTTCTCCGCCGGGTTGACATTGGCCACCGCGGTGAAGCCCTGGATCAGGCCGATGATGGTGCCGAGCAGGCCGAGCAGGGTGGCCACATTGGCGAACACCTGCAGGAAGGGGGTGCGCCGTTCCATCTGCGGCAGCACTTCCATCAGGCTCTCTTCCATGGCCATTTCCAGGTCCTCGCGGCGGCGCGCGGTCTTGGTCCGCTCCAGGCCGTAGCTCATCACCCGGGCCAGCGCGGTATCGGATTCCTCGGTCTGCGCCAGGGCCGCGTCGTAGCGTCCCTGCGCGACCAGCGGAGCCACCGCTTCCCAGACCTTGCGGTTGCCCACCCGCGTGCTGCGCAGGTAGAGCGTGCGCTCGATCGCGATCGCCAGGCCCAGAATCAGCACCGCGACGATCGGGTACATGAACAGTCCGCCTTCCTGGAAGAAGCGGATCACATTCGTCATGACATCCATGAGCATTCCTTGTATTGACTATTTGCGCCGCGCGGCGGCGTCGAGGGCGTCCAGATACTCCACCTGGCGCCGGAAGACTTCGGGGTCCAGCGGTTGCGTGCCCACATCCAGGTAGCGCGACGGCCGGTCGATGCCGGATTCGGGGTCGGCGCTGCGCCAGGGTGAGATGTACAGACCGATGGGGAGTTCCCGGTCACCGATGATGGTGGTGCCGCCGAGTTCCACCGGCTGCTGGTTCTGCTGACCTTGCTGGGCCTGGAGCAGGCCGGGGGCGATGGCCAGCGCGGCATATGATAGTGCGCGGATTGTTGCGCTGCAAAACGGCATGTCTATCCTTCCTTGGCCTGGCGTTCGGCATCGGCGATCCAGCTCTTCACGGTCTGGTCCAGGGCCTCTTCACCGATCAGTTCGGCGTAGTGGCGGTAATGGGTCAGCGCTGCCCCGGGTTGGTGCAGGTAGAGGTCGAGCAGGATGGCGAGATTCAGATGGGCGTTCGGGTAGGCCGGATTGCTGCGGATGGCCGTTTCATAGGCCTTGCGCGCGGCCTGGAAATCCCCCGCCTCACGGGCGTAGATGCCCAGCTGATTGTGGGCGGCCGCCTGCTTGGGATTGATCGTGAGCGCCCGGGCCAGCGCGTTGCGGGCCTCTTCGTGCCGGTCGGTGCGCTTGTACAGCAGGGCGAGGTTGACCTGCGGGCTGCTCATGTCCGGGTGGGCGCTGGCGTAGTTCAGCAGGGCCTGCTCGGCCGCCACCCACTGCTCGCGCTCGAGCAGGGCCAGGGCCCGGGCGTAATCCTCGGGCAGGACGGGCTTTTCTGCCGCCGCGGCGGGGCCGCGCGGCGAGGGCAGGCCGGCGCAGGCGCTGATCAGCACCGCGCACAGGCCCAGCGCTGCCGGCCTAATCCAGGGTTTCAAGCGTCACCTCGCTGCGTTCCGTCTTGGCATAACGCGCTGGCAACAAGCGTGCCAACGCGGCGTAACTGGACTTGACCCACTGATCGTAGATCCCGTCCAGGGTGCGGCGGGCATTCGCCGCGTGAATCCCGATCGCCTGTTCTTCCAGCGGGAAGGCCTGATCTTCCAGCAGGAACTGGTACTCCTCGCGCTCCAGCTCCGACAGGCCCCGCGGACGTTCGGATTCCAGCAGGGCCTTCGAGAAATTCGCGTAAAGGTCGCCCATCCGGTAGGTGGCCTGGGTGGTGTACTCGGCGATGGCATAGTCGGCCACGGCCTGATATGCGGCCATCGCCTCATCCATGGCCTTCTTCTTGGCCGGCACGCTGCGGTCCAGCGGCAGGGTGATGCGGCGCCGTTCGAAGTCCGCGCGGCTGTCCTCGGCCAGGGTCATGGCAGCCTGCGCGGCCAGGGTCCGGCTGCGCACGCTGCGCTGGTCGCCGGCCAGTTTCTCGCGGGCGATCAGGGCCTGCAGCCAGCGCCGGTTGCTCCGGGTATCGCCGCGCGCCTGGCTGATTTCGATCAGGCGCTCCTGGGCTTTGAGCACCTGGGCATAGGGCTGGCTGTAGGTGGTGGCGAAGTATTCGTAGGCCGCCTCGGCCTTGGCGATGGCCTTGGCCTCGTCATACAGGCTGGCCGCCTGCCAGGCGGCTTCCTGCTGGGCCTGCGGGTTTTCCGCCGGGCTGCGGGCGATGCGTTCGAATTCGGCGCCGGCCAGCAGCGGCTTGCCATCCTTGAGGAAGACGCCGGCCAGCTTGCGGGTGACCTCCGGCTGCAGCTTGTGCTGCGGGTAGCTGGCGCGGAAGCTCTGCAGCACCCGGGCCGCCTCGCTCCATTTCTCCTGCGTGATCAGGGCGGCGGCGGCGTCGAACTCGCCGGCTGCGGCCAGTTCGCTGCCTGGCAGCACCTCGCGCACCCGCAGGAAGTGGCCCACCGCGGCGGGCAGGTCCTTGGCCTCACGGGCGGCCTCACCCTGGCGATAGATGGCAGTGGCCAGGTTTTCCCGCAGCTCGCCCCGCTTGGGATCGTTGGCCGCCACTCGCTGCAGGGCCTCGCTCAGGCCCTTTTCCGCTTCGGGGTAGCGCTCCTCATCCATGTGCGCATAGCCGATCAGGGTCCAGGCCCGGGCCTGCAGGGGGCGCAGCTCGGGGCGGTTCAGTGCGGTGACCCGGGTGGCCACGCTGATCGCCTCGTCGCGCGCCTGGATGCTGTACAGATCCTCCGCGGCCCGCAGCATGACCTTGGGCTGCTCGGCATGCTCGGCGAAACTGTCGGCGAAGCGCATCGAGGTGCCCACCGAATCGCGCACCCGCTGCGGGCGCTGTTTCGGGTCGGCCTTCTCGGCCAGGGTCTGGCGCGCCAGCACCGCGGCATAGCCGGCTTCGGCCGAGCGCTCATGCTTGGGATAGTCCCAGGCGCTGCGCTCGAACTCCTGCGCCGCCAGCTCGAAGGCGCCGCTCTGGAAGTGCGCCTCGGCCAGCAGGAAATTGATCTCCGGCCGGTTGTCCGCGTTCTTGAAGCGGGCCAGATAGCGGGCGTAGGTCTGGGTCGCCTTGTCGAACAGCGGGGTCTTCTGCGCGGCGGCGGTGGCCTTCTGCGCCAGCGAGTGCCAGTGCCGGGCCAGCTCTTCCATGTTGGCACGCAGCAGTTCGAAGGCCTCGGGCGAGTCCTCCTTGCTGTGCTTGGTCCAGTAGATCTGATCCAGGTCGTACTTCTCGACATAGTCGACCTTGGCCTTGAGCACCTGCTCGCCGAAGCCGGCCCGGTCGTAGACCTCGATCACCCGGGCCTGGAACTTCGGTGCCAGGTAGTGGGTCGGGCTGCGATCGGCCAGGGCGGCATAGGCGCGGGCCGCATCATCGAAGCGACCCTTGTCCAGGAACAGCTGGGCCAGGTTCTCGTAGAGCACCGGCTCGTAGTTGCGCAGCGGTCTGCCCTTGAGGTAATCGGTGATGGCCTGGCCGCCGCCGAGATAGGAGAAGCTCAGCGAGACCACGCGCAGCACATCGCGGACCAGCTCGCGCTGGGCGCGGGGGACCACATCCAGGGTGGCCTGCAGGTTTTCCACCGCGCCGACCGGCAGCTCACGGTCGAGGATGGCGATGAAGGTGTCCAGCGAGTCGGCGTAGCGCTCCTGCTTGAAGATGGACCAGCCGTACTTGTACTGGGCCTGCTCGAAGTAGGAGGTCTCGGCGCCCTTGTCCAGGACCTGCTTGTAGGCCTTCTCGGCCGGTGCGTAGTCGCGCCGGTTGAACAGCAGTTCGGCACGGCGGAACTGGGCATCGGTCCACAGCCGGGTCTTGGGGAAGTTGACCGTCAGTTCGGTCAGCGACTCGATGGCCAGCTCGACCTGGCCGGTGTTCTGATAGGCGCGGGCCAGCTGGTACAGGATGCGGTCGTTGTCCGGGTCGTCCGGGCGCGAATCCAGCAGGCTGTTGTACAGATCGATGGAATTGCCGGCGCTGGCGATACCCTTCTGCTCGGCCTCGGGGTCCAGTTCGCTGACTTCGACCTGCAGGTCGGCCAGGCGGCGCTGCGCCTCCCACTTGACCACCCGGCTGTCCGGCGAAAGCTCGAGAATCTTGCGATAGTTCTCGATCGCCTTCTTGGTATTTTCGGTGATTTCCGGGGACGGTTCGGAGGCGCTGGCGGCGGGCTTGCCGGTGGCGACAGGGGCGGCCGTGGGCCGCGGCGTCGGCTGCGCCTCGATCGGCGGCAGCAGATCGTCCAGGTTCTTGGTCGGCCGCTCCAGGCGATCCAGGTTTTCGTGCTGCTTGGGGTCGTAGGGCGTGGCGCAGGCCACCACCAGGGCAGCCGTGCCCAGCGCCAGCGGCAGACCGTGCGGGGGCCGGAGTCGACTCATTCAGTGCCCTCCGCCGGCAGCTGGGTTTCGTCAAACAGACGGGCCAGGGCGAAGCGCGCGTCAATCAGGTAGCGGGTCAGCATGGCCTTGTGTTCTTCCAGGCCGGACACGGCGATCTTCTCCAGCAGGTCGCGCTGCCGGCCGATCACGCCATTGACCCCCTCCAGCAGTTCCTCGATGCGGGCGATCAGGGCCTGCGCATCCGCCGAGGGTGACTGGCTGAATTCACCCGGCGACGTCGCCAGCTTGAGCGCGATCTTCGGCGCGTAGCGATACGTCCAGGCCAGCAGGCCCTCCAGGGTTTCGTTGCGCGGGTAGCGACCCAGCTGCGTTTCCAGGGTCAGACCCGTGCGCAACTGCGGCCACAGCGGCGGGCTGTCCTTCAGTCGCTGGCGGAACAGTTCGGTGGCCGGCACCGAGGCCATGTGGGCCCCGCTGGCGCTGTCGATCAGCGTCTGCCGGTCGCGCGCCAGCTTGCGCTGCAGCTGCTTCAGGTCACGGTAGTTCTTGAGGGCTTCCTGGAAGGTGCTGTCGGCCAGGATTTCCGCCAGATAATAGGTCTCCGCCGCGTCGGGCAGGTCGCGCAGGCGCCAGTTCCAGCCGGCCTGGCGGTCGCGGTCGCGGCGGATCATGGTTTCCACCATGCGCCCGCTCTGGATCCCGTCGATGGCCTTTTCCAGACCGCTGCGGCCCACTTCCAGGCGTTCCACGGCGCGCTGATAGAAACCGCGGGCGCGCTCCTTCTCGCCCAGCGCGTCCAGGGCGTAGGGGATCGCCAGCTGCACTTCCAGCACCGCCGGCTTTTTCGGATCCCGGCCATCCAGCTCCAGCCAGGGCACCAGCGCATTGCGGAAGCGCTGCTCCTCGTCATCCGCGCTGCTGCCGGTGCGCAGCATGCCGAGTCGGGCGCGGATGTCGTCATTCACCTTGCCGGGACGCAGGATGTCGCCGATCACCCCGCCGATGGTGTCGTCGCTGCGCTCGTCCTTCAGGCGCAGCACGTCGGCCTTGTCCGCCGCGATCTCCGCCCAGCCCAGGCCGAGCAGGGCTTCATCCGAATAGGGGCCCTCCAGGCGGATGCGACGCAGCACCGGCATGGCCGAGCCGCCCTTGGCCTCGGCCAGGTAGTTGTAGGCCAGCGCCAGGTTGGTGCGGTCACGCAGCGCGTGCTCGACCGGGTCGGTGACCACCTGGCGGCCCAGCTTGTCCAGCTCGATGCGGCCGCGGCGCACCTCGCCGCTGGCGATCAGGGCCATGCCCAGGTTGTAGCGGGCAAAATCGTCCTTGGCGTAGACCCTGCCGTCGAGCAGGGTGTCCACGGCCACCTCGGGACGCCCGCTGCGCAGTTGCAGCTGGGCCAGCAGGCCGGCGCGTTCGGTGCGCCGGCGGCGACCGCCGACATCGACCCGCATTTCCGTCAGGGTGGCCTCGGCGGCGTCAAAATACCCGCGCTCATATTCGTAACGGGCCAGTTTCAGCCACAGGTCGGCGCGTGCCTCGCTGGACAGGCGACCCTTGGCCAGTTCGGCGCGGAAGCGGCGTACCGCCTCCTGATACAGGCCATAGCCGAGCAGATTGTCGATCACGAAGCGGGCCGCCTGGGCGTCGATCTCCTCCGCACTGCGCTGCTGGCGCAGGGCCATGCTGGCGGCGCTGAAATGGTCCTGGCTGTAGTGCAGGAACAGGGCGCGGTTGAATTCGAAACCGGCGCTTTTCGGCTCGAAGGCCAGCAGCGGCGTGGCGGCGAGCAGCAGCGTGGCGAGACCCAGGCGACGGCGCATCACAGCTGGGCCTCGCGCTGGAAGATGCGCACGCCCAGATCGCGATTGCGGCTGCTGTCGATGCGCAGTTCCAGCCACAGCGGCTGGTTGGTCTTGCGGAAGGAGACCTCGACCAGTTTTTCATAGGCCTTGGCCTGCGCCTCGCTGTCATTGAAGCGGCCCAGGAAGCGTGCCTTGAGCTTGTGCACGCCGGGCGAGATGTTGCCCAGATGCAGTTGCTGGACACCGCCCTTGCGCAGGGCGTACACCTCACGCGGGCTGTATTCGTGGCGGGCCAGTTCCTGGTCATCGGCCAGCAGTTCCAGGGCTTCAAGCTCGAAGTCGAAGACCTCCATGGTCAGGAACACCCGCAGCTGCTGGGCCGGCGGGTACAGGCTGCTGTCGGCGAAATCCTGCAGATCCACGTCAAGCTGCAGCGCCTGCGCCTTGAGGTTCTGCACCTGTTCGTCCAGCTGCCGCAGCTCATTGTTGAATTCTTCGGCGGCCCCAATGGACTGAGACCAGATGAGGGCGCAGAGGCCCAGGATGCCAGCACGCGCTGTTGCCATGATGTGAGCTACGGTCATTGATCTGGTGAGTGGGTCCCGCTTCCCGTCCGCTTCGACCGGTTCAGGGCCGGCAAGTTTAACTTTACCCCGCCAACAACTCTATGCATCGACGGAATGCGGGGCGTTGCGCGCGCCCGATAGCGGGCCTGCAAGTCATGTGCCCCCGGGGCGGTTTCAGCCCGCGCTGGGCGGCAGGCGCAACTCCAGGGTCTGGCCGGGGCGAAGCAGGGAGCCGTCGATGCCGTTCCAGCTGCGGATGTCGTTGACGCTGACCCGGTAACGCTCGGCAATCAGCGACAGCATGTCGCCCGGCTGCACCTCGTAGTACACCCGGCGCCGCTGGTCGGCGCCGCCAATCCTGATCAGCTGGCCGGGGATCAGGCGATGGCCACCGGCGAGGCTGTTCTGGGCCAGCAAGGTGCGCGTGCTGGTGCCGTACTGCTGGGCGATGGACCACAGCGAGTCGCCGCTGCGGACCTCGTGCCAGCCCCCGGGCATCGGCCGCTGGGCGTAACTGAGCCGGCCCTGACGGATCGCCGCGTTGACGCTCAGACGGTTCAGCTGACGGTCATGATCGGCCAGGATCAGCTGCTGACCGGGCCGGATCGTCACGTCATTCATGTCATTGAGGCGCTGGATCAGCGCCACGCTGCTGCCATGCCGCGTGGCGATCATGCCCAGGGTCTCGCCGGGCTGCACCGTATGCCGACGCCAGCGCCGTCGCTGATCCGCCGGCAGCTCGCGCAGCGCCTGGCTGAAAGGCTGGCTGGCTTCGATCGGCAGGTAGATGGCGTGTGGCCCCCGGGGCGGGGTGGCCCAGCGCCGCAGCTGGGGGTTGAGACGGTAGATGCGCTCGATATCCACCCCGGACAGGCTGGCAATCTGGGTGATGTCCAGCGGGCCTTCGGTATTCAGGCGCACGAAAGTCCGCCGGGTGCTGACCGGTGGCAGACGGACCGTGCCGGGATTGCGGATGATCCGGGCCAGGGCCAGCAGCTTGGGCACATAGGCACGGGTTTCGGTCTTGAGTTCCAGGTCCCAGTAGTCGACGGTCAGGCCACGGCGGCGCCGTTCGCGCATCTGTCGCGCGATGCGGCCCTCGCCCGCGTTGTAGGCGGCCAGGCCGAGCAGCCAGCCGCCGAAACGCTCGTGCAGGTAACCCAGGTAATTCAGCGCCGCATCGGTGGAGCGATTGAAGTCGGCGCTGTCGTCATACCACCAGTCGTGCTGCAGGCCCAGGTGCTCGGCGGTGGCCGGCAGCAGCTGCCACAGGCCGCGGGCGCCACTGCGGGACACCGCCGTGGGATCCAGCTGGCTTTCGACCACGGGCAGCAGGGCGATTTCCAGCGGCATGCCGCGATCACGCACCGCCAGGGCCAGCGGATAGAGGAACTCACGCCCCTGCAGCAGGGTGACCTGCAACTCGACCTGTCGCTCACGATAGCGGGCTTCCCAGGCGTCGATGTCCGGGTGCTGGATGTGGCCCAGCTGCAACTGGGGCGCGAGCCAGGTCCAGAAATCCTGGTCGGCCTGGGGCAGGGCCCGTGCGAGCCCGCAGCTCAGCAGCAGGCTGGCGGCCAGCGCGCTGGTCGCCAGCCTCACCGTGCGGGCTCTCGCTTGCGCAGACCGGCCAGCGGTCGCGCAGCCGCAGGCCCGGCGCGACGCGGCATGCGCGCACCGGGATTGTCGGAAACGGTCGAAATGGCGGAGACTGGAGGCACCCTGCCGTGGTCGCTTTGAAATTCGGCGCTATTTTGCATGAAAAATTTGAACACTACGGAGTCCTGGCTGAATACGCCGCGTGGCCGGCTGCTCCTGCGCCACGAGCGTGAGCACCTGGATCAGGCCCTGCTGAAGCTGTTTGGCCGCACCCTGCTGCAGGTCGGCAACTGGGCGCCGCGGCTGCTGCAATCGGTCGCGCACTGGCGCAATGGCGTGTTCGGCACGGAGCCGGGGGCGGACGTGATCTGCGATCTGGGCGCGCTGCCGCTGGCGCCCAACAGCGTGGATGCCGTGCTGCTGGCGCACAGCCTGGAATCGGCCGCTTCGGCCCACCGTCTGCTGCGCGAGGTCGATCAGATCCTCAGCCAGCGGGGGCAGTTGCTGATCCTGGGCTTCAACCCTTACAGCTGGTGGGGGCTGCGACAGCGCCTGCTGCCCTGGTACCCGGCCCTGCCCGCGCGCGAACGTCTGCTGTCGCGGGCCCGCATCCATGACTGGCTGCGGCTGCTCGACTACGAAGTCGTGGAGTGCGACAGCTTCGGGCCGGGCATGGACCGGCGCCTGCGTCTGATCCAGCCGCTGCTGGCCTTTTTCGCTCCGGCCTATCTGATCCGTGCGCGCCGGCGGCGCCTGCCGCTGACGCCGGTGCGACGGCCGGTCTGGTCGCGACGGCCGGGCGAGATGGAAGCGGCGCGCCTGTCCGGTCCCGGTCTGTCCGCCCGTTCCCGCTCCTCGGTCGTCGTGCCTTTCGCCCCCGGGGCGGATTCTTGAGCCGGGTGGTGGTGTACACGGATGGTGCCTGCAGCGGCAATCCCGGACCCGGCGGCTGGGGCGCCAGCCTGCGCTACGGCGGCACCGTGCGGGACATCTGCGGCGGCGCAGCGCAGACCACCAACAACCGGATGGAGATGCAGGCCGCCATCGAGGCCCTGAATGCGCTGAAGCGGCCCTGCGAAGTGGACCTGTATACGGACTCGACCTACCTGCGCCAGGGCATCCTGCAGTGGCTGGCCAACTGGAAGCGCAAGAACTGGAAGACCGCGGCGGGCAAGCCGGTGAAGAATCAGGACCTGTGGCAGGCGCTGGATACGGCGGTGGCCCGGCATCAGGTCAGCTGGCACTGGGTCAAGGGCCATGCCGGGGATGCCGGCAACGAACGCGCCGATGAACTGGCCCGTCAGGGCATGGCCCCTTACAAGGCGAGGGCATGAACGAACGCGAAATCGTGCTGGACACGGAAACCACCGGCCTGGAGGCCGCCGAACACTCGATCATCGAGATCGGTTGTGTGGAGATCCTTGACCGGCGGCTGACCGGGCGCAGCTATCACCAGTACATCAATCCCGGTCGCAGCATCGACGAGGGTGCCATCGCGGTGCACGGCATCACCATGGACATGTTGCGCGACAAGCCGCGCTTTGACGGGGTGGCGAACGAACTGCTGGCCTTCATCGGCGACGCCCGGCTGGTGATCCACAATGCCGAGTTCGACATGGGCTTTCTGGAGGTCGAGTTCCGGCGCTGTGGCCGGGCCGCCGACTGGCCGCCGCCGGGGGAGGTCATCGATTCGCTCAAGCTGGCCCGGACCAAGCACCCGAACCAGCGCAATTCCCTGGATGCCCTGTGCAAGCGCTACGAGGTGGACAATTCAGGGCGCGAACTGCATGGCGCACTGCTCGATGCCCAGCTGCTGGCGGATGTGTATCTGGCCCTGACCGGTGGCCAGAGCAGCCTGTCCCTGAAGACGGCAGCCGAAGCGGCCGGGCCCGGGCGCAGCACCGCGGAGGTGATCGCGGCCGCCGGACGGGAGCCCAGGCGCATGCAGCTCAGCGCCGAGCAGGAGGCGCTTCATCGCGGCTATCTGGAACTGCTGCAGAAGGCGGCCGGTCAGTGCCTGTGGCTGGAATCCGAAGCGTCCGACGATGATGCAAGGGCGCCGCAGGCCGCCAGCGCCTGAAGCCGGCGCCTCGCGCCTCAGTGCAGGGCCGGGCTAGGCCAGCAGCTGCAGCAGCATCAGGCCGAGCAGGCCGAGCAGCAGCAGGCCGCCGCTGCTCATCGGCCAGGTCGCGCTGAGTTCCCGCGGACTGAAGCCGTCCACCAGCAGCCGGCGCCCACCGCGCAGCAGGGCAGTGGCCAGCGCTGTCCACAGGGCCATGATGCCGCCCCACAGGCGCAGGCCCAGCCGCCACAGGCCGGGTAGCCAGCGGCGGTAGATCACGTCGCTGTCCAGGTTGATGCCACGCACCTCGGCCGGGTACCAGCCCAGCCGGACCAGGGTGACGAAGGCCAGCGCGGCGAACAGCAGCAGCTGGTACTGGCCGACGATGTGCTCGGGGGTATAGGGCTTGTAGTTCGAGCCATTCGGCAGCAGGGCGTACAGCGGGTCGGGGTAGACCCCGATGGCGATGCACAGGAAGGCGGTGATGCCCATGGCCAGCAGCATGGAGCGTGGCGCTTCCTGGCAGCGCCGGCCCGAGTCATGGGCGAAGAAGCTGAAATAGGGCACCTTGATGCCCGAGTGATCGAGCACCCCGGCCGAGGCGAACAGCAGCACCAGCCACAGGATCATGTGATGCTCCATCGCCGCCGCGGTCAGGATCATCGACTTGGTGACGAAGCCGGAAAACAGCGGGAAGGCCGAGATGGACATCGAGCCGATGATGCAGAAGCGCGCCGTCCAGGGCATGGAGGCATACAGCCCGCCCAGCTCCGAGGCCTTGACCGTGCCGGCCCGGAACAGCACCGCGCCCATGGCCATGAACAGCAGGGCCTTGTACAGGATGTGGGCAAAGGCATGCGCCGCCGCGCCGTCGATGGCCAGCGAGGTGCCGATGCCGATGCCGGCGACCATGAAGCCGAGCTGGTTGTTCAGCGAATAGGCCAGCACCTTGCGCAGGTCGTTCTCCAGCACGGCGAAGAAGATCGGGAACACGGTCATGATGGCGCCGATCCACATCAGGGATTCGGTGCCGGCATAGCCGCGGGCCAGGGCATAGACGGCCAGCTTGGTGGTGAAGGCGGACAGCATCACGGTGCCGGCCGCCGAGGCGCGCGGGTAGGCGTCCTGCAGCCAGTTGTGCAGCAGCGGGAAGGCGCACTTGATGCCGAAGGCGAGGAAGATCCAGGTGCCGCCCGGGCCATCCAGGCCGATATGCACGAAATCGGTGGTGCCGGTGGCGCGGATCCAGGCGATGGCGCCGACCAGCAGGGCGATGCCGGAGAGAATCTGCAGCAGGAAATAGCGCAGGCCGGCGCGGATGTGGGCATCCGAAGGCCGCGTCTGGCCGTTCCAGACGATCAGCACCGAGGCCAGGGCGGTCAGCTCCCAGTGGATGAACAGGCTGATCAGGTCGCCGGCCAGGGTCGCCGCGACGGCGGCGCCGGCGTAGATCAGCCCGGCCGCGCGCAGCAGCCGGCTGTCCTCGGCCAGGGCGAAGAGCTGGCCCAGGAAGGCCGCGATCAGGAAGATCAGGGCGAAGATGAAGCCCAGGCGGTCGGCGCGCAGCGGGGTGATCTCGTAGCCGAACAGGCTGGCCTGCCACAGATGCCCGTCCGGCAGGGCGAACAGGGTGGCGATGGCCAGTAGCGGCACGCCCAGGGCCAGCGCCTGGCTGGCCCGTCGGGGCAGGCCGGCGGCGATCAGGCCGGCCAGGATCAGCTGGTAGCCCGGATGCAGCAGCAGCTCAGTCATCGCCGCGCTCCCTCGCCGGGCTGTCGGCCGGCTCCTCGTCGTCGCCGTAGTGGTCTTCCTCGCGACGCAGCCACGGCCGCAGCTGCTTGGCCGACAGCACGATGAAGCAGTAGGCGAGGAAACCGAAGCCGGCGAAAAAGCCCGGCCAGGCCTCGAAGGCGAAGTGCGGGTGGTGCTCGATGAGCAGGCCCGCGATCAGGCTGGCGATGCAGCCGGCGAAGAGCAGGCGCTGGGCGAT
>JBFJTN010000028.1:0-25027 GCA_041625325.1 Oceanococcus sp. | reverse complement strand
GCCGGTGCCGGCCGGGGCGTGCTCGTGACCGGCCGGGGCGGCAGCGCTGCCGTTGTGGCACAGGGTCACCGCAGGGGCGCGGTGGCGCCCCCTGCCGCTCCGGCGACCGGGGCGCAGGTCATGCAGCGCCGGACTTTGGCCGGCGCCATGGCCCGGCCGCCGCGGTCGGCTCGTGAGCCGGGGCGCAGCCACCAGGCTGCGTGGCAATTTGCGAATCAGGCTGCGCGGCGGGCTCCGGTCCGAGCCGGACGATTCCCTGTGGAGATTCTGTAACACATGGAAAAAAAAGGGAAAAGTGTCGCTTCCAAAACCTGGCACGGGCTGTGCGAAGAAGGCTGGCAGGAGCAGCGCCGCAACGAGCGGCCTGCACCGGGGCACACACAAATTTCCGACCCTTTCTCATTTCCCAGCAGGTACAGACCATGAACAACATCACCATCAACACCGCCAACAACACCCGCAAGCAGGCCGGCTTCGTCATGACCTCCGAACTGATTCTGATCGTCACCGTGATGGTGATCGGCATGATCGTCGGTCTGGTCACGATGCGTGACGCCGCCACCGCCGAAATGGAAGACGTCGCCGAGGCGATCGGCCAGCTGGATCAGAGCTACGCCTTCAACGGCCTGAAGAGCGCCAACAACACGGCGATCGTGGACGGCTCGAGCTACGGCGATGCGGTTGACGCCGCGGCTGGTGACAACGCCGAGTTCACCTTCGTGGCCAACGACAACATCGAAGGCCTGGCCACTGTCGCGCCGTCCCTGGGCTCTTCCAGCGCGGCTGCTGCCGGCACTCAGTAATTCCGGACCCCCGGAGGCGGATCACAAGATCCGCCGCTCCCAAGCGACCCTTCGGGGTCGCTTTTTTTTGCATAACGGGTCGGCGCCGTGCCTGCCAGAGAGAGGCAGGGGACCTACCCTTGCGACCTGGGCGGCAAGATCGGGCAGTCCGTCTGCCGTCCGACCGGCAGGTGTTGCGGCCCACCGTGCGGGGTGCTGGCCAGGATGCTTTGCAATTTGCAAAACGCGTGCGCAAAGGCTGCTGACTGACCCAAGGGGAGAGCGTGCCTGGCAGCCTAAGTCGCGGTTAACAAAGGAAATATGGCGCATTGCTCGAGTTGGCACGGAGCGTGCGACAGGAGAGTTGAGGAGCAGCCCGGTCAAGTTCGGGTTGCCAGGACCACAAATCGAACTGCTCGCTGCTCCGGCAGCACACCCACAGACATCCGAGAACGACTATGAGCCGCAAATCCAAAGGTAGTGTGACCGCCAGCATGGCGCTGTTCGTCAGCTCCGGCATCCTGGCCTCCGTACTGGGGCTGCGGCAGTACGATCGCGCCACCACAGCCGAGGCCTGGGTGACCAGCCTGGGGGTGCAGGCCGGTCAGGTGATTGACGCCAGCATGCTGAAGCGGGCCCGGGTGGACCAGGACCGCATCGGTGTCGAGGACCCGCGCAAGCTGATCGGCCGACGTCTGGCCGTGAACAAGGCGGCGGGGGAAAGCATTTCTGTCGCCGAACTGGCGCCGCCGCCTGCCAAGGTCTCGCGCTCGCTGGCTGAACATGTGCCCGAAGGCCGCGTGCTGTACAGCCTGCAGCTGGGCGCCAACTCCACCGTGCCGCTGTCACAGCTGCGCGCCGGCGACCGGCTGGATGTGCTGGTGCGCAGCCGCCGCGGCGTGCGGACGGCGGCCACGGATGTGCGCCTGGTCGGGGTGATGCGGCCCCGCAGCGGCGCCGGCCCGGCCGGGGATGACAAGAAGATCGCCGGCCTGCTGCAGCAGAAGCCGTCGAGCCCGGCCGTCAGCGGTGCGACGACCCTGGTGCTGGCGGTCAGCCCCGAGCATGTCTACCCGCTGGCCCATGTGGGAACGCAGGACACCGTTTCTCTCGTGCTGCACAGCGCGTACGATGTGGCTGCGGGCCGGGCCGTATCGGTGACCCCGCAACAGACAGAACGTGCCGTGGAGCTCGTCGCCGGTCTGAACCGGTCGACGGTCTACGTCACGCCCTGATCCGGCGCCGCCGGGCGCTCAACCAAGGAGGAGCCTGGTGTTCAGGAGCAAACGCGATGCTGTCCCGGATGCTGCTCGCGCAGAACATTTTCCGACCCTGCGCCGCCGGGTCCACGATCGCCTGATCCGGACCATCGAGGATGATGGTGGCGCGATGGCGCTGACCCAGCCGGACGAGGTCAGGACCCGTATCCGGGAAATCGTCGAGGATCTGAACGAAGAGCAGGCCGCCGGCATCAGCGACGAGGAGCTGCGCAGGCTGGAGAAGGATATTCTCGAGGAGCTCAGCGGCATGGGGCCGCTGGCGCCCCTGATGCTGGATCATGCGATCTCGGACATCCTGGTCAACGGCCCCGGTGAGGTCTGGGTCGATCGTGGCGGTCGCCTGGAGCGGACCGAGTTGCACTTCGACGATGATGCCCACCTGCGCCGCTTTCTGGACCGCATCGTCTCCGCCCAGGGACGCCACCTGGACGCCACCTCCCCGATGGTCGACGCCAAGCTGTCGGACGGCAGCCGCCTGCATGCGGTGATCCCGCCGCTGTGCGCGCGTGGCGCGATCGTGTCGATCCGTCGCTTCCGGGCCGACCCGGTCACCGCGGACGAGCTGGTCAGCGGCGGTTTCCTGAGCCAGCCGATGCTGGACCTGCTGGCCCTCGCGGTCAGTGCAGGGCGCAACCTGGTCATCGCCGGCAGTGCCGCGGCGGGCAAGACCACCCTGCTGAACGTGATCTCGCGATTCGTTCCCGCGACAGAGCGGATCGTCACCATCGAAGAGACGGCGGAACTGCAGCTGGATCATCCGCACGTGATTCCCCTGGAGTCCCGCCCGGCCAACGCGGAAGGGCGTGGCGGGGTCAATCTGCGCGACCTGGTCCGCACCGCGCTGCGCATGCGCGCCGATCGCATCATCGTCGGCGAGGTGCGCGGCGCCGAGGTGATGGACATGCTGCAGGCGATGAATGTCGGTCACGATGGCAGCCTGACCACCGTACACGCGAACAGCCCGCAGGACGTGCTGCGCCGGCTGGAGGCGCTGGCCCACATGGGCGACGCGGGCCTGCCGCGCGAAACCCTGCGTGACATGATCGGCTCGGCGATTCATCTGATCGTGCAGGTCATGCGTTTTCGTGATGGCAGCCGGCGGGTCACCAGCCTGTGCGAACTGCGTCTGGCTGCCGATGAATTGCAGGCCGTCGAACTGTTCCGCTTCAAAGCCGAAGGCGTGGATGACCAGGGGCGCATCGTGGGCCACCATGAAGCGACGGACGCGCCCATCCAGCTGCTGGACGGTGTGCAGACACTGGGCTTCGACATCCCCGAATCCCTGCGCGCGGCGCGGACGGCGGGCGCATGATCGAACTTCTCGCCCTGCTGGCCGCCCTTGCCGCGCTGGGCTACTCCGCCCTGCGGCTGTGGTCGCCCGGCGGCGGCGAAGGCGCTGCCGCGGATGAGGCCGAGGTGGTCCCCGGCCCCTTGCCGCGTCTGCTGCTGCGCTTGAACCTGCCGCTGGCGCCGCCGGTTTTCGTCGCGGGCCTGCTGCTGCTGGGCCTGGGCCTGCTGCTGTTGCTGACCGAAGTCGCCGCCGTGGAGCTGCCGCTGGCCGCCGGGGGGAGTCTGGCCCTGCTGCTGATGTTGCTGCTGCTGCTGCGGGACCTGGCGGACCGGCGTGGTCGGCGCTTCGAGAGCCGTCTGCTGGATGCGATGGATCTGATGAGCGCGGCCTTGCAGGGGGGGCTTCCCGCACGCCAGGCCCTGCAGGCGGCGGCCCTGGGCTCGCGCGGCGCGGTGCGTGAGGAACTGGAAGAGATCGTCCAGCGCCTGGAGCTGGGCCTGAGCATGGAGCGGTCGGTCCACCGCATCGGCCTGCGTTATGACACGGAAGGGGTGCGCCTGTTCCAGCAGGCGCTGATCGCCAAATGGCATTCGGGCGGTGACTTCGCCACCCTGATCCGGGCCGTGAACGGCCTGATCCGCGACCGCATCAAGTTGCGCGCCAAGGTGGAGGGCCAGCTGTCCGGAGCCCGTTACGCGGCCTTGTTCAGCGGCGGGCTGCCGTATCTGCTGGTGCCGCTGTTCCTGTGGCGGCAGCCGGAGTGGTTCGACGCGCTGTTTTCGCATCCCCGCGGGTCCACCTTGCTGGTCGGGGCGGCACTGCTGCAGCTGGGCGGTTTCTTCTGGCTCCGCCGCATCCTGAGGGTGGCCCTGTGAAGCCGCTATGGATACTGGACCTGGTCCTGCTGATATTGCTGCTGGGTTCGGCCTGGCTCCTGTTCCGGCTGGAATTCGGCCGTTTGCTGGGGGATGCCCGCGGCGTCGATGGGCCGGATGATGCCGGCCTGCAGGCGGAAGACAGGGGCGGGTTGCGTCTCTACCCGGCGCGTCTGATTCGCCAGGCCGGACGTCGGCCGGATGCGGTAGGGGGCCTGTACTGGTCGAGCAAGCTGGTGCTCGGCCTGCTGCTGGGTCTGGGCATGGCCGAGCTGGGCCGCTACGCCTGGCCCTGGTGGACCTGGCTGGGCGCGGGTCTGGCCGGCAGTTTCCTGCCGGAGCTGTGGCTGCTCGGCCGCCGCCGCCGCCGCCGTGCCGAAATCGAATCGGCGCTGAGCTTTTTCATCAACCTGATGGTCGTCTATCTGCAGTCGGGGATGAACCTCACCCAGGCTTTCCGGCAGGCCGCCGAGCATGGTCTCAAGGAGGAGCATCCGCTGGCACAGGAGGTTGGTCTGCTGGCGCTGGAAATCGACGCGGGACGCGATCGCGACGCCGCCTTCGCGATGCTCGCCGAACGCACCGGGGTTCCCAGCCTGATGCGGCTGGCGGCTATCATCGGCGTGGCCTATCGGGCCGGTTCCCCGGTCGTCGAAACGCTGCGGGCGCAGGCGGAGCTGCTCAAGGCCCGGCAGGACCAGCAGGCGGCCGAGCTGGTCAATCGCAAATCCATGGAGGCCATGCTGCCGATGCTGCTGATTTCCTTTCCCATGTTCGTCATGCTGGTGCTGTTCCCGGCCGCGCAGCAGGTGTTCGAGGTGCTGGGCATGATCGGGGAGCTCTTCTGATGGCCACGGCGATCGCGGAACGGCGCGCGCAGGCAGGCTTCATTGTCACCATTGAGTTGCTGCTGCTGATCACCATCCTCGTGATCGGCTCGCTGGTGGGTCTGGTCGCGATCCGCGATGCGCTGATCAAGCATATGGCGGCCAAAACCTCGCATGACATCACGGTCTACGATGGCAACGGTGCTGCGCTGGGCCGGGTCCTGGGTTTCGACGAGCATGAGGCGCCGCTGGTGCCCTATGTGGACCGCACGGTGCCGCCGCTGGCGCCGGATCCGGCGCACCGGAATTACCGGGCGTTGATCGGGGTGCGTGACGACCGCTTCACCAGCCGCGAGCCGGTCTACTATTCGGGGCCGGATTGCACCGGCACGCCCTGCATCAAGGGCACCAGCGACGAGGTGGCCGACAACACCGGCCTGAGCGGTCTGCCCGCCACCGGGGCAGTGAGTTATCTCAAGGCCCTGCAGGGTGGCCCCAACTACGCCATCGGCGCCTCGCCCGATGGCATCCAGGGGCATCTGTATCGCTCGACGGCCCTGGCCTGCCCGATCGCGCCGGCGGACATCCAGTCGCGCTACCTGTCGCAGAAAGTGGTGGCCGGCAGCCCCTGCGAGAGCCGTGTCGCTGCGGTCGAGCCCGCCTCCGGCGGCTATTGCAGCGACCCACTCGTCCCTTGCGACGTGACCCTGCCGGAGACCTGCGCCTGCGTGACCCAGCCCGTCGTCGCGCCGGTGGACTGCAGCACGGGCGTGTCGCAGCAGTCGATCCTGGCCGGTCTGGAAGCCGAAATCGTGGCCCAGGCCAACAGCTATCTGACCGTACTCAATGGCCTGACGGATCCCAGCGGCAACTACACCAGATTCCTCACCGAGATCGTGATCACCAGCATCGCCGGCATGGATATCTGCTGCCCGGACGGCGCCGTGCTGCTGACCTCGGGCGCGATCGAGACCGCCGGCTTCCTGACCCTGACCGATGCCCTGCTCAATGCCGGTCTGCCCAACGGCCAGCTCACCTTTCTGCAGAACGACCTGGGTGCGCAGGCGCCGAGCAGCGAATTCAGCTGCGTCACCGAGGCCACGACGGGCACGTCGGGCACCGGCACGGGCGGCAGCGCCGGCACCGACTGGGGCAGCCTGCAGACTCTGGCCGCCGAGCCGGTGCCGCATCCGGACGACCCTCTGCGCAACGCGCTGGATGGTTTCGCTGCGCCCTTCCAGGTCAATCTGCCCATGGATCTGGGTGACGAGGCGTGGATTTCCACCCCGCCGGATGGCGAGGGTTCCACGCTGCCCTGAGTGCGCTGCCGTCCTGGTCGAAATGACATTTCCTTCATGCCGCCTGCGGTAAAAGCAGCGCCATGAACAGGAAATTCAGGCCAGACGCCGTCAGGCGTACAGGGGGCGGGCGTCCGCCCGCTGCATTGATGAGACCCGGTCTGGCCGTGCTGCTGGGGCTGGGCGTCAGCTCGCTCAGCCCGGCCAACGAGGCCGAGGATGCGGCCGAAGCCCTGGGTCAGCTGGACCAGAGCTACGCCTATCACGGCCTGCGCAGCGGCCATGGTTCGGCCGTCGTGGGCGGCTCCAGTTTCGGGGACGCGCCGGACCGTGCGGCTGGTGACGGTCGGGCGACTTCATCCTCGGCATTCGTGGCCACGCCTGGCGGCAATCTGCAGATTCTGGTCGTGCCCCAGGGCCACGAAGCTCAGGGTCGCCGATAGCCAGCTCGCGCGCCGCTGCGCTCGGACGGCTTCGCTAACGCGTTCCGTTTCGCGCCGAGAGGCTCGCTTGGGCCTGGCTGCCCTGTAGTAAGCTCGCGCCCCCGATTGCCTTTCGCGCCGCTTCCGATGATCGGACCGGCGCCGACTTGCCCATGACCGAACCCGTCGCCACCCTGCGCCTGAACCCGCGCGAGTCCAGCCGCCTGCGCAAGGGCCAGCTGTGGATCTACTCCAACCAGATTGACACCAGGCGCACGCCCCTGCGGGGCTTGCCGCCGGGCGCAATCGTCGACGTGGTGGACGAAAAGGCCCGTTTCGTCGGCCGCGGGACGGTCAATCCGGCCACCCTGATCAGCGTGCGTCTGCTCAGTCGCGAGCCGGTCGCCGTGGATGGCGATTTCTTTGCCTCCCGGCTACGCCGGGCGCTGGACTGGCGCGCGCGCGGCCACACCGAACCCTACTACCGGCTGCTGCATGGCGAGGGCGATGAACTGCCCGGCCTGATCGTCGACCGCTACGGCCCCGTGCTGGTGGCGCAGGCCAATACCGCCGGCATGGACGTCCTGCGCGAGCTGTGGCTGCCGCCACTGATGGATCTGTGCGGCGCCAGCAGCCTGCTGTTGCGCAACGACAATCCGGCCCGCGCGCTGGAGGGCCTGCCTGCCGAGGACGAATGGATCGGTCCGCCGGTGGAGGCGGTCGAGGTGCCGGAATCCGGCCTGCGGCATCGGATCAGCCTGGCGCAGGGGCAGAAGACCGGCTGGTTCTATGATCAGCGGCCGAATCGTGAGCTGTTCGCCCGGCTGGCTGGCGGCGCCCGGGTGCTGGACGTATTCAGCTATGTCGGCGGCTGGGGCCTCGGCGCCGCCGCGGCCGGCGCGGCCAGGGTGCTGTGCATCGATGCCTCGCGCGCGGCCCTGGACCAGCTGGAGGCCACCGCCGCGGCGCATGATCTCAGGGTGGAAACCCGTTGTGGCGATGCGCTGGAACAGTTGCGGGCCCTGCGCGATGCGGGCGAGGTCTTTGATCACATCGTGGTTGACCCGCCGGCCCTGATCAAGCGGCGCAAGGACTTCGAGGCCGGGCGCGAGCACTATGCCCGGCTCAATCACGTGGCCCTGCAATTGCTGGCTCCGGGCGGCATGCTGTTCGCCGCCAGCTGTTCCCACCACATGCCGGCCGAGACCCTGCTGCAGATGGTGCAGCGCGAGGCCGCCCGGCTGGGCCGGCGTCTGCAGTGCGTGCATCAGGGCGGCGCCGGGCCGGATCACCCGGTGCACCCGGCGATGCCGGAAACCGCCTATCTCAAGGTCTTTGCCCTGCGCGATCTGAGCGGCGCCTGAAGCGGCTGATCAGAGTTCGGTGCGGACCAGGCCCAGCCTGGCCGCTTCCAGGGTGGCTTCGGCGCGGCTGGAAATTTCCAGCTTGCGGTAGACGGTCTTGATGTAGCCCGCGGCGGTGTTGCGGGTCACTCCCAGGTGGCTGGCGACCTCGGGCAGCTTGTAGCCCTTCGCGATCAGGGTCAGCGTCTCCCGCTCGCGCGGCGACAAGGCATCTTCCGGTCCGGCCGGCGGGGCGGCGAACACCCGCAGCAGGCGCTGGGCGATGGCCGGTGACAGCGGCGGCTCGCCCGAGAGGATGCCCTGCAGGGCCTGCAGCACGCGGGCTTTGGCCTGGTCCTTGAGCAGATAGCCGCTGGCGCCGGCATGCAGGGCCGGGAACAGATGATGATCGTCCGCGTAGATGGTGGTGACGATGCAGCGACAGGCCGGATGCCCGCGCTGCAGTTCGCGGATCAGATCGACCCCGGATCCGTCCGGCAGATCGAGATCGACCAGGGCGAGGTCGGGTGGCTGTCGAGCCAGCAGGGCGCGCGCCTCGCTCAGGCTGGCGGCGCCCTGGGCGTCTATCCCGGGAAAGGCTTCGTGCAGCAGGGACAGGAGCCAGCCGGCGGTTTCCGGATGGTCCTCGACGACCAGGCCACGGCGGATGTCGGTCGGCGCCTTCATGCGGCTGGCAGGGGAAAGCGCAGCAGCACCTTGGTGCCGCCTTCGGTGCCGCGGTTCCATTCGATGCTGCCGTGCAGGTCCTGGGCGCGGCGGCGCATGGCAGAGGTGCCCGCGCCGCGGCGGTCCGGCTGCGGCCCGGGGCCGTCATCGGTGACATCCAGCAGCAGCTCGCCGGCGACCAGCCGGGCGCGGATGCGGATCTGGCGCGGGCTGGCATGGCGCAGGGCGTTGGTCACCGCTTCGCGCATGATGCGGAACAGATGCAGGGCCTGGCCTTCGTCCAGGGCCGGGTCGGGCAGATCCTCGGCCTGCTCCCAGTGCAGCGGCAGCTGCAGGGTGGCCAGGCGTTGCTCGGTCTCGTCGCGGATCTGCGCCAGGATCTCGAGCAGGCTGCCCTCGGCCTGCACCGAGCGCGAGACGATGTCGCGCAGGTCCTGCATCACGGCGCGGGCGATGTCCGCGTGGCGCTCGTCGTCCAGGCTGTGGATCAGGGTGAGCAGCTTGGCGCCGATGTCATCGTGCAGATCCCGGTAGATGCGCTGGCGCTCCTCGTTGGCCGCCTGGATGCGGGCCAGGGCCTCCGATTCCGCGCCGGCTGGCGGTTCCTGGGCGGGCACACCCCCGCGCCGCCAGCGCCCGCCGAGCAGCAGACCGGCCAGCAAGGCTGTCAGCAGGGCGATGGCCTCGATCATCCGCTGCTGTCGCCCGCCAGCACCTGGGCCAGCCGCTGTTCCGTGCGCCGGGTCGAGGGGTGCTCCGCGCCCAGGGTCTCTCGATTGACCGCCAGCGCATGTTCCAGACGCTGACGGGCCTCGCTGAAGCGGCCGAGCCGGCGCAGGGTCTCGCCGTAATTCGATTCGAACAGGCCGTAGTGCGGATGATCATCGCCCTGCATCTGCAGGGACAGCTGCATCAGCTCGCGGAAGGTCGCATCGGCATCCTGCAGCCGGCCCAGCCGGCGTTGCACATTGCCCAGATTGTTGAAATCGGGCAGGAAGCTCTCATTCAGGCCGTCCGGAGTCAGGCGGGCCTGATCGATCAGCTCGCGGTAGGCGGCTGCGGCCTTGTCCAGATCCCCCGCCTCGCTGGCCACATAGGCGCGCAGGCTGACGGCATTGAGCACCAGCGCGGCGCCTGCTCCGAGGCGCTGCAGCAGCTTCTCGTGCGCTTCGATGACCAGCGGCAGGCCTTCCTGGGCCCGGCCGGCCAGGGCCAGGGTGGCGGCCATGTTGAGGGTGGAGACGTTGGTGTCGGGATGCTCGGGCCCGAGGATGGCGAGTCGGGCGTCGCGGATCTGCCGGAACAGGGGCAGGGAGGCCTCGTATTCGCCGGATTCGCGCAGGGCCAGGGCCAGGATTTCCTGGGTTTCCAGGCTGCTGCCATGGGCCGGCCCGCCGGCTGTGTCCAGCGCCGCCAGGACCTCGCGTGCCAGCGCCATGGCCTCGTCGAAGCGGGTCAGGCGCTGCAGCACCCGGGCGCGTTCGTTGACCAGATTGATGGTCACCGGGTGATGCAGGCCCAGCTCGCCGCGGGCCTCGTCCAGCGCCGGTTGCAGCAGGGCATCGGCCTGTTCGAATTCGCCGATCTGGGTGAGCAGTCGCCCATGGTAGAAACGGGTGGTGAACCAGGCGGCGCGGTCCCCGGCGGGCTGGCGCGCCTGCAGGGCCTCGATGGCCGCCAGGGCCTCGCGTTCCCGCCCGCCCTGCATCAGGGCATGGATCACCTCCTGCTCGGCGGCGATGGACTCGGCCGCCGCAGGGCCATGCCGGGCCACGCTGATGTCGCGCGCGGCCTGCAGCAGCGCCAGGCCCTGCTCGGCATCGCCCAGGGCCACGTAGGTCCGGCCCAGCGCGTCCTGCAACTGGCTCAGCACCGGGGCCGGCAGGCTCTGGTCCAGCTGGCCCCGAGCCGCATCCAGCACCTCCAGCACGGTGAGCTTCTTGCCCAGTGACTGCGAGGGATCGGCGCTGGTCAGCATGCGGGTGAGAAAGCCGGTCACGGCCTGGCGTTCGGCCAGCCGCGCCTCGGCTGCCGCATGGGCGCGTGACTCGGACAGGGCATAGCTGAAGGACAGGACGGCGGCGCCGGCCAGGCTGAACAGCGCCAGCAGGGCGGCGGCGGTCAGCGCCTTGTGGCGGCGAACGAACAGGCCCAGCACATAGCCCAGGGTGGGCGGACGGGCCTCGATCGGCTGCTGGCGCAGACAGCGCTCGATGTCCGCGGCGAATTCGGCGGCCGAGGCATAGCGCTGTTCCCGGTCGCGGGCCAGCGCCTTCATGATGATGGTCTCCAGGTCGCCACGGGCTGCCGGCAGACGGCTGGCCAGCTGCACCGGGCTCTCCCGCTGCAGGCGCGCCACCGCGCCGATCAGGGTGTCCTGGGCCAGATCCGGATAGGGCAGCTCGCCACAGAGCATCTGATAGCCCACCGCACCCAGGGCGTAGACATCCGCCCGGGCGTCGATGCCCTCGCCAGCCAGCTGCTCCCAGCTCATGTAGCTCAGGGTGCCCAGCACCTCGCCGCTGGCCGTCATCTGGGTGGCGTCATCGCTCACCACATGGGCGATGCCGAAGTCCAGGATCTTCGGCTCGCCGTGTTCGTTGACCAGGATGTTGCCCGGTTTCAGGTCGCGGTGGATCACCCCGCGGGTGTGGGCAAAGTGCACGGCGCGGGCCAGTTCGGCGAGCAGGCGCAGGCGGCCCGCAAGGTCCAGGCCGCGGGCGTGGCTGAGCAGATCCCGGCCGCGCACGTACTCCATCACCAGATAGGGCGTGTCACCGGTGGGGCCCGCCTCGCTGCCGCAGTCATACAGCCGGGCGATATTGCTGTGCTCCAGGCCGGCCAGCAGCTCCAGCTCGCGTTCGAAGCGCTGGCGGCCGACCGGCGAGGCCGCACGCAAAACCTTGATCGCGACTTCGCGGGCGGGATTGTCCTGGGAGGCGAGGAAGACCTGGCCGGCAGCCCCTTCTCCGATCAGGCGCAGCAGGCGGTAGGAACCAAGCCGGCCAAGAGGTGCCAGGGGCGCTGTCGGGGCCGCGGCTGCAGTCAAGTGCGATCGATCGGGGGAAGTGCCCCGGCAGTATCGCAAAAAGCGGCGTGACGGGGGAGCTGGCGGCGGGCACAAAAAAGCCCCGACCGAGGTCGGGGCCTTTTCCAGCACGGTTCGCTTACTGCACCGGGGTGCCGTTGAGGGTGCCGCCGGTGAACTCGGTCCGGTCGCCTTCGGCCATGTTCCTGATCAGCACGCCGCTGCCCACCTCGAACCAGTTGCTGGCGGTTTCCGTGGCGGTGCTGCCATCCACGGTGCGTGAGTAGCTGCTGTCGAAGCGGCAGGTGTCGAAGCTGCCGACCGGCACCGTCACCGTCTCGCGCCCGACGTAGGTGGTGGTTTCGTCGGTGTTGACCACGGTGGTGGTGCTGCCGAAGCCGCCGGTGTCGGTGACCGTGGTCACCGTGTAGCTCTGGCTGTGGCTCTGTCCGGCGGCGAGGTCATAGCGGCTCAGCATCGCCGGTTCGATGGTGCTGCGGGTGGTCACGGTGAAGCCGGACACGGTGGTGCTGGTGTTTACCCCGTAGGAGCGGAAGCGCATGGCCGCCGCCTCCATGCTGCTGAAGGTTTCGGTCTGGGTGCTGTAGTTGCCGGCCGAACTGCTGCTGTCGGTGGTGCCATCGGTGCGAATGGTCTGCTGGCCGTTGAAGCTGGTCGGGCCGGTGACCATGCGCTCATCGGTGAAGTTCAGCACCTCACCGCTGTCCCCGTCGGTGGCGCGGTAGCTCAGTGCGGACTGGGTGCCCTGCTGCAGCAGTTCCGGGTTGAAGCAGGCGCTGGCGCCGCCGGCGCCGGGCGTGCTGGTGGGACTTGGTGACGGCGAGGCGGGGGGCGCCGGGGAGCGGCCCGGGCTCGGAGAGGCCGACGGGGCGGGCGTGGGGGCCGGGGTGGCGCCAGGGCCGGGCGCCGGACTGGCGGTGGGGGCCGGGCTGGCGCTCGGTGCGGGCGTGGCTGTGGCACCAGGGGGCGTGTTCGGGTTGGTGCCGCTGTTGTTGGTGTCGAAGCAGCCGCTCAGCAGGCCACCGGCCAGCGCGACAAGAAGGATTCTGTGCATGTTTCCGCCCCATGGGTGGTCTGGTCTCGCGGCGGATGATGCGCCGCGCCCCGAGCCCCTCCCACCCCCCATATGGGGGGAAGGGGGCGGCCTGCTAAGCTGCGCCGCCTGCCTGCCTGCCTGCTCCTGTCCCGATGCCTGCCCCTGCCGTGCTGTTTGTCTGTCTTGGCAATATCTGCCGCTCGCCGCTGGCCGAAGCGGCCTTTCGGGCCGAAGCCGAAGCGGCGGGACTCAAGGCCAGCGCCGATTCCGCGGGCACCGGCGACTGGCATGTAGGCCATCCTCCGGATCGCCGGGCCCAGGCGGTGGCGCGCGGGCACGGGGTCGACATCGGGGGGTACCGCGCCCGCCAGGTGGCGACGGAGGACTTCTACCGTTTCAGCCACATCCTGGCCCTGGACCGCAGCAATCTGGCGGCCCTGCGCAAGCTGCAACCGCCCGGCAGCCCGGCGCGGCTGGCCCTGCTGATGGATTGCGTCGAAGGCCGGGCCGGCGAGGCCGTGGCCGATCCCTATTACGGAGATGCGGAGGGCTTCGAGATCACCTGGCGGGACGTGAGCGAGGCGGCACGGGCGGTGGTGGGGCAGCTGGCCGGGCCACTCGGCGGCCCGCCCGAGCGGTGACAGGCACGCCGCCGGGCGGTCGCCGCGGCCACGCTGCCTTTCGCCACGGGACATTCCTCTGAGGCCCGGCCCGGTGCAGAATGCCCTGCACTCGTTCGCGGGAGTCGTGATGGATCTCAAGCAGTTGCAGCGTGCCGAACAGCGGTTTCTCAGCCAGTATCCGGGAGGCTTCGATCATCCGGAGCTGCAGAAGATCGGGCGCAAGCACAAGGTCGAGCGGATGTCGGCCATGGCGCGGGAGGCCTTCTCGCCCTCGGCCTTCGACAATCCCGAGGCGGTGGTGCGGGCCATGATCCGGATCGTCGGCGCCGCGTCCATGGTTTCCTTGTTCGAAAAGCCGAAATTCCGCGACTACGTCTCGACCCTGTCGGCGGGCGAGGCCGAGGCGCTGGTCGGGGGGCTTTACGGATTTCTGCATGGCGATCAGGCGGCCGGATTCGCGGCGATGCTGGATGTCCTGGCGCGCGGCAAGCTGGCCAAGTGGTCGCTGATGACCATCCTGCCCAACTACTACCACCCGCAGACCGAGGTCTTCGTCAAACCGACCACGGCCAAGGGCGTGATCGCGCAGTTCGGTCTGCGCGATCTGGAATACCGGCCGCGCCCGTCCTGGGATTTCTACCAGCGCTATCGCGCCGCCATTCTGGAGATGAAGGCCAGGGTGGATTCCAGCCTGCGCCTGAACAATGCGGCGTTCTGCGGTTTCCTGATGATGAGTCTCGAGCGGAAAGCGGCGCAGCGCTGAACCCGGCCGGCTCAGCCCTGACGGCGGGCGGAAGGCTTGACCCGGTTCCAGGCCGACAGGCTCTGTCCGGCCAGCGGGTCGCGCCCCTGCAGATGCAGTTCCAGGTAGTCCAGATCGTCGTAACCCCAGAACAGCTCCTTGCCGCTGAGCAGGCTGGGGACCCCGAAGATCCCCTTGGCGATGGCCCGGCGGGTCTGCAGTTGCAGGATGTCCTTGATGTCCGGGGTGGCGGCCTGCTCCAGCAGCACGGCCGCATCCAGATCGCTGCGCCGGGCCGCGTCCTCGATGGTCGATGCCGCGGCCGGGTCGGCGCCCTCGGCCCAGATGCTGTGGAACAGGGCGCTGACCAGGGCATTGCGCTGCGGCCCTTCGGCCACGCCCAGGGTGCAGCGCAGCAGCAGCAGGGGGTTGAAGGGATGCGAGGCCGGCGGCCGGATCGGGATCTGGTTCAGGGCCGCCTTGCGCAGCACGTTGCGCAGCATCCAGCGGTTCTTCTCCGGCACCTCGGCCGGTCCCTTGCCCCCGTAGTGGTTGAGCAGGCCGGCGAACAGCACCGGCTCGGCGCGCAGCGGGCGCCCATGGGCGCTGGCCATGTTCTGCACCCGATGCCAGGCCAGATAGGCGTTATGGGAGATGTAGTCGAACCAGAATTCGATGGCGGGTGCGGCCGGCGGGCCGTGAGAGGTCGTGGTCATGGGCTCGGGGGGCAGAGGATCTCGCCGCGCAGGTACAGGGCGCAGTGGCCGGTGAGACCGACCCGCCCGCCGTCGAGTTCCACCGCCAGCTCGCCACCCCGGGCGGAGAGCTGGCGTGCCGCGAAACGCTGGCGGCCGAAGACTTCGGCCCAGTAGGGCGCGAGGTCGGCGTGGGCCGAGCCGGTGACCGGATCCTCATCCACACCATAGGAGGGCGCGAAGTAACGGGACACGAAGTCGCAGTTGTCGCCGGGAGCGGTGACGATCACCCCCTTGGGGTGCAGCGCCTTGAGCGCGGCGAAGTCGGGGCGCAGCTGCTCGATATCCGACTGGGCAGGGTAGATGGCGATCAGATTGGCGCCACTGCGCAGGGCCTGGGGCGCTCGTCCCAGAGCCGCACTGATCTGGGGATCCACGCCTTCGATGTCCTGCGAAGGCCGGGCCGGCAGGCTGATGCGCACCGCATCGCCCGCCCGCTCGGCTTCCAGCACCCCGCTGCGGGAGGCGAAACGCAGGTGGGGTCCGGACCAGCCGCCGTGATGGAACAGCCACCAGGCAGTGGCCAGGGTCGCATGGCCGCAGAGATCGATTTCGCGCAGGGGAGTGAACCAACGCAGATGAAAATCGGTCTGTGAATCAGGCACGAAGTAGGCCGTCTCGGAAAGGTTGTTCTCCGCCGCGATGGCCTGCAGCCGGGCATCCGGCAGCCAGCTGTCCAGGGGCACAAGAGCCGCAGGATTGCCGCCGAAGGGCTGGCGGGTGAAGGCGTCAATCTGGTACAGCGAAAGTGGCGTCATTTTTGCTTTTCACCCTTGCCATCACGCTGTCACAGTGCAGGATCAGACTGTGCCGGCATGAACGACAGACAATGCGAAATCCAGTATGAGAGGGAAATCATGACGGATCAATTGACCAGGCCGGCGTCAGCGGACGCGGCCATTTTCGAGGGCGTGGACTGCCTCGCCCAGGGGCCCACCTCGGCCCTGATCGCCACCCGCGTGCGCAGCGCTGCGGAAGAGCCGCTGTGTGTGCGCTGGGAAGTGTTCGCCGAAGGCGAACGGGAGCCGGTGCGTTACGGCCTGTGCCTGGCACGTCCGGCGGATGAGTTCCGGGTCCGGGTGCCGGTGATGGGCCTGAAAGTCGGGCAGCCCTACCAGTTCCAGTTCCAGCTCGGCAGTGCCGTGTCCGAACCGGGGAGCTTTCGCACCACGCAGAGCCATTTCGAGGCCATGCAGTCCGGCTCGCTGGCGGCCTGAGCGCCCTTTGTGATGCCACGGACCTGCGCCGCCCGGGCGCAGGTCCGCTGATGCGGCGCGGCTAGCGCTCCAGCAATTCCAGCTTGTTCGGCTTGCCGTCCCATTCCGCGGCATCCGCCGGCGGGTCCTTCTGCTCGCGGATCACCGGCCAGGCTTTGGACAGCGCCTCGTTGAGTTCCAGGAAGTGAGCCTGATCCTCGGGCAGATCGTCTTCGGCGAAAATCGCCTCGGCCGGGCATTCCGGCTCGCACAGTGTGCAGTCAATGCACTCTTCGGGGTCAATGACCAGGAAGTTCGGCCCCTCGTGAAAGCAGTCCACGGGGCAGACTTCCACGCAGTCCGTGTATTTGCACTTGATGCAGTTCTCGGTGACGACGAAGGTCATGGTGACTCCGCAATAAACTCTGGTTCAGGGAAAATTTTAACCCGGATGACGGGCGAGGTGTCCTGGTTCAGCCGCCCCGCTTCCAGGGCGGAATCTTCAGATCATGGACATGCAGTGAAAAGCTTCCGCGCTGGCGGTCGGCAAAGTAGTCCTGCAGGGCCAGCCTGACCGTGGGGAAGGCCAGTTCCTGCCAGGGAATGTCGGCTTCCTCGAACAGTTCCACCTCCAGGCTCTCGGCGCCCGGGGCGAAGTCCAGGTCCAGCATGTCGGCCAGATAGAAGGTGTAGATCTGGCCGATATAGGTGACGTTGATGAAGCTGAACAGCGCGCCGACCTCCACCCGGGCGCGCGCTTCCTCCATGGTTTCGCGCGCCGCGCCCTCGGCCGCGGTCTCGCCGATTTCCAGGAAGCCGGCCGGCAGGGTCCACAGCCCATGGCGCGGTTCGATCGCGCGGCGGCACATCAGAACCCGGTCCTCCCAGATCGGCAGAGTGCCGGTGATCACCCGCGGGTTCTGGTAATGGATGTGCCCGCAATGGCTGCAGATGAACCGGGCCAGGCTGTCGCCGTCCGGGATGCGATGTTCCAGTGTGCCGCTGCACTGGGTGCAGTACTTCATGGGTGAGGCCGGTCAGGGAGGGCAGGGGGGTGGCAAGCGGCGGAATTTTCAGTAATGATTCACGTATCCGCACATGCGGGCCGTCGTCCGGCTGGCAGTTTAGCAGCCGTCGATGGAAAACTCGCAAGGCGAATACACCAAGGGGAGCCCATGAATAAACAATATGCCGCGTTCGCGCTGGCCACCATCCTGAGCAGTGCGGCCCAGGCCCAGGGAGACGGCTGGACCGTCTTCGGCGGAGTCGATTACCTGGCGCACGAAGTGTCGATCACCGTCCCGGTCGCCGCGCCCAATGTGCCTGGCGCACTGGGTTCGACCCGCCGGGTGGACGGCGATGGCAGCAGCATCCGGCTGCGCGGTGGCCTGTGGCTGAATGAGGATTTCTCCGTCGAGCTGCAGACCAGCGTCAGCAGTGATGGCCTGGATGAGCCGGAAAACGCGGAGATCGACAGCTACTTCGGCCTGTTCATCAGCGCGCGGGCCCAGCCCTTCGAGTGGCTGGACATGACCTTCCCGGTGGGCATCACCTCGATCGAGGCCAGCGTCGCCGATCCGGAAGGCCAGCCGGAAGGACAGTTCCAGCGGGTCAGCGCCGAGAATGACGGCATCGCCTACGGTTTCCAGTTCGACGTCCGTCTGGGTGAGATGCTCAGCGACCCGGATTCCATCGTGGCCGGTCTGGGTCTGGGCCTGGGCTTCATGGTCTACAACAGTTCGGACAACGTCAGCGTGCGCGGCTACAACGCCGGCCTGCGGTTCTCCTACGACTTCTGACCGCAATGTGCGGTAAGCGAAAAGCGGCCGGCAGGCCGCTTTTTTGTGGCCGGGGCCCTGCGGGCTGATGCGGCTGCCTCGCCTGCCGCTGCGTCTGGGCCTGCTACTGCTGCTGGCCCTGCCCCTGCTGCTGGCCCTGCTGCAGGTCTATCAGGGGCTGCGCGGCCACCCGGAGAGCTACGCCGGTCTGCCGCGGGCCAGCGCCCTGCGTCCCTGGCCCTGGGCGGCCCACTGGTTTCACGTGATCGATCCGCCCGGCTTCGTGCTGGGCTACTCCGAGCGCTGGCGCAATCCCCTGTGGGTGGCCTATCGGCTGGATGAACGGCGGGACGGGGCCTGGGGCGCGCGGCCGGATCATTTCCAGGTGGACCGCCGGACCCTGGCCCGGGTGGCGCATACGGATTACAGCGGCAGCGGCTACAACCGGGGCCACCTCGCGCCCAATTACGCGATGGCCCGCTTCGTGGGCCGCGACGCCCAGCTGGCCAGCTTCCGCATGAGCAATATCGTGCCCCAGCGCAGTGCCCTGAATCAGAAGCTGTGGCAGCGGCTGGAGGAAATCGAAACCGATGTCTATGCCGCGCAGCCCGGCCCGCTGTGGGTCGTGACGGGACCGGTCTTCGGCGCGTCTCCGCAGCGCCTGGCCAGCGGCGTGGCGGTTCCGCAGGCCTTCTTCCGCATCTGGCTGCGCGAAGGCCGGGATGGCCAACCGGAGGCTCTGTCCTTCCTGGTGCCCATGCGGGTAACCGGTTACGAGCCGCTGGACCGCTACCTGGTCACCGTCGATGCAGTGGAGGCGGCCAGCGGCCTGGATTTCTTCCACCAGCTGCCGGACGACGCGGAATCGGCGCTGGAGGCGGCCCTGGCGCCGGGAGACTGGCACTTCGAGCGGTACGCCCGGCGGGCTCCGAGGTACTGAAGCCGCACGGCAATTGCGCCTATTGCGGCGCCTCCGGTGCTGGCAACAGCACCATTTCGGTGCCGCTGAGCAGGTCCTGCCAGGTCTTGCGCTCGGGGTGAAACAGGCTCCACAGCACGCCCAGACCGCACAGCCAGGACGGTACTGCGATGAGAAAGCGCAGTGCGGCGCGTCCCCAGCTCACCGTGCCGCCGCCTTCCCGCCGCAGTTGCAGGCGCCAGGCACGCATGCCCAGGGTCTGCCCGCCATGGGTCCAGAACCAGGCGTTGAACAGCAGGGCGATGCCCAGCAGGGCGCCCTGGAACAGGGCGTCGCCGGTGGCGGCCGGTTGCCCGGCGCGCAGCAGCACGGCGATGAAGGCGGCGCCGACCCACAGGGCCAGCAGCAGGAGGAAGTCGTAGAGCGCGGCGGCGAGACGCCGGCCGGGGGGCGCGGGCTGGATCAGGACGGCCATGATGGGATCAGAGGGGCAGGCTCATGTTCTGGTGGGGGATGCCGGCTTCCATGAAGCGCGGCCCGATGGGGGCGTAGCCCAGAGCGAGGTAGAAGGGCACGGCGCTGGCCTGGGAGGCCAGATGCAGGGCGCGGTCGCCGCGGACCCGCGCCGCCTCGGCAACGGCAGTCATGATCGCCGCGCCGATGCCCTGGCCGCGATAAGGCGGCAGCACCGCCACCCGGCCGACGTGGGCGTCCGGCAGCAGGCGCGCGGTGCCAACATCGACTTCGTTCAGGCTGGCCAGGATATGCAGGCAGTCCGGGTCCCGGCCGTCAATCTCGATGGCTTCGGGAATCTGCTGTTCCTCGATGAAAACCCGGCGGCGGATGGCCAGGCAGCGCGCGGCGGCCTCGGCCCAGTCCACCGGCCGGACCTTCAGCGGCGGCGGATGCACCGCGCGCCGAGCAGCAACAGCAGCAGCCAGGGGGCGAGCGCGCCGCCACGCTCGGGCAGCGCGACGGGGTCCGCGCGCGACACGCTGACCGTGGCGGACTGCACATTGCCCCAGCGGTCCACGACCTCGTAGCTCAGGACATCGCGTTGCGCTGCCGGGGCGAAGCGATAGACCAGGCGGCCCTCCTCGATGCGGATCTGGCCGCTGTCGGCCGCTGCGCCGATCAGCTGCAGGGGCAGGGCGCCGCCATCGTTGGCGAGCACGTCCAGGCGCAGTTCCTGGCTGTCGGCAGGCAATCCGGAATAGCTGTCCGCATTCGCGTTCAGGCCGCCCCCGGCGCTGTCCCGGCCGTCCAGGCGGCGGATGCCGGAGTTGTCCGGGTCCAGCCAGGCCTTGAGCTGGCCATCCGGGCGGCTGCTTTCCTGCCAGGCCACGTCCAGGCGGCCGTAGACATCCGTGCCGTCGGGATTCTCGCAGGAGGAATTGCCGCCGGAGAGCTGGCCTATGACCCGGTGGTCGCTATTCCACAGGCCGCCGCCGGAGGAGCCGGCCTCGGTGATGCCCCGGCTCCAGCGGACCTCCCAGGATTCCACCGGCTCGCCGTCGACGTTGGCGGTACGGGCGCGGGCGGGGGTATCGAAGAAGCTGATGCGCTTCTCGTCGCCGGAGGGATGATGCACGCTGACCCCGCTGGTCGGGGCCAGGCCGCTGGCGTCCCAGCCGGCGTAATAGACCTGATAGAAGGCGGGCGGGGTCTGGTCCAGGCGCAGCAGGCTGAAGTCGGCCGCGGCGCCCTCGGCGAGCAGGGTGCTGCCGGACTGATTCTGGCTCAGGCTGCCGTCCGGGGAGCCGCCGCAGCGGCTGCTTTCGTAATTCCAGTAGACCCGCACGGAACTGGCCGGCAACTCGTCCTGGCCGACCCCGCAGTGCCTGGCGGTGAGCAGCAGCGGATCGCCGTTCTGCCGGCTGTTGTTGAGCAGCACCGCGCTGCAGATGCGCCGGTTGGCGATGGTGATCATCGCGGTGGCGCGGACCGCGTCGGTCCAGGCGTCGGCGGCCGAGCAGGCCGTGTCGATATTGCAGGAGCCGGACTTGAAGCCCGGGCGGATGTCGCGAAAGCCGTGCTGCACGCTGCGGATGGCCAGCGCGGTGCTGGCGCGGGCCAGCCAGGGCACGGACAGTTCCAGCAGCAGGCGTTCGCCCGGCACCACGGCGCTGTAGTAGCGGGAATGGCGCTGCAGCTCGATGGCGCCATGGGGGCCATGCCAGAGCAGGCCGTCGCCGTCATACAGGCGCAGCGCGGCGCCGGCCGGCAGCTGCATCGCGTCCAGGGTGACGCTCAGGCTGAGCGCGTCCTCGCTGCGCAGGATCAGCCGCCAGACCGCCTGGTCGCCTTCCTGCTGCCAGCGGCCATCGTGGTCGCTGTGCAGGGCGACCGCCACCTCGCGCGCGTATTCCAGCGCCGTGGAGGGCGCCAGAGCCATGCTGGCCGGCGGGGCGCTGACCTGATGCTCCGGGGTCTGCCGCAGCTGCTGCTGGCTCAGCAGCGGCCCGCTGGCGGCCTGCAGGCCGCTGCTCAGCAGCAGACCCAGGGCCAGGATGAGGCGCCTTGGCGCCGCCGGAGTTCGGGTGCTCTTGCTCATGTCGGTACTGGTATCGGTCGCGGCGGGCGCCCGGAGATGCCGTCCTGCCCGCCTGAGTTCGGTACTATCATGACGGATAGGCCCGCGAATTGTTTCCCCGGAGGCACCATGCGTCGTTTCCTGCCCGGCATTCTCACCGTCTACATCGCCTTCGTTTTCATCCAGTCCCTGTTCTTCAAGTTCTCGGATTCGGCGGAGACACGGCACATCTTCGGCACCCTGGATCAATGGGCGGCCGGCCTGGGCTTCCCCGGCCTGTTCGCGCCGGGTGGCCTGTTCAATGCCTACGTGATCGGCAGTGCCGAGCTGGTGGCCTCCCTGCTGCTGCTGGCCGGTCTGTTCATCGCTCGTCTGCGCATCCTCAACGCGCTGGGCGCGCTGATGGCGCTGGGCATCATCTCCGGCGCCATCTTCTTCCACCTGTTCACGCCACTGGGCGTGGTCGTGCACGACGACGGTGGCCTGCTCTTCATCATGGCCTGTGGGGTCTGGATCGCCGCCGCGGCCCTGCTGTGGATGCGGCGGGACCTGCTGCTGGGTCGGGGCGAACCCGGCGCGGCCTAGCGGCCTCAGCTCAGATTGGCCAGGATCAGCGCGCCGCCGGAGACCACCAGAGTCAGGTAGATGCCGGCGCGGAAGGTGGACTCGCGCACCCGGTGGTGGCCGTAGTCGCCCAGCAGCAGCCCGGCCAGGACCATCGGCAGCATCCACAGGGTCAGGCGCAGGGTCTGCCCGTCATAACGTCCCAGGTCCAGGAAATTCAGGGTCAGCAGTCCGTTGGTGACGAACCAGACCACGATCAGGGTGATCCGGAAGCTGCTGCGGGAGAGCCCGCTGCGGGCCGCGGCATAAGCCAGAAACGGGCCGCCCGAGGCATACAGGCCCTGGGCAAAGCCGGCCAGACCGATGAAGCCGATGGCCCGCGGCAGCCCGATCCGGCTCGGCGGTGCCGGATTGCGCATGCGCAGCAGTTCCCACAGGGCCAGCGCCACCACCATGATGCCGAAGCCCAGGGCCAGCTCCGGGCCCTGCACCTGGCGCCCGAACAGCACCCCGACGGCGAATCCGGCCCCGGCGAAGGGCAGGATGCGGCGCAGCAGCAGGCCCCAGTCGATGTGACGGTGCTCGCGGGCCAGCAGGTAGATGGAGTGGGGCAGGTTCAGCACCACCACGACCGGCAGCAGCTGTTCCAGCGGCATCACGTGGGCGCCCAGGGTCAGCGCGATGATGTTGGCGCCGAAGCCGATCAGCGCCTGGGTGCCGTAGGACAGCAGGATGATGGCGGCCAGCGCGATCAGGCTGAGCATGGATGGTCCTCGTGCCGCTTGTGGTCAGGGGCGCGCATTGTCGCATGCGCTCAGGCGCGGCGAGCGTCGTGTGGCCCCGTGCTCAGGCCTGGCGGGCGCCTGCACTGGCGGACTCGGCCGCCTCGTAGCGCTTCAGATCGCTCAGGAACAGACGCAGCAGGCGCCAGGGCGACACCGTGGCCGCGCCGGCCTGGCGGTTGCGGTGGCCGATGGCGAAGGCCAGCTGCCACTGGCGGAAGAAGCTGCGATAGCCATTCAGCAGCGGGGTGCCCGGGTGGTAGACATGGGCGGCCTCGGAGGTCACGCCGTTGATTTCCAGCACCTGGATGTCGCGGGCCTCGCGCAGGGCCTTGCGGTCCGGGGCGATCACATCCAGCCGGCCGAAATGGAAGCCGGGCAGGGACTCGACGATGGCGGCCATGCGTTGGCCCAGCGCCTGGGTGATCAGCCTGTGGCCGTCCAGGAACACGGCGCCCCGGCAATGGCTGCCCACATCGACCAGATGGAAGTCCTCGCCGGCCGGGACCACCTGGGCGAGCTGCGAGCGGTGGCGCTCGAACAGCATCGGGGCGGTCAGCCAGGCGCGCGGGTGCTCCATAATCAGCCGGTGCAACGGGCGCTCTCCGTCGCCGTGCACATGCATCAGTTCCTTGGCCGTGACCGAGTAGATCCGGATGTCACCGGCGTCCGGGTCGCGGTAGACAAAGATGCCGAACTCCTTGCCCGGCACGAAGTCCTGCAGGATCAGGTCCTCGTGACTGGCGGCGAGATAGCGTTCGACCTGCGCGGCGTCACGCGCGATCAGCACGCCGCGTCCGCGCTGGCCGATCTCGGGCTTGAGCACCACCGGAAATTGCCCGTTGATGAAGTCGCGGGCCTGCTCCAGGCGCTCGGCAGCGCCCAGGCTGGCCGGCAGTCTTTGCAAGCGGGGCGTCGCCTCGGGCAGCGCGTCACGCAGCGCCAGCAGCAGCGGACTCTTGCGCTCGCCGACCACGCCGCCGTCATCCATGCCCGGATTGGCCGCGGTGAACAGGGTGAAATGGCGGTGGCGCAGCCCCAGCAGGACGATCCACAGCACGACGGGGATATAGAACAGCCAGGCCGGCCAGAACTCCCAGCGGCGGGCGCGCGCCAGCCGGATGCGGCCGCGTTGCCACAGGCTCAGTTGCATCGGCGGCTCAGGCGCTGGCGCGTTCGAACTGCAGGGTGGAGGGCGCCTTGCCGAAATCCGGCCCGATGTCGACGCCGCGCGCCTGCAGCAGCAGGCGGAGCAGGGCGTAATGATGCACCGCGTGGCTCTGCAGGAACTGCAGCTCACGTTCGGGGGTGGACCAGCTGCTCAGCGAGCCGCCCTCCGCGCGGGTGGCCAGTTGCACCTGCAGCCGGGTGGGCCACTGCGCATGGGACAGCTCCGCCAGGCGCGCGTTGATCCGGGCAATGCGCTGCTGGGCGGCAGTGATCTGGCATTCCGTCGCAGCGTCGCGGTCGCGGGCGTCGTAGTTCACCGCGGCGCCGGGCAGGCCATCCAGAAAGCAGTCGTAATGATCGAGCACATGGCGCAGGTGCGGGCCGAGCTGATCCGCCAGTTCCAGATTGTGGCGGGCCACGCACAGCAGCAGCTCCTCGGCCTGCCGCAAGGTTGCGATGTTGTCCTTGATCAACTGTTCGGGCACGTTGGCTACTCTGGGTTCAGGATGAGGCCGGCTGGGCGGCGGGTTCGAAGCGGGCGAGGCTGATGCTGAAGACCAGGCAGAAACCGATGGTGATCGGCAGCCCCGGCAGCAGGGTCAGCAGGATTTCCGGCGTGCCCAGCTGCCAGTGCACGCCGATGATGCCGGCATAAATCAGGGCCAGGGCGCCCAGCGCCGCGCTGGCGGTGCGCAGCCACAGGGGGCCGGGCACGCGGAACAGGGCGCGCATCAGCAGCACGCCGCTGAGGGTGACGACAAAACTCATGGCGCCCTGGGCCAGACCGGAGCGCAGGGCCACCCATTGCCCGTGCGGCCAGTTGGCGAACACGCCCCAGCCGCCATAGAACAGAAAGCCCAGGCTGGCGCCGCTGAGCCCGTCCATCAGGCTGAACACGCGGTGCCAGAGACCGGGGCCGGGCACGCTCAGGCCTCCGGACGTTCGGCCACGGCGGTGATCACGCCGAAGTAGGGGGCTTGGGCTTCTCGCAGACTGATGTCGCATTGCAGCGTGTTCAGACCGGCGTCAGTCAGCATCGCTTTCAGAGTCTCCGGATCGAAGCCAAGGTTCACGT
>JBFJTN010000027.1:0-25931 GCA_041625325.1 Oceanococcus sp. | reverse complement strand
GTCCTTCGGCGCCGGCGCCGAGGACGGCCCCGGGCCAACCACGGAAGGGGCCAGCTGCGATGATGACCCGGACTACTTGCAGGCCGCCTTTGACGACAGCGAGGTTCTGCTGGCCACCAGCCTGGCCGGCTTTCCCGGCAGCTGGCCGGCCGGCGCCATCCCGCCCCACGCGGCCTCCGCCGCGGCCATGTGCAATGTGCAGGATCTGGGCTTCACCGGCGATTTCGAGTGCCAGGCGGAAAAGCCGGTGTTCCTGCCCAGCGGCCCCGACGTGCTGCCCATCCAGCTCTTCCGCATCGGCAATTTCGCCCTGCTCGGCCTGCCCTGGGAAGTCACCACCATGTCGGCGCGACGTCTCCGCGCGCTGCTCCTGGAGGAGCTCGCCCCGGCGGGAATCGACACCCTGGTCATCGCCGGCCTGGTCAACGACTACGTGAACTACCTGACCACCCGCGAGGAATTCGCCAGCCAGCAGTACGAGGGTGCCTCGACCCTGTACGGCCCCTGGACCCAGGCGGTGGTGGCGCAGGAGTCGCTGAAGCTGGCTCGCGCCATGCGACGGGGCGAGCCCGCACCCGATGGCGTGGAACGCGCAGCCACCTCTCCCGGCGTGCCGCGGCCTCCCTACACGCCCTCCGACAGTCCGGGTGAAGGCGGCCTGCCAGGCGCTCTGATCAGCGACGTGCCCGCCAGCGCCAGCCCGGGTGATGTGGTCCGGGCCACATTCCAGGCCGGCCACCCGCGCAATGACATGCGCATCCAGGCCAGCTACGCCTATGCCGAGCGGGAGACCGGTCCGGATCAGTGGGAGACCGTCGCCCAGGACCGCGACCCCGAGCTGCTGTTCGTCTGGGCCCCGCTGACCCCCTCGCCGCTGCCGATCGACCCGGCCGTCGTGGGCGCCTCCACGGCACACATCATCTGGGAGCTGCCGCGCAACCTGCCGGCCGGCCGCTATCGCCTGCGGCATGAAGGCGCCTGGCAGGCCAGCGAACTGCTCGGCCCGGAGCCTTATGTAGGCCTGTCTTCGGTCTTCGAGGTGAGCGCGCCGACATCCCGCTGCCCCTAGCGCCCGGGGCACGCTCCCGCCGCAGCGCCCGGCCCGCGGGGCAGGCCGGCGCGGCGCGGCCGCGCACATTCCGCAACCGGCTTTCGCGCGTCCAGACCCTGCGCCACTCGCGCTGCCCGCAGATCATTCATCCGCCAGAGATGACCCCGTCACCGCGGCGGCAACCCAGGACCCGCGCCGGCCAATGCCCGTTGCTGGCGGCCACTTTCGTGCAAGGATAGTGTCACCTGAGCGTGGTACATCCTGCCCCCATGCAACATCTGCCGGAACTCAAGGCGCTGGAACAGCTGATCCGGGCTCACCCGGACCGCCTGCGCGTGAGCGTGCCCGCCATCGTGGGCCCGGGTGAAGGCTATCCGGTCTATGCCCTGGAACTGGGCCGGGCCACGGACGATTGCCCCGCAATCGGCTTTTTCGGCGGCGTGCACGGCAACGAACGGATCGGCAGCCAGGTGGTGCTGGCCTGGCTGCGCACCCTGCTGGAGCAGTTGCGCTGGGACGAAGCCCTGCAGGGCCTGCTCGAGCGCAGCCGGCTGCTGTTCATGCCGCTGCTCAACCCCGCCGGCATGGCGATGAACCGGCGCGCCAACGGCCAGGGCATCGATCTGATGCGCAACGCCCCGATCGAGAGCGCCTCGGCCCACTGGCTGCTCGGCGGACAGCGGCTCAGCCGCCACCTGCCCTGGTACCGGGGCAAGGCCGGCGAACTGGCGCCGGAGAACCGCGCGCTGGTGGAGACGGTGCGCAAGCGCCTGCTGAACGCACCGGTCAGTGCGGCGCTGGACTGCCATTCCGGCTTCGGTTTCGAGAACCGGATCTGGTTTCCGTTCGCTCATTCGCGCGAACCCATCCCGCATCTGGCCGAGGTCTTCGCCCTGCGCAAGCTGTTCCGGCGCAGCTATCCCAATCATGTGACCTATCGCATCGAGCCCCAGTGTCAGCACTACATGACCCACGGCGACATCTGGGACTTCCTTTACCTGGAAAGTCTTGAACATCCTCAACGCACCTTCCTGCCCCTGACCCTGGAAATGGGCTCCTGGCTCTGGGTGCGCAAGAATCCGCGCCAGATGTTCGCCCGCACCGGCCTGTTCAACCCGCTGCAGCCCCACCGGCTGCGGCGGATCCTGCGCCAGCACCTGACCTGGTGCGACTTCCTGACCCGCGCCATCGCCTCGCACAGGCTCTGGCTGCCGGCCCTGCAGGACCGTCATCACATGGAGGAAAAGGCCCGCATCTACTGGCGCGGCCACTACGCCCCGGAAGCCAACGATGGACCGGGGGCCCCGTTCCCCTAGTCCGCGTAGCCCGGATTGCAGCGATCCAGCTTGCGCAACAGGCCGGGCCAGGCGATACCGCCGCCGGCCCCGCGGGTCACCGCCTCGACCTGTGACTGGATGCCGGCCAGGATGGGCTCGGGAATCCTGATCAGTTCACCGCCACCGGCCTGGGCACGCACCTGGATCATGCAGGCCGACTCCAGCACGTACATGAAGATGAAGGCATCGGCGATGCTGCCGGCGCAGGTCAGCAGGCCGTGATTGCGCAGGATCAGGAAGTGATTGGCGCCCAGATCGGCGACCAGGCGCTGCTTCTCATCCGGGTTCAGGGCGATGCCTTCGTAGTCGTGATAGCCCAGATTCGACAGGGCAATCAGGGATTGCTGGGACAGCGGCAGCAGACCCTGCTTCTGGGCCGACACCGCCACCCCGTTGACGGAATGCACATGCAGCACGCACTGCGCATCCTCTCGGGCCTCGTGCACGGCGGAGTGGATGGTGAATCCGGCCGGATTGATCTCGTAGGGCGAGTCCATCACCTTGTTGCCGGCCAGATCCACCTTGACCAGGCTGGACGCGGTGATTTCCTCGAACATCATGCCGTAGGGGTTGATCAGGAAATGGTGCTCCGGGCCGGGCACGCGCGCCGAGATGTGGGTAAACACCAGGTCGTCCCAGCCATACAGCGCCACCGCCCGATAGCAGGCGGCCAGATTGACGCGCTGTTCCCATTCCCGGGCGCTGACCTTGTCTTTCACCCCGCTGCTGGCTGTCGACTCACTCATGGCGCACTCCCCTTTGATTCGGCTGGCATTGTTGCGGCGCAAGGCTAGCATGCCGGCATGACCGTTCGGCGCGCGGGACTTGCATCCGCTGTCAGGGCGAGGTAACACAGACTCAGTGGCTGTCGGCGAGGAGGCTGTCCATGGAAGAGATGACACAGACGCTGGAGGAGTTGCTCCTGTGCGAGTCCCTGCCCTGTGAACATCGCGACCTGATCGAGCGTTGCCTGGAAGAGGGCTATGCCGCCCTGTCCGAGGATGACAAGTCGAGCATCCGCCGCCTGCTCAATCGTCGCGCCGCTTCCCTGGGTTCCACCGCCCTGCAGCGCTGGCGGGAACGCCGGCGTCTGCGCGAAGCCCGCAGCGCACCGGGCGGCAAGTCGGCCGGCGGCCGCAAGGCCGGGGAATCCGGCAGTCCGTTGCGGCGCTGAGGCTCGTCTCCGCGGCAGCCGATGTCGCATACTGCCCTGACTGCCGTGTACCAGGTTTCCGCATGTACAAATCCCTGCGCCAGCAAACCCTGCACTACTTTGCCCGGCCCCAGGCCTCGATTCGTCTCACGCCCCTGAGCGGGCCGTCCGCCTGGCGCGGCGAGGACCTGCGCCAGCGTGATGACTGGATCGATGCGCTCGGTCCGGAGGCGGTCGGGGAGTTGCAGCAGGCGTTGCGCCGGGCACAGGACAGCGGCAAGCCGATGGGCGCACTCACCCGCGAGGATTTCCCCCTGCCCGGCCTGACCGCGCGCATCGCCGCCTGGCGTGAAGAGCTGCGACGCGGGCGCGGCTTTGTTCTGATCCGCGGCCTGCCGGTGACGGAATGGAGCGAGTCTCAGAGCGAAATCGCCTACTGGTGCCTCGGCCAGCATCTGGGCATCCCCGGCGCCCAGAACCCGCAGGGAGATCTGCTCGGCCACGTGCGGGATCAACGCACCGGTGAAGATGTCCGTCTGTACCGCACCAATCAGGCGATCAAGGTGCACTGCGACGCCGCCGATGTGGTCGGTCTGCTGTGCCTGAAGGCCGCCCGCAGTGGCGGCCTGTCGCGGCTGGCCAGTTCGGTGACGGTGTACAACGAGCTGCTACGCAGCAAGCCGCATCTGGTGGCGCGCCTGTACCGGCCCCTGTATTTCGACACCAAGGGAGAAGCCGGCATCCGGGCCTTCCCGGTCGCCCCCTGCAGCTATGCGGACGGCGAGCTGCGCACCTTCTGGCAATCCGATTATTTCCGCAGTGCCCCCCGCCTGCCGGAAGTGCCGGCGCTCAGCGACGAGGAGCAGGAATTGCTGGACAGCTATGACGCGATCGCCGAGCGCCCGGACATTCACCTCGACATGGCGCTCCAGCCCGGCGACCTTCAGCTGGTGTCCAATCACAGCATCCTGCATGCCCGGACCGCCTTCGACGACCACCCCGAAACCGCCCGGCGGCGGCACCTGTTGCGGCTGTGGATCTCGCTGCCGGAACCGCGCTCTCTGCAGCTGCGCTACCTGGTGGCGCGAAGCTGGATGGCACTGGCCTGGCGGGCCGGCTGGCAGTTGCTGCGGACCCGTCAGGTGGCCGGGGCCCACTGAGCCGTCGAAACCCCTGCTGTCACGTGACCAGGGTCACAGTCGCGCGTGCGCCAGGCGCATAGGCTGTCTGCAGACCCGGCCCACCGGGCCATCGACAGTCAGCGCAGGAGGGATTTCATCATGTCCGCCATCGAACAGAGCATCGATCATCCGCTGCTGGATGCCGTCAACGCCGGATTGAATCTGAAGGCGGTCTCGCCTCCCCGGGCGCGCCGCTGGCGCACCGGCGAAATCACCCGTCCGAAACTGGACAGCCTGCGCCGCATGGTGCCCGAACAGCGCCGTGCGGACAGCCGCCCGGCCCATCGACGAGCTTCGCCTGGCGACAGCATGGTGCTCTATCGCACCAGCGATGGCCATGTGGTTGCCATCGCCCAGGATGTCCTGCACGCGGTGGACACCGGTCTGTTTGCTGCCGCCATCATCGGCGGGCGTCCCATGGCCCGCCATGCGGCCATGGGCCTGCTGCGGCAGTTCGGTGGCCTGGCCATCACCGCCGACGGGCCGCAACACATCCGGCCACCGTCGCGTCGTTAGCCGCCTGAGCGGCGCCCGCCAGCGTCGCGAAACCGTCATCTGAGCTTGTCACAATCCCGCTTTTCAGGCCGGGGGCACAGCCCGCCGCAAGCAGGATGACACGATGGGACAGATTCAGCGGCGCGCCCGCCGACCACTGACACGACGCGACTTTCTCGCCCAGGCCGGCCTGGGCGCCGCCAGCCTGCCCTGGCTCGCCGGCTGTGGCGCCGATTCCGGCGCCCGCGCGGCCGGGGAAGCCGGGTCGGTGTTCCGGCACGGCGTTGCCAGTGATGATCCGCTGCGCGACCGGGTGATCTTCTGGACCCGGATCAGCGGCAGTGACGGCCCGGTACCGGTGAGTCTGAGCATCTGCCAGGACCCGGCGCTGCGTCAGCCTGTGGCCAGCGTCAGCGCCACCACCGACGCGTCGCGAGACCACACGGTCAAACTCGATGTCGCCGGCCTGTCACCCGGCACCACCTACTACTATCGCTTCAGCGCCCTGGGTGAGCAGTCACCGATCGGACGCACACGCACGGCACCCGACGACACGGTCGAGCAGCTGCGCTTCGGGGTGGTGTCCTGCGCCAGCGCGGCCCATGGCTACTTCAATGCCTACCGCGCCCTGGCGGCGCGGGCGGATCTGGACGCCATCCTGCATACCGGCGACTACCTCTACGAATACGGCACCGGCGAATACGGCGATCTGCGCCCCTATGAACCGGAGCACGAGATCCTGAGCCTGGCCGATTACCGGACCCGCCATGCCTACTACAAGAAAGACCCGGACCTGATGGAACTGCATCGTCAGTTCCCCTTCATCACCACCTGGGATGATCACGAATCCGCCGACAACAGCTGGCGCGACGGCGCGGTCAACCATAGCGAGGGTGAGGAAGGGGTCTGGGTGCAGCGCAAGGCCTGGGCCCAGCAGGCCTATGACGAGTGGATGCCGATCCGCTATCCGCAAAGCGGCAATACCAGCCGTATCTGGCGCAGCTTCCGCTACGGCGATCTGGCGGAAATCTTCGTGCTCGATTCGCGCCTGTACGATCGGGATGAACCCGGCGCGATTCCGGCTGATTCCGCCCTGTCGGCCGCTCCGGACCGGCGCATGCTGGGCCCGGAACAGATGAACTGGCTGCTGGACGGCCTGGCCTCTTCAGCTTCCCGGTGGAAGATCATCTGCCAGCAGATGGTGTTCCATCAGTGGCAGCTGGGCGATCCCGGCACGACCGGCGCCGGGCTGTATCTGAACGGCGATGCCTGGGATGGCTACCAGGCCGAACGCGCCCGGATTCTCGCTCATCTGCGCGACCAGACCATCGACAATGTGGTGGTCCTGTCCGGCGACGTGCACTCCAGCTGGTGTGCCGATATCACGGAGAATCCGCTGGACCTGCTGAGCTATGACCCCCTGCGCGGCGGGTCCGCGGCGGTGGAGTTCACCTGCCCGTCGATCACCTCACCTTTCGCGATCGACATTCCCGAAGGTCAGCAGGCCTTCATCGCCAACAACCCGCACATCCGTTATCTGGACTTCGACCGTCGCGGCTACGTGCTGCTCAACCTCGATCCCGGCGGCGTGCAGGGCGAATACTGGTATGTGGACAGCCACACCGAGCCGGACAATCCCGGCGAAAGCTTCGCCACCGCCTACCGCAGCGATGACGGCGCCAATCACCTGAGCATCCTTGCGCTGAGCAGTCCCAGCACGCCGGCAAGCCCGGCGCCACCGCTGGCCCCCTGAGCGCCTAGCGGGCGGGAGCCAGCTCTCCCGCCGCCAGTCGCAGCAGCAGCAGGGCGGACAACTGGGCGCGTTCGCTCAGGCTGTCCACATGCATGTACTCCTCGGCCGAGTGAATCTTGCCGCCGCGCACCCCCAGCGTGTCGATATTGGGCACCCCGGCCGCGGCCAGATTGTTGCCGTCGCAGCAGCCGCCCGTGGGGTGCCAGGCCAGCTCCAGACCGAGCTGCTGGCCGCAGTCGCGCGCCAGCTCCAGCAGTTGCCGGTTTGCATCGGACAGCAGCTTGGGTGGCCGGGTGAAGCCGCCGTGCAATTCGATGCCGATCCCGTCGCGGTCCTGAATTGGCGCCAGCGCGGCGTCGATCTGGCGCAGGCACCAGTCCGCATCCTCGGGGCGGGCCAGCCGCACATTGAAGCGCGCCACCGCGGTGTCGGGCACGATGTTCACCGCGCCACCACCGTGGATGTAGCCTGGATTGAAGGTCACCCCTTCGCGTTGTCCGTTCAGCGCATCGATGGCGGACACTGCATCACACAGGGCGCGAATCGCATTGCGCCCGAGATGATGCTCCCGACCGGCATGCGCCGCCCGGCCACGCGCGATCAGGGAAAAATTGCCGGAACCCTTGCGCTCGCCGGCCAGGCTACCGTCCGGAAAGCTGGGTTCGTAGATCAGACCGAAATGACAGCGGGTGGCCGCCTGGCGGATCAGTTCGGCGGAACCCTGCGAGCCGATTTCCTCATCCGGGTTGAGCAGCACCTCCCAGCCCAGCTGGCCGGCCAGCGGGCTGCGTTCCAGCGCCTGCAGCGCGGTCAGCATGACCATCAGGCCACCTTTGAGGTCGGCAACCCCCGGACCATTGATGATGCCGCCCTCGCGATGGCTGACCTGCTGGAAGGCGTGATCGGCACCGAACACGGTATCAAGATGGCCGCAGAGAAAGACCTGAACCGGCGCCTGCGGGTGCTTGCGCATGCGCAGGGCATCGCCCAGCGGCCGGCGCAGCAGGCTGCCGTCATCGGCAATGGTTTCCAAGGGGGCGACAGGCAGGCGCTCGGTCTGGGCACCGAGCACACTGAAGTCCTGCTTCAGCATCTCGCCCACCCGGTTGACCCCGGCCACGTTGAAACTGCCGGAGTTCACTTCGGCCAGGGCGATCGTGCGTGCCAGCATCCAGTCCTGCCGGCCGGAAATCCACTCACAGGCTTCGGTCTGGATCGCGGGAGTCATTGTCATGGCGCTCAGAAACTCAGGCCGGGTGCCAGCGAAGCGGGCATCTGGCAATGCGCCTGTTCCATTGAGGCCACCGGATAGGCACAGTAGTCCGCCGCGTAGTAGGCGCTGGCCCGGTGGTTGCCACTGGCCCCGATGCCACCGAAGGGGGCCGCGCTGGCCGCTCCGGTGATCGGCCGATTCCAGTTGACGATGCCGGCCCGGATCCGCAGCAGGAACTCCTCCCAGCGCGATGCATCGTCACTGATCAGCCCGGCCGACAGGCCGTAGCGGGTAGCGTTGGCCAGGGCCAGCGCCTCGTCGAAATCGGCATAGCGCATCACCTTGAGCAGGGGGCCGAAATGCTCCTCGTCGGGCAAGGCCTCGGCCAGCGCGGAGACCTCCACGATACCGGGGCTGACAAAGCCGCTGCCGGGGTCGCGATGGACCAGGGGCAGCAGGGCCTCGGCGCCCGCATCCAGCAGGGCCTGCTGCGCCGCCGCCAGGCCGGCCGCCGCCGCGCGAGAGATGACCGCGCCCATGAAGGGCTGGGGTTCGGCGTCGTAGACATCGACCCGGATGCGCTGGCTGACCTCGACCAGCCGCCGCAGCAGCGCATCGCCCCAGTCGCCCCGCGGCAACAGCAGACGACGGGCGCAGGTGCAGCGCTGCCCGCTGGTGATGAAGGCCGACTGGATGATGTCATGCACCGCTGCGTCCCGGTCGGCCACGGGCTCCACCACCAGCGGGTTGTTGCCGCCCATCTCCAGGGCCAGGATCTTGCCCGGCTGCCCGGCGAAGCTCTCGTGCAGCAGATGACCGGTGCGCGATGAGCCGGTGAAGAACAGGCCGTCGATGCCGGGATCGGAAGCCAGGGCCTGGCCGGTGGCGCGCTCGCCCTGGACCAGATTCAGCACCCCGCGCGGGAGGCCGGCGGCCTCCCACAGTTTGATTGTTTCCTGGGCCACCAGAGGCGTCAGCTCGCTGGGCTTGAACACCACCGTGTTGCCGGCCAGCAGGGACGGCACGATATGGCCATTGGGCAGGTGACCGGGGAAGTTGTAAGGGCCGAACACCGCGACCACCCCGTGCGGCCGGTGACGCAGCACGGCATGGCCGCCCGGCACCTCGGACTGTCGCGTGCCGGTGCGCTCCGTGTAGGCGTTGCGGGAGATCGCCAGCTTGCCGATCATGGCCCCGACTTCGGTGCGGCTTTCCCACAGCGGCTTGCCGGTTTCCCGCGCAATGCACAGGGCCAGGTGCTCGCGGTGGGCCTCCAGCTGCTCGCCGAAGGCTACGATCTGGGCACAACGCTGCTCGAAACTGCGTCTGGCCCAGGCCGGAAAGGCTTCCCGGGCGGCGGTCACTGCGGCAGCCACCTGCCCGTCATCCGCCGCCTCGCCGGCCCAGACCGGCACCTGGCGGGCCGGATCGACGGACTCGAAGCGCGCCCCCTGCCCGGTCTGCCACTCTCCGTTCACGTACAACATCAGTTCATCTCCTGTTTGGTCCGGACAGCCGACGGAGCGGCCCGCCCGGATCAGACGTCAATGGCCCGCACGGTCTCGCCGGCTTCGACCTGCAGCGCCGCCAGCACCGGCGCGGCGACCCGGACACAGCCCCGTTCCGGATCGATGCGGCCAGGCACCAGGGTGGCGCGGAAGTCCTGGCAGGCGCCGTTGGCGATCAGCACCTCGGCGTCGGCGGGCAGGCGGTCCGCCACCTCGATGCGCCAGGTGCCGCTGCGGGCCACGCTGCGGATCGCCTCACGCCGTGCCTCCACCGTCGGGCCGGCATCGAAGGGATCGATATAGCCGCGCCACTGAAAGCCTTCCGACTGCAGCATGCGCAGGGCCGGCACAGTCTGCGGGTGTACCCGCCCGATCGCCTCCTGGGCCTCGTCATCCAGCAGGCTGACGTAGACCGGATAATTGGGCATCAGCTCGGCGATGAAGGATTTCTGGCCCATGCCGACCCGGTGGACCGCGTCGGCCAGCGGCATGGAGAAAAAGTGCTTCTGCAACCAGCCCCAGAAAGGTGAACGCCCGTCATCGTCCGACATGCCGCGCATCTCCGCGATCACGGTCTCGGCGAAAAACTGCGGCTGCTGCGCCATGAACAGGAAGCGGCAGCGCGACAGCAGATAGCCGTTGCGCCGGGCCCGGGCCGCCTGGGTCAGGAACAGGGTGCAGATTTCCGTGGCGCCGGTGTAGTCATTGCACAGGGTCAGGACATCCACCGTGTTGTGGATGCCCAGTTCCCGGGAGGAATGCACCACCTTGCTCAGATGGTAGTGATACAGCGCGTCATCCAGGCCCACCCGCGCCTCGATGCCGGTGGTGCCCAGCACCTCGCCGCTGTCCGGATCGCTCATCACGAACAGGAAGCCGGCCTGGCCGTCCGCCGCCGGTCCCTCGGCAAAGGCGCGCTCGGCCCGCGCAATCTTGCTGCGCAGATGCGCCTCGTGCTTGGGCAGCGAGGTGAAGCCGTGGCCGGATTCGTGGGCGAAGCGCAGCAGCGCGGGAAAGTCCGCGGCCGTGATCGGGCGGATGATCATCATGCCGCGGACACCGCCATCAGCTGCCTTTCACCACATCAGCCACGGCGCGCTCGAAACGCGCCATGCCCTCGGCGATGTCCTGATCGTCGATGACCAGGGAGGGCGCGAAGCGGACCACGTCCGGCCCGGCGACCAGGCACATGCAGCCCTGCGCCACGGCGGCGTTGAGAAAATCGCGGGCACGGCCCTTGTAGGCCGGCTTCAGCGCCGCACCAACCAGCAGACCCTGGCCACGGATCTGCTCGAACACCCCGTACTTTTCGTTGATCCGGCCCAGGTGGCCGCGGAACAGCCCCCCCTTGCGCTTGACCCCGTCCAGTACCTCCGGGCGATTGACGTAGTCGAACACCGCCTCGGCGACCGCGCAGGCCAGCGGGTTGCCGCCGTAGGTGCTGCCGTGGGTGCCGACCTTGAGGCTGGCCGCGATCGCCGCGGTGGTCAGCATCGCGCCAATCGGAAAACCGCCACCCAGCGCCTTGGCCGTGGTCAGGATATCCGGGGTCACCCCGGCGCCCATGTAGGCGTAGAGCTGACCGGTACGACCGACGCCGGTCTGCACCTCGTCGAAGATCAGCAGGGCCTGATACTTGTCGCAGAGCTCGCGCAGGCCGCGCAGAAACTCCGGATCGCCACTGACGATGCCGCCCTCGCCCTGCAGCGGCTCGACCATCACCGCGCAGGTCTGCTCGGAGATCAGCGCCTCCACCTGATCCAGGCGATTGAAATCGACATGCTCGATGGCGCCCGGCTTGGGCCCGAAGCCGTCGGAATACTGCGGCTGGCCACCGACCGTGACGGTGAAGAAGGTACGGCCGTGGAAACCCTGCTTGAAGGCGATGATCTGGTTCTTGTCTTCGCCGTGATGTTCCAGGGCGTAGCGGCGAGCCAGTTTCAGCGCGGCCTCGTTGGCCTCGGCCCCGGAATTGGCGAAATAGACCCGCTCGGCGAAGGTCGCCGAACACAGCTTGCTGGCCAGGCGCAGGGCCGGCTCATTGGTATAGACATTGCTCAGATGCCATAGCTTGCCGGCCTGTTCGGTCAGTGCTTGCACCGCCACCGGGTGACAGTGACCCAGGCAGTTGACCGCGATGCCGCCCGCGAAATCGATGTATTCGCGATCGTCCTGGTCCCACAGGCGCACGCCCTCGCCACGGACCGGAATTACCGCGGAGGGGTTGTAGTTGGGGACCATGACATCATCGAAAAGCGCCCGGGTGACTTGCATCTGATTGTTCCTGAAATCGTGGGTGGGAGCACACCGGAGCGGCCCTGTGAAAGCCGCGCTCCAGTATAGAAAGTTGAGTTGTCAGTTTGAATGACTGATTCTCACGACTTTGACTGAATTCTGCGCAAAATGCACAAACAAACTGACAAAATGCCAAGCGCGCTTGATCTGCGCCTGATTCAGGCCCTGCGCGAGAACGCCCGCAGCAGCACCACCGCGCTGGCCCGCGAGCTGGAAGTCTCCCGGGCCACGGTACAGAACCGCCTGAGAAAACTGGAGGCGGACGGCACCATACGCGGCTATACGGTCCTGCTGGGGGAGAATTATCGCAGGGGACTGATCGCCGCACACGTGCTGGTCGAGGTGGAGCAGCGCCTGACCGCCCAGTTGTCCCGTGCACTGCAGGCCATTCCGCAGATTTCGGCCCTGTATGCGATCAGCGGCGATTTCGACCTGATCGTGGTGCTGGAGGCCCAGGGCACCGAGGCGCTGAGCCAGCTGCTGGACCAGATCAGCAGCCTGGACGGGGTGATCCGCACCAAGTCCTCGGTGATCCTGGAAACCAAGCTGCAGCGCTGAGGCGACCGCAGGGGCACACATATTCTTCACCGCAGGCATGTCATATGGTGGGATCAAGCTCGCTGACGGATGGCATCAGTGGACGGGAAAAAACCCTGGCTCAGCGCTCTGGCGGCACCAAGGCGTATCGCGCAGGCCTCCAGCCGTCACCTGAAAGCCGAACCGATCAACGAGACGATTTTCGAAATCCGGCAGCGAATGATCGATTCCATCCTGGGCGGCCTGTTCATCCTGGCCCTGGTCGGGGTGCCGGCGTCCCTGTCTCGCGCCCTGTTCACCGGCTGGATGACCATGTACAACATCCATATCGTGGCCGGCGTCGTCATCGCCGTGACCTACCTGCTGCGCCGGCGCCTGCCCTTGTCCCTGCGGGTGGGGATCATGCTCCTGCTGTTCTGGGCCATCGGCATCACCGGCGCGCTGTCCCTGGGCCTTTACGGGGCGGGCATCTGGTGGCTGGCGATCAGCGCCCTGGTGGTCAGCGTGGCCTTTTCGGTGCGGGCCGGCATCGCCACCATGGTGGCCAGCACCCTGGTGATCATCGCCGTCGGCGCGGCCTTCGTCAGCGGCCGCCTGCAGATTGGTTTCGATGCCAATGCCTACATTCTGGCGCCCAGCTCCTGGGCCACCCTGCTGGTCGCCACCACGGTGCTGCCCACTTTCGTCTTCGTGGCCATCGCGGGCTATCAGCGGGCCACCCTGGAGCTGACCCATCAGCTGGAAGAGCAGCGTCGCGAGATCGAGCATCTGGCCACCCATGACACCCTGACCGGCCTGCCCACCGTGGAACTGGCCCGTGACCGCCTGGGCCAGGCCCTGGCGGCGATGTCCCGCCGGGGCCAGCATGTGATGCTGATGTTCCTGGACCTGGACGGCTTCAAGGCGGTGAATGACAGGCTCGGCCATGCCGCCGGCGACGAGGTTCTGCGCGTGGTGGCCGAGCGCCTGCGCTGCCATCTGCGAGCCGAGGACACGGTCTCGCGCCAGGGCGGCGACGAGTTCCTGCTCATAGTCTCCACCTCCGCCACCCCTGATGTCGTCCTGGCCAAGGCCCGCGCAATCGTGGACATCGTCCGCGAGCCCATTCCCTACGAGGGTCACAGCATGCAGGTCGGGGCCAGCATCGGCATCGCCATCGCCCCGGAACAGGGCGAGGATTTCGAGACCCTGACCCGTCATGCGGACACCGCCATGTACGCCGCCAAACGGGCCGGCAAGAACTGCGTGAGGATGGCCGGGCCGATCGGGCGCTCCGCCCCGCCGCCCGCCAGGCCGGCCGAATCGGGGCGGCGTCAGAGCGATCACTATTTCGGGGCCTGAGCCCGACCCGGCCCTTCTTCCGTCCCCGGGCCTGTGCTTAAATCGGGCCATCGCGACCATCTGATGACCATGGACCTAGAACAGCTGCAGAAATACCTGCCCCAGAATCTGATCCGCAAACGCATCCGCACCGCCGCCGTGCGCCGGGTGCGCAAGGACCTGATCCTACATGGCAAGGCGGAGAGCGAGCTGAGCGCGGACGAACTGGAATACCTGCTTGCCGATGCGGAAAAGGATGTCATTGCCGACCTGAAGCAGACCGGCCTGCTCGGCGCGCTGGCCCTGCTCGGCATCAACCTGTTCTAGGTCCGCATGTCGGTCTACCGCATGCTGAGATTCACCGCCGTCGTGGCCCTGCTGCGGCGCTTCCGTGTACGACTGGTGCGCCTGCTGTTCGCACTTGCCTTTGCCCTGGTCACCGCCTGGCTCTATGGCGATGTGGCCGGTTTCATCGCGGATCGCCATCCTGACTGGTCCGGTCCGGCCCTCGCCATCAAAACCTTGCTGATCTATCTGGTGCTGTTCTACTGCATCTGGGAGATTCATCGGATGGTTCACGGCGACAGCGGCGCCGACCCGGCCACCAGCCCGGCCCGCAACCTGCCGTCCGCATCGCCTGCCGGCAGCACCCTGGACCAGCTGGCGGACAAGCCCCAGCTGCGCAGCCGCAGGGACGACATCCTGGAGCGCCGTTCCGACTGATTCCGCCTGCGCCTGCGGAAGCTTGAACAGCGCGGTCGCCCCGGCAAATTCGCAGGTCGATCTCGACAACCGGGACCAGGGCGCTTGACCGACACACTCCTTTATGTAACCTTTTTGTTACATATGGAAACGGTCAGTGCAGATGACGAACGGACCGATGCGGTGTTCCAGGCTCTGGCGCATGCCGCGCGCCGCCGCATGCTCGACATCGTGAGCCGCCATCCCGGCATCAGCGTCGGGCAATTGGCCGCCGCCTTTGATGTCAGCCGGATTGCCGTGATGAAGCACCTGGGGGTGCTGGAGCACGCCGGCCTGCTGCGTTCGCTCAAGCAGGGCCGCCAGCGCAAGCTGTATTTCAATGCCGTGCCGATCCAGGCCATCCATCAACGCTGGACCAACAGCTACAGCGCCTACTGGAGCGGGCAGTTGCTCCAGATCAAGGACCGTGCCGAAGCCCGCACGGCCCCGAAACACCAGGGAGAACAGACTGACCATGGACAAGAAGACAGCTGAACCGGCCGTTTACAGCGTGCTGATCCAGGCCCCCATCGAGAGGGTCTGGGCCGAACTGATCAATACCACCTCGCCCCGCCCCTTCTTCTGGAACTCCCGCTGGGACACGCCGGCCATGGCGGCCGGCGAGCCCTACCGCATGGTGTCCAACCAGGACCGGACGGTGGCGGTGGTCGGACAGATCCTGGAGCTGGACCCGCCGCATCGGCTGGTGACGAGCTTCGCGCTGACCTCTCTGGATGATCCCCTGTCGAAGGTGACCTACACCCTGAAGGAGACCGCCGGGGGCACCGAACTGTGCCTGATCACCGAGGATGTGCTCGCCGGTTCGGCCAGCGCCAGGTCCATGGCCGACGGCTCGCGCTTCATCGTGAGGAACTTCAAGGCCTACATGGAGACCGGCAAGGTGACGCTCGGCGCCCGCCTGCAACTCGCCCTGTTCAGCCTGATGGCGCCGCTGACGCCCAGGCGCATGGCCGCGGAGCGCTGGCCGCTGGGCACCTGGCCGAAATCGGGCTGAATGCCTCCGCGGCAGCATGCTCGCAACACGAGTGCCTGCCCCGTCCTGGCAGCGCACTCGGCACCTGGGCCCGGCCGCCCAGGCGCCGTATCAGGCCTGTTCTAGAACTGCGGCGCCGGCAGGGTCACCCAGTCCGCCAGCGGGGTCATCACCGACCAGTCCGCATGGGCCAGATCGTTGCCGTGGATGTTGTCCCCGCTGTTGTGCTCGACCCGCCAGATGTTGGGGTCCAGCGGGTTCTCGGAGCGCCCGCCCCAGTCGACCTCGCCGTCGCAGTTGCCGGCCAGAATCCAGCGATTGACCAGATCCCGCTCGCCGCTCAGATTCGCACCGGAAGACTGGGCCCCCGGCACCCAGGTCGGACACAGCACGTTGACCCCGCGCGGATGGGCCCGGCCAATCATGTCCTGATAGCTGGCGATGACCTCGGCCCCGCTGGAGCTGCTCAGATCATTGGTCACCCAGACCACCACCGCATCGACGCCGACCGTGCCGAACACGTCCTTGTCCACCCGGGAGGCCAGCGCGCTGTCCAGCCGGTCGCCACCGATGGCCTTGTGCACGAAGGACTTGCGCCAGCGGGCGGGAATCTCCTCGTTCATCCGCTGGCTGAGCAGATCGCCGACCTTGACGAATCGGCCCTGCGAGGTGTTGTAGCCGTGCAGGCTGGAACTGCCCAGCAGCACGATGGCGCCGTTCGCCTCGCTGGTCTGCAGCTCGATGTCGCGCAGGGCATACACGGTACAGCCATTGCAGACCAGGGGCGTGCCCTGTGGCGGCTGCGCGGCGCTGCCGTCGATGAAGGCCGGAAAGTTGTCGCCACTTTCGTCGGCGGCGAAATCACCGGAACCTGCGGCCGAGGCCCAGGACTCGTTCCAGGTCGTCGAGTGCTGATCCGCGGCATTGTCCTCGCCCACCACATAGAAGCTCACGGCAAGCTGGTCCAGGGCAGTGACCTGAAAATCCAGCGGGTCGCTGTACAGGGACTCGGTCCCCGGCGGAATCACCACACCCTGCTGCCCGCCGTTGAAGGTGATCTGCCGGTTGCTGCCGGCGATCAGCGTCGCATCCCCGGCCTCCGGATCACGAATGCCGACGTAGGCCTTGCCGATGGTGATCGCGCTGTCCGCGTGCTCATTGAACAGGCGCAGGCGCAGGCGATGTCCTCCCACCGAGGCCAGGGCGATGTTGCGCACGGTCCGCTCGTTCATCGCTGCGCCACCGGTCTGGGTGCCCCCCCACACCGCCAGCCAGTCAGCGCTGCCCTGGACCGGAGCAGGTGTCGGCTCGGGCGGCTGCCCGGTATCACTGGCCAGGCGGCCACCGTTCTCGCAGGCGACCAGCAGGCCGCCCAGTGCGACCGCCGTCGCCATGCGAAACAGATTGGTATTCATGATTCTCAACTCCCGAGGCCGCTAAGGCCAGTGATGCTCATGCAAGGATGTGTGGCCGCGCCTCGCGCGGCCAGGAAGGATGTCGCGCTGCCGGCAAGAAGGACCGGATGCAGCGCCGGATGCGGCGGTGACCGCCAATTCACCGGATCACCGTCTCGGGGCCGAACATGGCGTTGGGCAGCGCCGTCGACACCCAGGGGATATAGGTGATGACGATCAGGAACAGCAGCAGAATGCCCAGCCACGGCAGGGCCGCGCGCACCACCTGCCCCAGTGGCATGCCGGCGACCGCGGAGGTGACGAACAGGTTCAGCCCCACCGGCGGCGTGATCATGCCGATTTCCATGTTCACGATCATGATGATGCCCAGATGGATCGGATCGATGCCCAGCGCCATCGCCGTGGGGAACAGGATCGGCGCCATGATCATCAGGATGGCCGAGGGCTCCATGAAGTTGCCGGCCGCCAGCAGCACCAGATTGACGATGATCAGGAACATCCAGGGCTCCAGGCCCATGCCGTTGATGGTGTCCGCGATGGCGTGGGGAATCCGTTCAGCGGTGAGCACATGGGCGAACAGCATCGCATTGGCGATGATGAACATCAGCATGATGGTGACCCGCGCCGCGTCGATCAGCACCCGGCGCATATCGCCATCCAGCGGCAGTTTGAGCAGGGCCAGCGCCGACAGGCCGAGATTGCGTCCCAGCGCACGTAGCAGGCTTTCCCGCGCCTTGCGCCAGGGCTGGCCCTTGAGCGGGCCGAGATCCCGGTAAGCCAGCACCGCCACCAGCATGGCGTAGATGGCAGATACGGCGGCGGCTTCGGTCGGGGTGAAGATGCCACCATAGATGCCGCCCATGATGATCACGATCAGCCACAGGCCACCCGAAGCGGCGGCGGCCGAGCGCAGCAGGGCGCCCCAGCCGGGGAAGGGCTGGGCCGGCAGATTCATCCGCCGGGCCGCTATCAAGATCGCGATCATCAGCAGCCCGCTCATCACGATGCCGGGCAGCACACCGGCCATGAACATGCGCCCGACCGACACCTCGGTCACCGCGGCATAGACGACCATCACGATGGACGGCGGAATCAGCATGCCCAGGGTGCCGGAGTTGCAGATCAGCCCCGCCGCGAAATCCTTGGGATAACCCTGCCGCACCATGCCGGCGATCACGATCGGTCCGATCGCCGCCACCGTGGCGGGTGAGGAACCCGAGACCGCGGCGAACAGCATGCAGGCGACGACCGAGCCCATGCCCAGTCCGCCGCGCAGCCAGCCCACCAGATCCACCGCAAACTCGATCATGCGGCGGGCCACCCCGCCGGTGGTCAGAAAGGCCGAGGCCAGCACGAAAAAGGGAATCGCCATCAGGGTGCTGTGGTGCATGGCGCCGAAGACCTTTTCGGCCAGCGAGGCGACCGAGTCATCGGTGAACAGCAGCATGGTCAGCGCACTGGACAGACCCAGCGCGATGGCGATCGGCACCCCGATCAGCATGAAGCCGAGCAGCAGCAGGAACAGCGTGAGGGTGGTCATCGTCCGCCCTCGCCCGGATCCCGGACCTGCTGCAATGCGTCGTCCACTTCGTTCGCCAGCAGACCGGGCGAAGCGCCGCGCACCAGGCCCCAGCCGGCCTGCAGCAGGCGCAGGAACAGCAGGGCCATGCCCAGCGGCAGGGCCAGGGTCGGAATCCAGCGGGGCACCGGAAGATCCTCGGCCTCGATCTGGATCAGATGCAGCAGGGACACCGTATCCCAGCCCCCCTTGAACAGGATGGCGGCGTAGACCAGGCTGAGCAGCACGCCCAGGCCAGCCATGGCCCGGGCCAGCGGCAGGGGCAGATGTCGCAGCACGATGTCCACACCGATGTGCGCCCGCACCCGCACCCCGTAGGAGGCTCCGATCAGGACCAGCCAGGCGAACAGGAAGATGCTCAGCTCCAGAGCCCAGACCACGCCGGCATTGAACAGATAGCGGGCCACGACCTGGGCGAAAGTCACCAGGGTCATGGCCGCCAGCAGCAGTGCCAGCAGGGTTTCTTCCAGCCAGTCCAGGGCTTGTGTGATACGGCTCAGCACGGGGCTAGCGGGCGCAGGCCACCGCGGCGTCGAGCTTGTCGCCGCCGATCTCGCCGCGGAAGCGATCCCAGACCGGGCGCATCGCATCCCGCCACTGGGCCCGTTCGGCCTCGCTCAGCTCCAGCACCTGCGAGCGTCCGGAGTCGATGATGTCCTGGCGGGCCTGAGCGTTCTGCTCGTCGCTGAGTCGATTGCCCAGACGGGTCGCCTCGGCCAGCGCCTCGCTGAGCCCGGCCCGGATGTCGTAGGGCAGTCCCTTCCAGAAACGGGTGCTGGTCACCACCATGTAGTCCAGCAGGCCGTGGTTGCTTTCGGTGATCGAGCCCTGCACCTCATGGAACTTCTTGGAATAGATGTTCGACCAGGTGTTCTCCTGGCCATCGACGGTGCCGGCTTGCAGTGCCTGATACACCTCGGTAAAGGCCAGCTTCTGCGGATTGGCCTTGAGCGTCTGGAACTGCGCCTGCAGCACGTCCGAGCTCATGATGCGGAATTTCAGCCCGGCGGCGTCGGCCGGCACCCGCAGGGGCCTGGTCGCCGACAGCTGCTTCATGCCGTTGTGCCAGTAAGCCAGGCCGAACAGGCCCTTGTCCATCATGGAACGCAGCATCTCCTGCCCCGCCGGACTCTGCTGGAAGCAGTCCACCGCGGCCAGATCATCGAACAGGAAGGGCAGATCGTAGAGCTGCAGGGCATCGGTGAACTTGGAGAACTTGGACAGGGCCGGCGCGGCGATCTGCACGTCGCCCTTGAGCAGGGCCAGCAGCACATCGTTGTCGTTGTACAGCTGGCCGTTGGGGAAGATCTGCACATCGACCTTGCCGGGCAGCCTCTCCTCCGCCAGCTTCTCGAACAGCAGAGCGGCCTGCCCCTTGGGCGTGTTTTCCGCCACCACGTGGGAGAACTTGATCACCATGGGCGCGGCCTGGACCGGGCCCGCCAGCACCAGCCCGAGAGCCAGCGCGACCAGCGTTTGAATTCGGGTCATGTAAGACATCCTGTCGGTCAGAAGGAGTATTTGAGCGAGACCTGCGGACGGGTGTGCTCGCCATCCAGGCCGTTTTCCAGATTGCGCACGGCCTGCAGCAGTTCAAAACCCACCAGCAGCCTGGCCACCGGTTCGTAGATCAGGTTCGCCCGGGCGCTGTAGACCGAGCGGGTCAGCCCGGTCCCGGTCAGATCGGTATCGTTGTCGACGAGCAGGCCGGAGATTGCCACGGTGGAACGCCAGCGCCGGTTCCACAGATGCCGGTAGGCGACGGCGCCGTTGGCCACCGGGATCGGGTGCAGGCGGCCGCCCGCATCGGTCACCGCATCGGTGGACGTGGCGATCGCCAGGTAGCTGCCGATGCCCTCCCCGGCCGTCAGCATGAAGCGCAGGTCGTCGCCGTTGCCGAACTTCAGCTTGCCGCCGAAGGACAGACCCCAGCCCACCGCGCTGTCATCCGCCGGCACATCGCCGCCGCCATGTTCATCGGCCGCCAGATGACGGACCACGCCGGAGACGCTGGCGTCACCCCAGTTGCCCTTGAAGTTGCGGCGCAGATGCAGGTCGGGCACCAGCCCGTCGCCGGTCACCTGGCGCGAGCCCTCGTGCAACAGGAAGGTCTCGTTGCTCTCCAGGGAGATCTGCCAGTCGCCCTGGCTGTAACGGACCTGCGGCTGCCTGGCGAAGATCAGACCGTCGGTGGCGCCCAGCGAATCCAGGCTCTCCGGATTGCCGGAATGATTGCGCAGCAGGGTCCACTCCTGGCCGACCAGCCAGGGGCCTATGGTCACGTAGGCGCGACGCAGGCGCGGACTGTAGGAATTGGAAACGATCTCGTTGCCCTGATCGCTGAGCCGGAAATCCATCTCCAGGCGCGTCCCAATGGACAGTTCGCCCAGGGCGGCACTGGACAGGAACCAGATGCGCGTATCCTTGGCATGCGCGTCAAAGTGCGTGCTGGCAGGGCCGTCCGAGGCGGTGGCGGGGATGCTGTTCGGACGGAAATAGTCACGTCCGGCACTGGGCGTGGACACATCGCCATCCGAGTAGCGGCTCCACATGGCGTTGAGCTTGACCCAGCCCCCGAAGCTGTAGCGGACATCGCCGAGCGTCAGCGGCGCCGGATCGGTCTCGACCGCACCGGGCTGCCGCTCCGGCAGGGTGATGACGTCGGTCTGGGCCCAGGCCGGCAGACCGCCGAGCATGGCGACACCGGCCAGCGCGGGCGCAAGGCTTCTGATTCTCATGATTGTCCCCGATTACACAGTTTGGAATAGAGCGCTGGCCCGCCACCCGCGGACCAGGCACTGGCATTGTCGGCACAGCAGGCCGACATGACCATAATGATTTCGTACTAGCTCGAAGCATTCATGATGCGTCCGGGCTAGTATCCACAGACCCAGCCACCCACTGCCCCGGTTCGAGCATGACGCAGGTTCTGATCGCCGATGACCATCCGATGGTGCGCAAGGCACTGGGCCTGACCCTGCGCGCCGCACTGGGCGACGTCCGCATCGTGGAAGTGGCGAATCAGGCCGGCCTGGTGCAGGAACTGCATCGGCCGGAGCCCTACGACATGGTGCTGCTGGACCTGCAGATTCCTGGCGCACGGGGTTTCTCCGCCCTCCTGCAACTGCGCGCCAGCCGTCCGGAATGGCCCGTGGTCGTGGTCTCCGCTCACGACCGGCCACGCAATATCAGCCGCGCCCGCCTGTATGGCGCTGCGGCCTTCATCTCCAAGGGCGCGGATGTCGAGCAGATGCAGGATGCCCTGCGCACGGTGCAGGCCGGCGGTCACTGGTTTCCGGCCGGTCCGGGCGACGCTGAGGAGACGACCGACACGCAGGAGCTGGCCAGCCGCCTGGCCGAACTGACCCCGCAGCAGCTCCGGGTCCTGGGTGCACTGGCCGAAGGCCTGCTGAACAAGCAGATCGCGCATGAACTCGGGGTGACCGAAAACACGGTCAAGATCCACGTCAGTGCCATCCTGAAGAAACTCGGGGTCGGCCGGCGCACCCAGGCGGCCCTGCTCGCCCGCGAACTGATGGATGCCGAAGAGGAGATCAATCACATTGCCTGAAGGGCGCCGTCCCCGCGTGCCCCGCATCGGCATTTTCAGCCAGCTGTTGCTGGCCTTTCTGCTGGTCGCCCTGATCCCCCTGCTCAGCTTCTGGTCGATCCAGAGCAGCCAGCTGGCCGAGGCGGAAATGGCCCGGGCCGAGCAGAACCTGCAGATGTTCTCACGCCAGCTGGTGCAGCAGGTGGACGACTGGCTGGAGCTGAACCTGCGGGTGCTGCAGACCGCCGCCGACATGCCCGGCATGCGCAGCGGCGCGCCGCCGGCACAACAGCCGATCGTGGATGCGCTGGCCCGACACCTGCCCTGGGCCTACCTCATCCACAGCCTGGACCCGCAGGGAACGAACGTCGTGCGCAGCGATGGCCGGCCGCTGCGCTCCTATGCCTTCCGCGGCTATTTCCGCCAGGTCATGGCCGGCGCCCTCTACGCCGCCGAGGTCCGGATCGGCATCACGTCCGGCCGGCCTGCCCTGCTGATGTCGGTTCCGGTTCATGATGCGGACCAGGCGGTCAGCGGCGTCCTCGCCCAGGCCGCCACCCTGGATGAAGTGACCCGCGCGGTGAGCTCGGCCCGCTTCGGCCAGACCGGTTTCGCCTTCCTGACCACGGACGATGGTCAGCTGATCGCCCACCCGCACGAGGCCCTGGAACGCAGACTGGTCAGCTATGGCGATCACCCCGCCCTGCGCCAGGCCGATCACGGTCCCGGCCAGGTGCTGCGTTACCGGCACGAGGGCCGCGACCGCCTCGCCGTGGTCAAGCGCACCCGGCTGGGCTGGATCGCGGTGGCCCAGCAGGATGCGGCCGAGAGTCTGGCCGGCGTGCATCGGGCCAACCGCATCGGACTGGGTCTGCTGGCCGCGACCATCGTGTCCGTGCTGCTCCTGTCCCTGCTGGTCGCCCGCGGCTTTGCCCGTCCGCTGGAGCGGGTCACCGCCATGGCCCTGCGCATCAGCCGGGGCGATCTCAGCGGAATCGGGTCGACCCGCCGTGCGGACCAGATCGGCGATCTGCAGCGCGCGATGGAAACCATGCGCCAGAAGCTCAGCGCATCCATACGCGAAATCACCCGTGGCCGTGCCCTGCTGCGGGCGACCCTGGAGAACCTGCCACAGGGGGTCAGCGTGATCGACGATGAATTGCGTCTGCTGGAGTGGAACCGCCGCTATCTGGAGATCTTCGATCTGCCCGGCGATCTGGTCCGCCGCGGGCTGCCCCTGGAGGACATCCTGCACTTCAATGCCGAGCGGGGTCTGTTCGGCGCGCAGGATGGCGACGAGCAGGTGCAGCGCCGGCTGGCCCAGCTGCGGCGCGGCCTGCCGCATGGCCACGAACGCGAACTGCCGGATGGCACGACCCTGGCGATCCGCGGCACCCCGGTGCCCGGGGTGGGCTACGTCACCGCCTTCAGTGACGTCACCACCTACAAGAACACGGAAAGAGCCTTGCGGGCGCTGACCGGAAAGCTGGAAGCCCGGGTGGCGGAACGCACCGCAGCGCTGGAGCAGGCGCGCGCCGATGCGGAGCAGGCGACCCGGGACAAGAGCCGCTTTCTGGCGGCGGCCATCCATGATCTGACCCAGCCCATCAGCGCGGCCCGGATGTATGCCTCCCTGCTCAAAGCCGCTACCGTGGATGCCGACATCCGCGAGCTCGCCTGGAACACCGATTCGGCACTGGCCTCCATCGAAAAGGTGTTCAGCGGCCTGATGGATCTGGCGCGCTACGATGTGCAGCGCCTGCAGCCGCGACCGCAGGCCCTGTCCCTGGTGGACATGTTCGACACCTTGCAACGCGAGTTCGGACCGGTGGCCAGCCGACGCGGCCTGCGGCTGGATTTCCGTGCCGGCGGCTACTGGGTGCGCAGCGACCCGGTGCTGCTTTACCGGGCGGTGCAGAACCTGCTGTCGAACGCCTTGCGTTATACCCTGCACGGCCGCGTGCTGGTCGGGGTGCGGCGCTGCGCAGACGATCGGCGGATCGAGGTCTGGGATACCGGCCCGGGCATCCCCGAGCATCGCCAGGACGTGATCTTCGAGGAGTTTCGCCGCCTGGATACCGACGCGCACCCCGATGAGCACGGCAGCGGCCTGGGCCTGGCCATCGTACGCAATATCGCCCGGGCCCTGAATCACCCCCTGGACGTCCGGTCCTGGCCGGGGCATGGCAGCGTGTTTCGTCTGCGCCTGCCGGGCGCCAGGCCCGCCGCAGCAGCGCTGCCCGTGCCGCAGCACGATGCCCGCCGGGACCTGCTGCGCGGCCTGCGCGTGTGGTGCGTCGATGATCACGCCGCGCTGCGAGAAAGCACCCTGCAAGCCCTGCAGGCCTGGGAGTGCGAAGGGCGCGCATTCGCCACCTCCGCCGCCGCACTGCAGGCCGCGGCGGAATCCCCGGCGCCGGACCTGTTGCTGCTCGACTATCGCATCGACGAACTGGACGGCCCGGGTCTGTACCGCCGGCTGGTCGCCCAATGGGGTCAGCGGGTGCCGGCCCTGCTGGTGTCCGGCGAATCGCTGCCGGCGGCGGCCTGCGACGGCCTGCGCCTGCTGCGCAAACCGCTGGATGCCGAACGCCTGCAACAGGAAGTCATCGAACTGCTCCGGATCAGGCCAGACGACAGCTGAGTCGGAACGCATTGCGGCATGGCGCCGGCATGTGTACGATCGTACAACATCCGCCCGGCAGATCGCCCATGAGCTTCAAGCCCCCCGCGAAAGCGTCCCCGGAAAAGATCGCGATCCTGCGCGACATCCACGCGCATGTTCATCCCGACCGGGTCGACACCCTGCTGGATGTGGGCATCGACTTCGTGCCCGACCGGCGCGAGGGATACCGCTACTGGGACCGCGACGGCCGCGAGTTGCTCGACCTGCACCTCAACGGCGGCACCTTCAATCTGGGCCACCGCCATCCGGCCCTGGTGGACTGCCTGTCCCGCGCGATGGATCACTGGGACATCGGCAATCATCACTTCCCGTCAGGACCGCGGGCGGAACTGGCGCGTGCCCTGATTGAATCCTGTCCCGGCGACATGCAGTACGTGGTCTTCACCCCCAGCGGCAGCGAATCCAATGATGTCGCCATCAAGGCCGCCCGGCGGGTGACCGGGCGCCAGAAGGTGGTCGCGCTGACCGGCGGCTATCACGGCCGTAGCGGCCTGTCCGGCGCCGCCGGGGATGACCGCGATGCCCGTTACTTCCACAGCGACGATCCCGCGCGCTTCATCAAGGTCCCCTTCAATGACCTGGCCGCAATGGAGCAGGCGCTCAAGGGGCGCGATGTGGCGCTGGTGCTGATCGAGACGATCCCGGCCACCCTCGGCTTTCCGATACCCGACGACGCCTACCTGCCGGGGGTCAAGGCGCTCTGCCAGCAGTACGGCAGTCTTTACGCCGCCGATGAAGTCCAGACCGGCCTGGGTCGCACCGGCCACCGCTGGGGCATCGAAGCCTGGGCCGTGGAACCGGACATGCTGATCACCGGCAAGGGCCTGTCCGGCGGCCTGTATCCGATCTCCGCCGTGATCATGAACGCGCGCTGCGGGGACTGGCTGAACGACCATGGCTGGGCCTATGTCTCGACCTTTGGCGGCGCCGAACTCGGCTGCATCGTCGCCCTGGAAGCCCTGCGCATGAGCCTGGATCCGGCCACTCTGGCCAATGCCCGGCGCCAGGCCGAGCGTCTCCGCGCCGGCCTTGAGGCACTCAAACCCCGCTTCCCCTTTTTCGAGGACATCCGCCAGAAGGGCCTGGTCTTCGGACTCAAGTTCAGCGATTCCATGGCCGGCCT
>JBFJTN010000026.1:0-26135 GCA_041625325.1 Oceanococcus sp. | reverse complement strand
GACGGCGGCACCGTCTGGGTTCGTTGCCGGGGTCTGGCGATCCGGGACGATCAGGGCCGGCCGCTGCGCATGCTCGGCGCCCACCAGGATGTCAGCGACCTGGTCCGCGCCCAGCATGAACTGCAGCAGGCCAATGAACGCCTCTCGGCATTCGCGCACAGCGCCGCGCATGATCTGCAATCGCCGCTGGGCACCGTGATGCAACTGATCGACATGCTGCCGGAGCAGGCCTCCGACCCTGGATCGCGGGATCAGCGTCAGATGGTCGAACTGCTGCGCGCCGCGACGCAGCGCATGCACGCCACCATCCGCGGGCTGCTCGACTATGCACAATCCAGCAAGCAATCGGTGGAATGGGAAGCCGTGGACTGCCAGGCGCTGGTGTCCCAGATCATCGACGACCTGAATGCCGAGATCAGCGACAGCTCGGCGCGGATAGACTGCGCTGACTTGCCGCGGCTGCGCGCCGACAGCACCCTGCTGCGCCAGTGCTTCCAGAATCTGATCAGCAATGGCCTGAAATTTCACCCCCCGGACCGCGCGCCCTGCCTGCGCATCAGCGCCCGGAGAACTGATCACGGCTGGCGCTTCTGCTTTGCCGACAATGGCATCGGCATCCCCCGGGAACAGCTCGAAGACATCTTCACCCCATTGCGACGCCTGCGCGCCCGCGGAGAGTTCCCGGGCACCGGTCTGGGCCTGTCCAGCGCCCGGAACGCGGTCAACGCGCTGGGCGGACATATCTGGGCGGAATCACAGCCCGATCAGGGCACCCGATTCCTGATCGATCTGCCAGATGCGCCATCTCCCCCGGCCGGCGAGGTGGGCAGCGCCCCGGAACCGAACTGAAGCTGGCCGACAGCCTTCCGGCGCAGGCACCCGGCTCAGGGCAGGATGCGGGTCTCGATCGATCCCATGCGGTCCACCCGGATGCTGACGGTGTCCCCGGCGCGCAGGAACAGACCCTCGCGCTGCGCATCCGCGATATAGGTTTCGATCACCCAGCTCGCCAGTGGACGATCCCAGCCCCCGAGCAGCCAGCGCCCCAGTCCACGGAGTTTCTGGCTCACCGAGATGCCGGCGAAGAGAGTGCCGTCCGGCGTGCCGCTCAGCACCAGACTGCGTGCCGGTAAGCGGCCGTCGGCGGCGAACAGGCCCACCGCCTCGTCCCCATGCACCCAGCGTTGCTCCGCTCTGTTCCAGGCCTGGCGCAGGATCTCGTCGATGTCCCACACGGCCCGGCTCACCAGGGTGTCCTGCCGCAGCGCCTTGTCCCGCCACAGCCGCAGGCGAAGCTCGGCCGCAAAGTGACGGACCTCGTGCGGGACCACGAACAGATCACCCACCGGCAGGGCGCCAGGAAAGCTCTTCCCGGTGGTGAAACCGTCCCCGCTGGTGACTGCCGCCGGGTTGATATGGCGCAGCAGGCGGGCACGGTCGGTGAAGTCATTGCACAGGATCAGGCCCCACTCACGCGGCAGCTGCCCGGCGGGCACATCCTCCAGCGAGACGAAACACAGCTCGACCTCGTAATCCAGCAAGCGGTCCGCCACCGACACCGCCGAGCGGGAGGGGGTGGGCGCCACATGTTTAGGGAACAGGAAGGGGCCATCCTCGACCTGGGATTCGTCCGCATGCGCCGGATAATTGGTGCCCACCGCAATGTGACGATCGCGCAGCTCCAGCGGTGGCAACAGGCGCTCGAGCGGAATCGTCACCCTGTGCTCGGCGGCAGCGATCCTGGCCAGAATACCGTCGCGACCGAGCGCGCGATAGACGCCCAGGGCATCGTCCCGCGGTTCAGGCCCGGCCAGTTCCACGCCCTGCACGCGGCCGTCCTGATAGGCGGTGACGGCGATCACCCTGGGGCCCTGCGGACCGGCGTAGCGGGCGAAACTCAGCGCCTGCTCGGGCGCGGCGATGTCCACGCCGGGGCCGGCCAGGGCCGCCCCGCTCCCGAGCCACGCGAGCAGCAGCAGCGGCCACCTCCCGGCGCCGTTGACCGGCACAGTCCAAGGCCATCTCATCGCAGTATTCCTCCAACCAGTCGGTCCGTCAGCACGCCATAGTCCTCGACTCCGCTCCAGGCCAGCTTGCCGGAATGCACCAGCATCGCAACCCCATGCACACCGGACCACAGGGCGGTGGCCTCCAGCCGGATGTCCTGCGCCGGGGCCTGTGGCTTCAGATCGGCCAGGCACCGCTCGATCAGGGCAAACAGGCGCTCCACCCGGCGCTGGTTGGCCCGCGGAACCGGCTCGCCCGGCGGCAGCCGGTGTTCGTACAGCAGCTGCCACCGGTTGGGATGGCGCTGGGCCCAGGCTATGTAGCCACGGGCCGCCCGACGGATCGCTTCGGCGCTGTCGGCCAGCCCCTCGATCTCGTCGCGCAGCGCCGAATGGATGGCGTCGGCCGTGCGCTCGTTCAGTGCCAGATACAGCTCGTCCTGGTTGCGGAACAGCAGGTAGAGCTGGCCGACCGTGTAGCCGATGGCCCTGGCCACCTTGCGCATGGAAAAGCCGCTCATGCCCTCGCGCACGATGAGCAGCTCGGCCGCGGTGATGGCCATCTCCCGCTGCTGCTCGCGACTGTGGTCGTTACGCCGTCCCATCAGGCCCGGCTCCGCAGGGCGACCACCGCCCCACGCAGGGCCTCGGCACTGGCCTGAGCGGGATCCAGTGGCTGCCCGACGGCGAGCTCGATGCGTGACCAGAATCGGCGCGGCAGGCTGGACATGGCCGCGCCGCGAGCGCGCGAGAAGAAGCTGCCCCACAGGCCGGACAGGGCCATCGGCACCACCGGCACCGCCCGGCGGGCCAGAATGCGGTCCACCCCGCCCTTGAACTCGCCGATCTCGCCATCCGTGCTGAGGCCGCCCTCGGGGAAGATGCACACCAGATTGCCGGCCTCGAGTTCGTCATCGATGGCCTCCATCGCCCGCGCCAGCAGCTGCGCATCTTCGCGGGCCGGCGCAATCGGTATGGCCTTCACCGTGCGGAACAGCCAGCTCAGCACCGGGATGTCGAAGATGCGGTGATACATGACGAAGCGCACCGGGCGGCGCACGCAGCCGCCCAGGATCAGGGCATCGACGAAGCTGACGTGATTGCAGACCAGCAGGGCCGGCCCGTCCTCGGGAATCCGCTCCAGGCCGGTCTTGTTCAGGCGATAGATGGTGTGGATGAGGATCCAGACCAGGAAGCGGACCAGGAACTCCGGGACCAGCGAGTAGATGAACACGGCCACCGCCAAATTCATCAGGGCGGTGACCAGGAACAGCTCCGGAATGCTCAGGCCCGCCGCCAGGGAGGCGGCCGCCACCACCGCGGACAGCACCATCAGCAGGGCATTGAGAATGTTGTTGCCGGCGATCACCCGGGAACGGTGGGCCGGCGCCGCGCGGGTCTGGATCATCGCGTACAGCGGCACGATGTAAAGGCCGCCGAACAGGCCGAGCAGGACCACGTCGCTCATCACCCGCCAGGCACCAGGCTGTTCGAGGAAGGCGGCCGCGCCCAGCAGTTCGGCGGGCGGCGCCGCCTGACCCGCCGCGAAATACATGTCCAGGGCAAAGACCGTCAGGCCGATCGAGCCCAGCGGCACCAGGCCGATCTCGACCTTGTGCCCGGACAGCCGCTCGCAGGCCAGCGAGCCCACCCCCACGCCGACCGAGAACAGGGTCAGCAGCAGGGTCACCACCTGCTCGTTGCCGCCCAGGGTCAGCCGGGTGTAGTTGGGCAGCTGGGTCAGATAGATGGCGCCGAAGTACCAGAACCAGGACACCCCCAGGCAGGCCAGGAACACGGTGCGATCACTGCGCAGGAAGCGCAGGTTGGCCCAGGTCTCGGTCAGCGGATTGAAATTGAGCTGAAGATCCGGTGCTTCCGGCGCGGCGGCGGGGATGGCCCGGCTCGCCGCATAGCCGACCACGGCAAGCAGTACGACGGCCAGGGCGACCCAGGCCGTGCCGGTTTCGGGGATGCCGATCAGCAGGCCACCCAGCAGGGTGCCGATCAGGATGGCGACGAAGGTGCCCATCTCGACCATGCCATTGCCGCCCACCAGCTCTTCGGTCTTCAGATGCTGCGGCAGGATGCCGTACTTCACCGGGCCGAACAGCGAGGACTGGGTGCCCATCAGGAACAGCAGGGCCAGGAGCAGGCCGATGTCGCGGCTGATCAGGGCAAAGGCCGCCACCAGCATGATGAGGATTTCCAGCAGCTTGATCCGGCGGATCAGCAGGGACTTCTCGAACTTGTCCGCGATCTGCCCGGCGCTGGCGGAAAACAGGAAAAACGGCAGAATGAACAAAGCGGCCGAGAGATTGATCAGAGTGTTGGTGGTCGCCGGGTCGCCCAGCTGGAAGGCGATCAGGATGATCAGGGCATTCTTGTAGACGTTGTCATTGAAGGCACCGAAGAATTGGGTCAGGAAGAACGGTCCGAAGCGCCGCTCCCGCAACAGGTGAAATTGACCGCTCATCGGAGATTCCCGTAAATGAATGGTGTTTATTTAACACGCGCCGAAACCCTTGCCAAGTCCCTGACGGCGGCGACGGCACGCCTGTTTCTGCTGCTCCTGCTGCTGCCCGGCGTGGCGCTGGCGGCGGCCAATCCGCACGGCGCCCCCGGTCATGCCCGGGCCCAGAAGCTCATCGGCGGGCTGGAACACCCCTGGGCCGTGGCCTTCCTGCCGGACGGCGACCTGCTGATCACCGAGCGGGGGGGACGCCTGCGACGGGTGCATCAGGGCCGCCTGCTGGCCGAGCCGGTGGCCGGTCTGCCCACGGTACAGGCGCGCGGTCAGGGCGGTCTGCTCGACGTGGCGCTGCACCCCGAATTTCCCACGCAAGCCTGGGTGTACCTGAGCTACAGCGCGCCGGCAGCCGGCGGCCTGGTCACCGCCATCGGCCGCGGGCGCTGGCAGGACGGCGCCCTGCAGGACTGGCAGGAGCTGTTCCGCCTGGCCAGGGCCACGGACAGCGGTCACCATTTCGGTTCGCGTCTGGCCTTCGATCGAAAGGGCCACCTCTATTTCAGCATCGGCGACCGGGGCGAGCGCGAGCGCGCCCAGGACAGAGGCGATGCGGCGGGCAGCATCCTGCGCCTGCGCGAGGACGGCTCGGTACCGTCCGACAACCCCTATGTGGGGCGCAAGGACGCGCTGGCGGCCCTCTACAGCCACGGCCACCGCAATCCCCAGGGGCTGATCGTGCACCCGGTCAGCGGTGCGCTCTGGGCCCACGAGCACGGCCCGCAGGGTGGTGACGAGATCAATCTGATCCGGCCGGGCGCCAACTACGGCTGGCCGCTGGTCAGCTACGGGCGCGAATACGGCAGCGGATTCCGCATCGGCGAGGACAGCGCCGCCGGGATGTCAGGGCCGACCCACCACTGGGTGCCCTCCATCGCGCCGTCCGGCATGGCCCTGTACACCGCGGACCGCTTCCCGCAATGGCGCCACAACCTGTTCGTGGGTTCTCTCAAATTCGCCACGCTGATGCGCCTGGTGGTGGATGACCAGGCCCGCGTGCTGCGGCAGGAGCGCCTGCTGGAGGGCGAGCTCGGCCGCATCCGCGACGTACGCCAGGGACCGGATGGTTACCTCTATGTGCTGAGCGACGCGCGCGACGGCGCCCTGTACCGGGTCAGCCCCTGAGCCAGGCCATGCGCCCTACTGCAGGCTCCAGGCGAAACGCACCTCGCCGGTGGTGGCCATGGCGACCCCGTTCTCCGTCGCCGGATCGAAGCGGCATTTCATCAGCGCGCGCAGGGTGGTCAGATCCAGCCGGCGGAAACCGCTGGATTCCTTGACCCGCCCATCGGTCACGCTGCCGTATTCGTTGACCTCCAGACTCAGCACCACCACCCCTTCCTCGCCCGCGGCCCGGGAGGCGCGCGGGTACTCCGGCTGGCGGCAGGACTCCCAGCGGATCGTGGCATCCGTGCGCTCCGGCACCCGGGCAGCCGCCAGCTGCGCCTGACGCGCGCGCTCCGCTTCCCGCTGCCGCTCCTCGGCGATGCGCAGGGCCAGCTCACGCTGGCGCGCCTCTTCGGCCAGGCGTGCCTCTTCGGCGCGCTGCTCGGCCAGCAAGCGCTCCTGCTCCTCGGCGGCCCGACGGGCCTCCTCGGCGCGCAGGGCTTCCGCCCGCTGCTGTTCCTCGACCTCGCTCATGCGCTCACGCAACTGCCGCTGCAGGTCCTCCAGCGCCTCGCGCTCGACCGCTTCCTGACGCACCTGCCCGACGGCTTCGGCCACCGGCGCCCCGACAGCCAGGGCCGGAGGCTCGGGCGCCTCTTCCGCGCCGAACCAGATAACCGCGCCGACCACCCCGCAGACCAGCAGCAGGGCCAGGGCGACAGCATATTCGGCCGAGCCGGCGATGGTCTGCAGCAGGCGCCGCAGGGCCGATGGATTTTCCGTTGGGGACATGGCGATTCTCGTACTGCCGGTCTGTGCCGGCCTCAGACGTGCAGGAGCTGGCGCAGCCGTGCCAGCATCCCGGTACTGCGGCGCTCGACCGGAATCGGCGCCAGTTCCAGGGTGATGCGACGCGCTTGATCGGGCCGGGTCTGCAGCAATTCATGCCGCCTGCTGGCCATGTTCACGGCGCCGCGCAGCAGGCCCGCATTCAGCGGCTTGCGCAGGACCCGGTAGACCTGACCATGATTGATCAGATCGATCATGTGCTGGGCGTCCGGCTGGCGGGTCAGGACGATGTAGACCAGCTCCGGCCGCAGCTGACGCAGGCCATTGACCAGCGAGGTGACCACCTCGCCATCGATCACCGCCTCGGTGATCACGGTGCCGATGCGGTTTTCCTGCAGCAGGCTCAGAGCCTCGCCCACCGAACTGGCGGCGAAGGTGGGGCGCGCCCCGTTGAGGGTCTGCAACAGGTTGGCGCGCTCGCCGGGATCCGGGTCGATGACCAGCACGCCGGCCTCGTCGCTGTCCGCCGGCTGGGACGCGGCGCTGGCCACGCCGGCCGCTGCCGGCGTGGTCGCCTCGGCGGCTTCGGCGGCAGCCTGCCGGTTCTCCGCGGTCAGACGCACGGCCGCCTCGATGGTGTCGATCAGTTCGTCACGGCGCCAGGGTTTGGACACGAAACGAAAGATCTCGCCTTCGTTGATGGAGCTGATGATCGCCTCCAGGTCGGAGTAACCGGTCAGCAGCACCCGGGTGACCTGGGGCAGGCGCTCGGCCACCTGTTTGAGCAGTTCGGCCCCGGTCATGCCGGGCATGCGCTGATCCGAGATGATCACGTCCGGAGTCCAGTCGCGCAGCAGTTCCAGGGCCTGAGCCCCGCCATTGGCGGTGCGCACCTCGTACTGGCTGCGGAAGATGGACTTCAGCGAGACCAGCACCCGGAACTCGTCATCGACGAACAGCAGGCGCGCGGGCCGGGATTCGCTCAGCTCAGTCATGGGACCACCTCAGGCCGGTTCCGCGGTCAGGGCCGAGGCGTCGAAATCCGCCACCCCGAAACGCTGCTGCGGCTCGGAGACGGGCAGGCGGATGATGAAGGCGGCCCCCTCACCCGGCGCCGATTGCACCCGGACGGTGCCCCGATGATCCTCGATGATGCGAAACACGATGGACAGCCCCAGGCCGGTGCCCTCGCCCACCGGCTTGGTGGTGAAGAAGGGCTCGAAGATATGCGCTGCGGTCTCCTCGTCCATGCCGCAGCCGCTGTCCTGGATGATGATCTCGATCATGTCGCCGTCCAACCGGCTGCTGATCCGGATACTGCCTTCGCCCTCGATGGCCTGGGCGCCGTTGTTCAGCAGGTTGAGAAACACCTGATTGAGCTGCGAGGGCGCGCAGGCAATGCGCGGCAGTTCGGCATAATCCCGCTCGACCGTGATCCGGTCCTTGAGCTGGTTGTGGCAGATCTTCAGCGCCGTATCCAGGCCTTCGTTGAGGTCGAACAGCTCGGTGTGGGAGCGATCCATGCGGCTGAAATTCTTCAGGCTCTTGACCAGCTCGTCGATCTGCCCGAGCCCGTGCATGGCGTCCTCCAGCAGCACGTCGGCCTCGACCATGCGTTCCTGACCGTCATCGTCCAGTTTGGCCTGTGCGCTGTACTCGCCCAGGGAGATCTTGACCGTCTCGACGTTGCTGAAGGCATAGCCCAGAGGCGTGTTGATCTCGTGCGCCACCCCGGCCACCATCTGGCCCAGCGAGGCGAGCTTCTCGGACTGGATCAGATGGGCCTGCTGCATGCGCAGTTCCGCGGTGCGCTGCTCCACCTGCTGTTCCAGGTTGGCATTGATCGCGTCCAGCGCGCCCAGGCTGCCTTGCAGGCGCAGGCCGATCAGGCCAAAGACCAGCAACAGGGCACCGGCGAAGGCGGCCAGCGCCACGGTGTATCGCCGGGCATTGAGGTCCTGCAGCATCAGGCCGGCCTGTCGCTGTTCCGCCAGATCGGCCAGTGCCGCGCTGGGCAGGGCGCCGACAATGCCATCGTAAACCGGCTGCAACCGGTCCTTGGCGGCGCGCACCCGGTGGGCCGCATCGGCCAGCTCGGGCAGTTCCGCATCCAGGGCCAGGATCAGGCCGTCCAGACGCGCGCCATTGTCGGGCCGGGCCTGCAGGGCATAACGGGCCATCTCGTCCATCAGGGAGACCACCTGCAGACGCAGCGCATCGCTGGCCCCGCTGCCCACCAGTTCGGCGATCGCCCGCTCGGCCTGGCGGCCCAGCGCATCGAAGGCGGCGACGAAAGCCTGCTGCGGTTCATGCAAGCCCTCGATCTGCCGGCGCGCGGTCTGCGCGGCATCCAGGTAACGGCGCAGCGACCCTGCCGCGGCGGGATCAGCCGCCAGGCCCAGCGCTGGCGCCTGCAACCGCTGGTCCGCCGCACGCCAGCTGTCCTGCCGGGCATCCAGCTCCAGCAACAGCCCGTCGCGCTGCATCCGCGCGTCGGCCAGTGCCTGCTGGACCGCTTCCAGGCTGCGCGCCGCATGACCGATCTCCACCAACTGGCGGGTGACCAGCGCCTCGTCCAGCGGCCGCTGCTGCGATTTCCATACCAGTGCGCACAGCACCAGCAGCGATCCCAGCACGGCCAGCATCGCGACCAATCTCCGCAAAGACATCCATCCTCCCTGCCGGCTTTGCTTCCGGCGATTGCCCCAGGCTGGCAGACCTGAAAACCCTGATGCGCGGGCTCCGCGAACCGCGGCCCCATGCCCTGTGCATCACTGCAATACGCAACACCCGGGCCAGTTCCATGGCCCGGACGGGATCCGTCTGCTGTCCCCCTGGCCGCCCCTGGCGATCAAGCGTCAGCCGGGGGCGGATGCCCGCCGTCAGCATGGCTTGCGGCGGGCGGATTATTCACCATTGCATATTGTTACCGAAGGCCCGGCAAAGCTCAATGCCCGTCCGTCGGAGAACGCGCTCTGCGGAACCGGCGTGGTGGCCGTGGCAGACGCCGGCAGCGGGCTCAGGCGGCCTGCGACACCTTCTTGACCGCCGCCATCGCATCATTCTCCGCGATCAGGTCGGCTTCGCTGAGCTGGGTGGCGTTGCGCCCGCCCAGGAAGGTGGCCAGCCCTTCGCGCTCGTAGTGCGCCTTGATCCGGTCACTCATCAGGCCGATGTATTCCAGGTTGGGGATCAGCCGCTGGAACATCAGCTGGCGGAAGGCGACCATGCCGGGCGCCTCAAGCACGACTTCGTTCCAATCCTTGATCGACAGCTGGGTGCCGCCGCCGAACCACTCGTAATAGATCTCGTGGCTCATGAAGCGGTTGCGCATCAGCAGGGCCAGCTCGAAAGCCCAGTCCTCGCGCTCACGCCGCTCCTTCGGACTCAGGTTCTCGGTGATCTGCTCGCGCAGGGCGAGCACGCCGTAGTGCACATGGCGCGCCTCGTCCTGGATCACGTAACGCAGCAGGTTCTTGAGCAGCGGCTCCTTGGTGTAGTTGTACATGGTCGAGAAGGCGCCCAGGGCCAGGCCCTCGACCATGATCTGCATGCCGAGGAATTTCACGTCCCAGCGGGAATCGGTGAGCAGGTCGTCCAGGATCACGAACAGGTTGTCGTTGACCTGGTAGACCTTGTCCAGCTTGGAGTCCAGATAACGGTAGAACACCTCCAGGTGGCGGCCTTCGTCCATCACCTGGGTGGCGCCGTAGAACTTGCCGTCCAGCCACTGCACGCACTCGGTGACCTGGGCGGCGGCATACAGGGCGCCCTGCTCACCGTGCATGAACTGCGACAGGGTCCAGGCCGCCAGATCCGCCTGAAAGCGCAGCTTTTCCTTGGTATTGAGCTTGATGCCCTTGGCCGCCAGGCCTTCGAAGGGCGCATATTCCTCCGGGATCAACGGCACTTCCGGGTTGAGCGGGTCGACATCCGTGCTCCAGTCCAGATCGCGCTCGCCGTCCCACTGATTCGCCACCGCCCGGCGGTACAGCTCCCACATCTCGGGATGGTCGCTGCCATAGGCGAGGTCGAAATGCACCGCATGCGGCGAATGCATGGCCACGTGCTCCGCCTTCTTGTGGGTCTTGCGCACCATGCCGCGCATCGCCGAAGGCGCCATCGACAGCGCCACCTTCGGGTTCTTGATCGAGAACATCAGCCCGAGGTTGTCCATGGTGTTGGTCACGCTGTTGCGGGCGGACATCGGCATGCCCTCCAGCAGTTTGTCCATGATGCTCATGCCTTGTCTCCTTGCGCCGCTTCGGCGTCGTGTATCTGTTTGAGGAACTGGCGCAGCTTGCGCTCGTGCAGCAACGCAAAGGTGCGATTGATGTTGGGAACCACGCGATCGAGCAACTGCACCAGTTGCGCGCCCTTCATGTCCTGCAGGCGGCTGGTGAACAGATTCAGCTCACTGGCGAAGATGACGTCCACGGCATCCTGCACCGCCTGCATGTCACGCGGCGAGAAACCGCGCTCGGGATTCAGGCCCATCTCCCGATGATCGACCCAGATGCGGATCAGCTCTTCATCCTGCGGGCCAAGGCTGCCATCGACATTGACGAAACCCATCTCCCGGGCCGCGTCCTGCTCTTCCGGGGTCAGGGAAAGCTCCTCCGCGACCTCGGCGAATTGCCGCCGCCGCTCGCCGGCATGGCCCGCCTCGATCTTCTGTCGCAGGGTTTCGAACTGATTCAGCTGCTGCGGCGTGAACTGTTCGTCCTCACCGTCCAGCACCGCCCGGATGGCCTTGAGCGGCAGGTAATGCTCCTCCTGCAGGGCACGGATGTAGCGCACCCGCGATACATGCTCCGGCGAGTACCAGGCCATGTTGCGCGAGGTCTTCTGCGGCTCCGGCAGCAGGCCCTCGTTGATGTAGAAGCGGATGGCCTCGCGGCTGGCGCCGGTCTGGGCGACCAGCTCCTTCATGCGCAGGCGTCGGCGCAGCCCGTCCGGGGCCTCGCTTCGGGTCGCCCTGATGCGCCGGCTCATGCGTCCAGCTCCACCGCTTCCAGCGCGTAGGCCGAACAGGCCAGGGTGTAGCCCTCGGCCTGCTCCTGCGCACTCAGGCAATTCGGTTCGTCCAGCGCGATCCGTCCGCGCAGCACCTTGACCTTGCAGGCGGCGCAGCCGCCGACGGTGCAGGAGAAGTCCAGCGCCACCTCGCCGGCCAGCGCCGCCTCCAGGAGGGACTGGCCCGGCTGCTGCTCGACCTGTCGCCCGCTGCGCCGGAAGTGAATGGTCTGCGGCGTCTGCGGATGGGCGGCGGTGGCGTGATTCACCGAGCGGAAATCCTCCCGGTGGATGCGGCTGCAAGCTGCCGCCGCGAGGCCGGCGCCCAGTTCGTCCATCAGCGCTGCCGGCCCGCACAGAAAGACTTCGGTGTCCGGCCCCGGTGGGGCCAGAGCCAGGACCCGGGCGCTGTCGATCCGTCCGCTTTCGCCCTCCCAGCCGGGTGCCGGCTGGCTCAGCACGTGGATGACGCGCAGGCCGGGATGTGCGGCCGCGAGTGCCTCCAGCCGCTGGCGGAAAATGATCCGGGACTGCTCGCGGCTGGCGTACAGCAGGGTGACGGCCCGCTGCGGGTCGCGCGCCAGGGCGGTCTCCATCAGGCTGAGACAGGGCGTGATGCCGGAGCCGGCGGCGACGAACAGCAGCGGCGCCGAGCCTTCCGGCAGACAGAACGTGCCCGTGGGTCCGCGCACCTCGTACTCGTCCCCGACCTGCAGGCTCTCGCAGACGTAGCGGGATACCCGCCCGCCCTCGACCCGCTTGCAGGTGAAGGCCGGTTCCTGCGCGCCTTCCCCAACACACAGCGAATAGGCCCGGCGATGCACCTCGCCGTCGATCTTGAAACAATGGGTCAGGTACTGACCGGCCGCGAAGCTCAGCGGGCCGCCATCCACCGGCGCGATCGTGACGGTGACGCTGTCCGGGGTCTCCCGCTCGATGGCCTGGACCCGGACCTGACGCCCCAGGGCCGGCAGTACCGAGTCCCAGCGTTTGGCCGCACTGCGCCGCGCAATGGTTTGCGGGACCGGGGCGGAGCTTTTGAACAGACGTTTGAGCATGCGGATACGTAGTGCGTACCAGTACTACGCACTCTTGCGCAGCGCTAGCCGTCTGTCAAGCTTTCGAGCGTTTTCCGATACAGGCCCAGCAGCGGCTCACCCATGACCGCGAAGATCACCTGCTGCACGGCGGGCGTGCCGGACAAGGCCTCCCGCACGCTGCGAACGGCAATGGGCACGGCCTGCTCCAGCGGGTAGCGAAAGATGCCGCAGGAGATCGCCGGAAAGGCGATGCTGGACAGACCATGCGCCTGCGCCAGGGCCAGGCTGTTGCGGTAGCAGTCGGCCAGCAACTGCGCTTCGCCCGCGCCACCACCCGACCAGACCGGCCCCACGGTGTGGATCACGTGGCGGGCCGGCAGACGATAGCCGGCGGTGATGCGGGCCTGACCGGTGGGGCAGCCACCCAGACCACGACACGCCTCCAGCAGCTGCGGCCCGGCCGCCCGGTGGATGGCGCCGTCCACGCCACCGCCGCCGAGCAGGCTGCTGTTCGCGGCATTGACGATGGCATCCACCGCCAGGCTGGTGATATCGACCTGCCGCACTTCCATCATGAGGCGTCTCCCTGCTTGCTTGGCACCGCCGCCGGCAGGCACTACATTGCCCTGCGATGCGACGTTTCCTGCCTATCCCGATCCTCGTGGCCATCATACTGGGCTCCGCCAGCCTGGTGCTGAGCATGGCGATCCTGCAGGCCAGCAAGAGCGCCTCGGCCCGGGGCACCCTGGTCGAACTCAGCGAGCAGCGCCTGGCCATGAGCCGCATCGCGCAGGAACTGTGGCGTCAGCTGAGCGAGATCAAGCGCCTGGCCCGGCAGTACGCCAGTTCCGGTGACTCGCGCTTCCTGGAAAGCCACCGGCTGCTGATCCAGCAGATGCGCGATCGCAGCGCCCTGCTCGCGGATGGTCCCAGCCCGGACGCCGCCCTGCCGGATCTGCGCAATCAGGCCCTGATGGATTTCATCAGCGAGCTGAATCTGGCCGGTTTCGAAGCGAACGAAATGCGTTCCCTGAGCATGGCCCTGAACACCATCGTCGGACTGGGCGCGGTGCAGGATGAACTGATGAGCCAGGTGCAGCCCGGCCAGGCCTCCGCCGAAACCCTGCTGGACCTCAGCCGGCCGGCCATGGAGGAGCGGGCCCGCCAGCTGGCCAATTACATCCAGCAGACCGAGGCCAATGTCGGCGCCCGCATCGACGCCGCGGTCGCCCGGCAGCACAAGCTGATCGACACCCTGCAGCAGCAGCTGTTCGCCCTGCTGGGCTTTCTCGCCATCCTGATCACCCTGACCCTGGTGATCTCCTACCGCTATGCGGCCAAACCGCTGCGCCATCTGCTCAATGCCGCCACCGCCATCGGCAGCGGCCAGTACAACACCCGGGCCGAGGTCTTCGGCGTGCGCGAGATCGCCGAGCTGGCGACGACCCTGAACTGGATGGCGGACTCCTTCAAGGCCGACCTCAATGCCCGGATTCGCGCGGAACAGCACGCCCAGCGCACCGAGCAGCGCCTGCGTCAGGTCAATGAAGCCTCGCCCGGGGTGCTGTGGGAGATCGTTCTTGGCGATGGCCGCCCGCGCATCACCTTTGTCGGCGGCGCCTTCGAGAAGCTCTATTCGGTGACCCGGGAGCAGGTCCTGGATGACTTCGAAACCCTGGCCGCCAGCATCCACCCGGACGACCGCGCGGGCTTTCGCCGCGCCATCGCCCGGGCGGGCCGCGAGCGGGCCGACTTCAGCAACGAGCATCGCGGCCTGCGCCCGGACGGCGAGTACCGCTGGATTCGCGCCCATGGCCAGCTGCGCACGGCGCGCGACGGCACCCCGATCTGGAGCGGTTACTCGGTGGACATCGAGGAACTGACCGGACTGCGCCGCCAGCTGGAGGACGCGCTGGCGGCAGCCGAGGCCGGCAATCGCTCGAAGTCGGAATTCCTGGCCAATCTCAGCCACGAAATCCGCACCCCGATGAACGCCATCCTGGGCATGACCCATCTGGCGCTGCAGACCGAGCTGAACCCCAAGCAGCAGGAGTACCTGAAACGCATCGACACCTCCGGCCATCTGCTGCTCAGCATCATCAACGACATCCTGGACGTGTCCAAGATCGACGCCGGGCGGATGGAACTGGAATCGCTGGAGTTCTCGATCGAGCAGCTGCTGGACAACGTGACCGACGTCGTCGGCGGGCGCGCGCAGGAAAAGGGCCTGGCCCTGAACCTGGATGTGGACGATGCGGTTCCGCGCGTGCTGGTCGGTGACCCGCTGCGCATCGGCCAGGTGCTGATCAACCTGATCAACAATGCGATCAAGTTCACCGAGCGCGGCGAGGTCTCGGTCCATCTCAGCCTGCTGGAATCGTCCAGCGACAGCGCCCGTCTGCGCTTCGACATCCGCGACACCGGGGTGGGCATCGCGCCCGAGGTGCAGCGACGCCTGTTCAAGGCCTTCACCCAGGCGGACAGCTCGACCACCCGCAAGTACGGCGGCACCGGCCTGGGCCTGACCATCTCGCGCCGCCTGGCGCGGCTGATGGACGGCGATATCCACATCGAGAGCACCGAGGGCGAGGGCAGCACCTTCAGCTTCGATGCCCTGCTCGGACTCAAACCCGAACTGCAACAGGAACTGCAGAACACCGCCAGCTCACTGGGCCCGCTGCGCTGCCTGGTGGTGGACGACAGCGCCTCGGCACGACGGGTCCTGGTGTCCGGCCTGCGCCACTTCGGTTTCATCACCAGCGAGGCGGACAGCGGCAAGGCGGCGCTGGAGCTGGCCCGCCGGCAGAAGTTCGACATCATCCTGCTGGACTGGCGCATGCCGGACCTGGACGGCCTGGAGACCGCCCGGCGGATCAAGCTGCTGCCCGGGGCCCGCTGCAAGATCATCATCGTCACCGGTCATGCGCGCGAGGAACTGATGCGCGACTTCGCCCAGGAGCGTGCCGTCGATGGCGTGTTGCTGAAGCCGGTCGGCTCGCCGGTGATGCTGGACACCATCGCGGCGGTCCGCCAGTCCGGGCGCAAGGCCATGGAAACCACCGGCGAGTTCGAGAAGCGCCGGGTGCCGGACCTCAGCACCCGTTCGGTGCTGATGGCCGAGGACAATGACATCAACCGCGAACTGGTCGAGGAACTGCTGGATCTCACCGGCGCCCGCCTCACCTCGGTGGCCTCCGGCGAGGAGGTGCTGGCCGCCTTCTCCCGCGAGCGCATCGATCTGGTGCTGATGGATCTGCAGTTGCAGGGCATGGACGGCCTGCGCACCACCCGGGCGATCCGCGAGGAACTGGAGCAGACCGAGCTGCCGATCATCGCCATGAGCGCCGACGCCCACCCCGAGGCGCGCCAGCAATGCCTGGACGTGGGCATGAACGACTTCATCGCCAAACCGATCGTGGTCGAGGAGCTGTACCGCAAGCTGTCCGAGTGGCTGGATGCCAAACCCAGTCAGGACACCCTGATCGCCAAGACCACGGCGCACCTGCCGCAGTTGCCCGGGGTGGACCTGGAGGCCGGTCTGACCCGGGCCAACTACAACCGCGAGCTGTATCTGCGCCTGATCAACCAGCTCTGCCTGCGTTTCGCGGGCACGCCACAGAAACTCCGCCTGCGTCTGGACAATCGCGACTGGCAGGAATTCCGCGCCCTCACCCACATGCTCAAGGGGGCCGCCGGCAATCTGGGCGCCACCCGGATCCAGAACTGCTGCCAGAGCCTGGAAGAGCTGGCCACCCGGCAGGAATCCCAGGGCATCAGCGGCCTGATTCGCGAACTGGAGGTGGCCTTCCAGAACCTGCACCAGGCCCTGGCGCCCCAGGCTGGCGACAGCGCTCCCGGCGGCGATGCGGCGGGCCTGCCCCTGCTCCACGGCGCGGCGCTGGACGAACTCGCCGAGCTGATCCGCACCGGGGACGCCTCGGCTCGCCGCCACGCCCAGGGATACCGGGCGCCGCCGGGCCATGAGGGCCTGTTGCGCTCGATCCAGACACATCTGTCAAACTACGCCTTCGAGGAGGCTTCGGTGCGGCTGGCCGAGCTGAAGGCGGCGCTGGCCGCATGAACAAGCGATCCCGGGACGGCGCGGTGCGGGCTGCTCCGCATTCACGCATGGAAGTGGAATGAGCGAAGACAGGAAACTCAGCGTTCTGGTCGTCGATGACACGCCGCAGAACATCGATCTGCTGGTGGAGATTCTGCAGCAGGATTACCGCATTCAGGTGGCCAGCAGCGGCCAGCGTGCGCTGGATCTGGCTACCGGGCCGGACAAGCCGGACCTGGTGCTGCTCGACGTGATGATGCCGGACATGGACGGCCACGAGGTCTGCCGTCGGCTCAAGGCCAACCCGGCCACGGCCAAGATTCCGGTGATCTTCGTGACCGCCCGCTCCGAGGTCCAGGACGAGATGGCCGGCTTTCGCGCCGGTTGCGTCGATTACATCGTCAAGCCGATCAGCCCGCCCACCGTGCAGGCCCGGGTCAGAACCCATCTGACCCTGGCCCGGACCAAGGCCATGCTGGAGCAGGCCGTGCGCAAGCGCACCAGGCAGCTGCAGGACATCAATGCCCGTCTCGAGCAGGAGGTGCGCCGCCGCGAAGAGGCGATGAGCCGGGCCGAGCACCTCAGCCAGTTCGACCAGCTCACCGGCCTGCCCAACCGGCGCCAGCTGTACGAGCGCCTGCGCCACGAGCTGCAGCGGGCCAAGCAGACCGGCAAGCATCTGTGCATCGCACGGATCAATTTCGATCGCATGCAGGCGCTGAACAACAACTACGGGCCCAGCGTCGGCGATGCCGCCCTGGCACTGGGCACGCGGCGCCTGCAGAACGCGATGGAGGCCACCGATTTCCTCGGCCGTGACGAGGGCGACAACTTCGTCGCCATCTTCAACCACGGCTGGGAGAACGCCGCCTCGGCGCGGACCCAGGGCGTGGAAATCACCGAGAAGATCCTGCACCAGCTGGACCGGCCGATGAATCTGGGCGAGTTCAGCACCACGCTGACGGCCAGCGCGGGACTGGTCGTGTTCCCCGAGGATGCACCCAACCTGGAACGGGTGCTGGCGCGGGCCCAGACCGCCACCGGGGTGGCCAAGCAGCGGGGCCCCGGCCGGGTCTCGGCCTACAGCCAGAGCTTCGGTGATGCCGCCACCACCCGCTTCAACATGGAAGGCGATCTGCGCCGCGCCCTGGCCGCCGGCGAGCTGGACATCCACTTCCAGCCGCAGATCGAGCTGTCACGCAACCGCATGACCGGGGCCGAGGCGCTGGTGCGCTGGCCGGACGGGCGCGGCGGCTTCGTCTCCAATGCCGAATTCATCCCGATCGCCGAGGAGGCCGGGATGATCATCCAGCTGGATCACTACGTGCTGCGCACCCTGTGCGATCAGGCCATGCTCTGGGGCAACAACCTGCCACCCGGCTTCCGCCTGGGCTTCAATTTCTCGGCGGTCGGCTTCCAGGATCCACAGTGCGTCAATCGCATCATCGAGATCATCGAGACCGCCAAGGTGCCGCCCCACCGCTTCGAGCTGGAAGTGACCGAGCAGGCGGTGATGACCGATTTCTCCTCGGCCATCTCCAAGCTCGTCGCGCTGCGCGAATTCGGCCTGGCCATCGCCCTGGATGATTTCGGCACCGGCTATTCCTCGCTGGCCTATCTGCAGCAGCTGCCGCTGGACCGGCTGAAAATCGACCGCACCTTCATCCGCGAGATCGAGAGCAATGCCAAGGCCGCCAGCATTGCCCGCGCCATCATCAAGCTGGCCCGCACCATCGGCCTGGACTGCCTGGTCGAGGGCGTGGAGTCCGCCGGTCAGCTCGAATTCTGCCGCCTCAACAGCTGCCAGCACGTGCAGGGCTACTACATGTACCGGCCGCTGCCGCCGGACGAGCTGATGGAGATCGTCCACCAGCCCGCCCTGCCGCCTCAGAGGTAGCTCACCCCGGTCCGCTCCTGGGACAGGGCCCACAGGCGGTCCGCCGGCTCTTCCTGCCGGGCCAGGCGGCGCGGATGCACCTTGCGCGGATAGCCGCGGATCTGCTGAAAGCCGTCCGGGCCGATGAAGTCGCCAGCGGCCACATCCGGCATGCTGGCCGCGTAGAGACTGGGCAGCGCCCCCATCTCGGCCGGCTGGTCGATCAGGCTGTTGCCCACCCACATCACGAACTTCTCCAGCGGATTCTTCTTCTGCTCCGCGGCAACGTATTGCAGGTTGGTGTCGGAATAACCCGGGTGCGCGGCCACCGCCTGCACCGTGCCCTGGCCCAGCCGGCGCTGCAGGCCGAAGGTGAAATACAGATTGGCCAGCTTGCTGTCGCCGTAGGCCTGCCAGCGGCGATAGCGCCGCCGGGTCCAGTCGATGTCCTCGAAGTCGATGCCCGGGGTCCAGCGGTGGGCCATGCTGGACACGTTCACCACCCGGGCCGCCGGCGCCGCCTGCAGGCTGGGCAGCAGCAGACCGGTCAGGGCGAAGTGGCCGAAGTGGTTGGTGCCCATCTGCATCTCGAAGCCGGCCGCGGTGTGAGCCAGCGGCACCGCCATGACCCCCGCGTTGTTGACCAGCAGGTCCAGCTGCTCGACCCGGCCCGCGACCGTCTGCGCGCAGGCCGCGACACTGTCCAGATCGGACAGGTCCAGGCTGACCAGCTCCAGCTGGGCATCCGGCACCTGGCCTTTCACCCGGGCCAGCGCCGCCTCGGCCTTGGCCGGGTTGCGACAGGCCATCAGCACCCTGGCGCCGGCGCCGGCCAGGGCCAGAGTGGTGGCCAGGCCCAGGCCGCTGTTGGCACCGGTCACCAGCGCGGTGCGGCCCTGCTGGCCGGGCATGTCCTGAATGTTCCAGCTCATGGCAATCCCCCAAAAGCCCGGATTTGTAGCACAAATCGCCGGGGCCGGTGGCCGGCCCCAGGTCCGGCCTGCAGGAGTACACTGGCCGATGCGCGGTGACATACAAGGGGGAGACAGCATGAAGATCTGTGCACCGATTCTGGCCCTGGCCCTGCTGCTGGCCGGCTGCGACGGGGGCCGTGACGGGGTGCTGGGCGGCCAGCCACCGGGCGGCGGCGCGGCGGGCGGTCCCGTCACCTGGACCATCTGCCCGGGCCCGCAGGCCCAGACCGAGGCCCTGCTCGCCTTCTTCGAAGCCCGCGAGGGCGACACCATCGCCTTCTGCGAGGGCGAGTTCGACTTCAGCACCGGGCTGATCATGACCGGCAAGCGCGGCATCACGGTGAAGGGCGCCGGCATGGACAAGACCATCCTGTCCTTCGCCAGCTCCACCGCCCAGGACGGCATCAACGTCAATCAGGTCGACGGCTTCACCATCGAGGACCTGACCGTCTATGACGCGGCCGGCAACGGGGTGCGCGTGTTCCGCTCCGAGCACATCATCTTCCGGCGGGTGAAGATCGGCTGGTCCAACGCCGACCCCGACCATCCCAATTTTGATGCCAGCATGGAGTCCTGGGGCCGCAACGGCGCCTACGCCTTCTACCCGGTGGTCTCGCGCCACATCCTGATCGAGGATTCCGTCTCGGTCGGCTCCTCCGACGCCGGGGTCTACATCGGCCAGTCCTCCGACATCCTGGTGCGCCGCACCGAGGCCTTCCACAACGTGGCCGGCTTCGAGTTCGAGAACACCTACCGCGCCGAATACGTCGACAACATCGCGCACGACAATGTGGGCGGCTTCCTGGTCTTCGATCTTCCCGGCCGGGTCCAGTTCGGCGAGAAGAACCTGGTCCACCGCAACAAGGCCTACTCCAACAACATCCCGCAGTTCGCGCCACGCGGCTCCATCGTGGCGGTGATTCCGCCGGGCACCGGCATGCTGGTCGCCGCCGCCGATCAGGTCGAGTTCTACGACAACGAGATCTACGACAACCGCACGGTGGGCCTGGCCATCGTCAACTACGGCCTGGCCGACCCCAACGAGCCGGCCACCAATTACGACTTCTTCCCGGAAGGCATGCATGTCTACAACAATGTCTTCCGCAACAACGGCTACGACCCGGCCCTGCCCGACACCGAGCGCAGTGGCTGCCTGGGCGACCCGAACAATCCCATCGTCGGCCTGCCCGGGGTGGGCGAGAACCCCGAATGCCTGGCCGACAATGCCACCGTGCTGCCGACCATCCTGGTGATCAAGAACGCCGGCAAGAGCGCCCATATCATCTGGGACGGCGGCGAGGATGTCCCCAATGACTGCAGCAGCATCCCGGTGGACCGCGACGGCATTCCGCTGACCGAGCCGAACCCGAACGACATCGGCCGGCCGGAACCGCGCACCGACGAGCGCGGGCGGCCCAACTTCTATCAGTTCGACCCCATCCCCGAGTGCAAGTGGAATGCGTGGAAATTCGATGAAACCGGCGCGCTGAAGAAACCGGAAAACGGCATCTGCATCGAGAACAACGTGTTCGAGAATGCGCCCACCAGTCCGCTGATCGACGATTTCGCCAATGTGCACTTCTCCACCCCGGACCCCACCGATCCGGCCAATCTGGTTCCGGCAGACAACACCAAGCCCACCGATTGCCCGATCGTGCCCGAGGAACTGCTGCCGCAGTACCAGCCGGTGCTGCCGGACTTCCAGCCCAACCCGAATGCCGATCCGCGACCCACGGCGGCGCAGATCGCCGCCGCCTGCGGCGCCGGCAGCCCGGGCCGGATCAACATGGACGCGGTGCTGAACTACAACTGCCCGCGCCTGGACCAGTACGGCCTGTACCTGGACGAGACCGACCCGCGTGCGGGGCCCACCCCGCCCGGCATTCCCTTCGATCTGAACAGCATCCTGTTCTCCGACTACGCGCTGAAGTACCGCTTCCTGTTCCTGCCGCCCGGCGATGATGGCCGGCCGCAGAAGGCCGGGTACCAGGACAGCGCTCAGTGCACCACCCTGAACATCTACGACTGCTACACCGCGACCCTGACCTTCCCGGTCGGCACGGTGATCTCCAAGACCTTCTCCTTCCGCGACGGGGAGAACGAGGACGTGGTCGAGACCCGGCTGCTGATCAAGCGGGCCAAGCGCGACGGCACGCCCTTCTGGGTCGGACTGCCCTACCGCTGGACCGAGCAGGATGGCCAGCGTGTCGCCCTGCTGACCATCGAAGGCTCCACCGAATCGGTGAGCTGGGACTATGACGATCCCGACCCGGAAGTGCTTGATGCCGGCGGCAATCGCAAGCACTACAGCGGCAGCACCGATGGCTACGCCGTGCCCAATGCCGGGGCCTGCGTGCTGTGTCACAACGGCGACGACCTGGAGGCCGGCGCGCCGCCGATCGGGCCGAAGGTGCGCAACCTGAACCGCGACTACGACTACGCCGATGTCGGCCGCATGAACCAGCTGGCCTACATGCAGATGCGCGGCCTGCTGGACCTGCCCGATGACCCGGCCAACCTGGAATCCATGCCGCGCTGGGACGTGCCGGGCAGTGGCGGCCAGACCCCCAACTCGCCGGAGGACATCCATCAGAGGGCCCGCGCCTATCTGGAAGTCAACTGCTATCACTGCCACAACCCGGCCGGCAATGCCCAGAACTCGGGCCTGGTGCTGGATTCCTTCACCAACCCGATGACCCAGCGCCAGGGCATCTGCAAGCCGCCCGTGGCCGCCGGCCGCGCGGCCGACTTCGGCAGCTACGACATCGAGCCGGGCAATGCCCAGCAGTCCATCCTGCCCCTGCGGGTGGCCACCAACGAAGCCGGCGCGGCAATGCCCCCGCTGGCCCGCTCGGTGGCCCAGGATGAGGTGGTGGAACTGCTGATGGACTGGGTGGACAACGTGGTGGCGGACTTCGCCGACCCGGACGCGAACAGCTGCGGCAGCTCCGGCGCGGTGCTGAAAATCCGCGGACGGCCGTTGATGCCCCACGGTGGCGAGGTGGTGCCGCCGACCCACTCGCAGGAGAAACCCTTCGGCTGAAGCACTGCCGGCGCACCCGGGACGAGCGCCCCGGGTGCCGCCCCTGCCATCGATGCGGCCACCTGAGGTCCAGCAGCCGACCCGGGGCGTCGCGTCGGCTGGCTTCGCCGGCGCCCGCCCGCCGACCGAGCCGAACTTGTGCCCAGCCCCCCGGGCATGCCAGATTCCCGTTTTCGCCATGCCCTGCTCGCGGCGTGCGCCAGCTGAGGCGGCAGCGACTGTCGCCGGCACCCTGACCCGACTGATTCTCGAGACCCCATGCACAACAAGACCATCGTCATCACCGGCGCTTCGAGCGGCATCGGCGCCGCCGCCGCAAAAGCCCTGAGCCGGCGGGGCGCCCGCCTGCTGCTGCTCGCACGGCGCGAGGACGAGCTGAGCCAGCTTGCGCAGGAGATCGCCGCCGAGGGTGGCACCGCCAGCAGCTACCCGGTGGACCTGTCCGACCCCGAGGCCCTGGAGGCGACCGCAGACCGTATCCTCGCCGATGTCCCCGCCGTGGACGTGCTGATCAACAACGCCGGCCGCTCGATCCGCCGGCCGATTCGAGAATCCCTGGACCGGCCGCATGATTTCCAGCGCACCATCGACCTCAACTACATGGCCGCGGTGCGCCTGAGCCTGAAGTTCCTGCCCGGCATGCTGGAGCGCGGCGACGGCCAGATCGTCAATGTCTCCAGCCAGTCCACCCAGCTGCCCATGCCGCGCTTCGCCGCCTATGTGGCGAGCAAGTCGGCGCTGGAAGGATTTTCCCGCTCGATCGCCGCCGAGCTGGCCGGCAGCGGCGTGGCCGTGACCATCGTCAAGTACCCGCTGGTGCGCACCCCGATGTCCAGCGCGACCAAGCTGTACCAGCGTCTGCCCATGCTGGAGCCGGATGAGGCCGCCCAGTGGCTGGTCACCGCGGTCCAGAAGCGCCCGGCGCGCATCGCCACCCGGATCGGCCGCCTGTGGGAGATGTCCACCGCCACCGCGCCGGGACCGACCACCGAACTGACCGGCCGCTTCATGAACTACATGGCGCGGCGCCTGTCCGGGTCCCAGTCCTGATGCCGCAGTTGCAAGTGCCGCAGGACCCGACCCTCATCCTGCTGATCCTGTCCGCGATCGGCCTGCTCCTGCTGCTGTTCTGCCTGGCCCTGTTGCGCAAGGTGCTGCTCAGCGGCCGGCGCTCGGCGGAACGCGCCGACGAGGTGCGCCAGCGCATGGGCGAGGCCCTGGCCCTGCTGGAGCACGACAAGCGCGCCCAGACCACGCAGAACGAGGCGCTGCGCAATTTCCTGCTGGAACAGCTGGCCGCCACCCGCAAGCAGGGCCATCAGGACATGACCCAGCTGGCTGATCGCTTCGCCGACCTGCGCACCGGCCTGGAACGGCGGGTGGGCGACATGCAGGGCCAGGTGCTGGAGCGCCTGTCCAGCGGCACCCAGAACGTGAACAAGACGGTCACCGAAGCCCTGGCCGCCAGCGCCCAGCAGATCACCGCCCAGGTGGAAAAGCTGACCCAGGCGGCCGACAGCCGGCTGAAGGAAATCAGCGGCCAGGTCGACGAGCGGCTGAGACAGGGTTTCGAGAAGACCACCTCCACCTTCACCGAGGTGGTCAAGCGCCTGGCCCTGATCGACGAGGCGCAGAAGAAGATCACCGAGCTGTCCACCAATGTGGTCAGCCTGCAGGAGATCCTGGCCGACAAGCGCTCCCGCGGCGCTTTCGGCGAAGTGCAGCTGGAGGCGCTGGTCAGCAACGTGCTGCCGACCCAGCACGTGAAACTGCAGCACAGCCTGAGCAATGGCAGCCGGGTGGACTGCCTGCTGCACCTGCCCCCACCCACCGGCGACATCTGCATCGACGCCAAGTTTCCGCTGGAGAACTACCAGGCGATGACCGACGGCGATGCGGCCGAGAAGGACCGCCTGGATGCCGCCCGTCGTTTCAAGCAGGACATCAAGAAGCATGTGACCGACATCGCCGACAAGTACATCGTGCCCGGTGAGACGGCGGTGGGCGCGATCATGTTCGTGCCCGCCGAGTCCATCTTCGCCGAGATCCACGCCCACCACGGCGAGCTGGTCAAGCAGGCACATGAACGCGGGGTCTGGATGTGTTCGCCCAGCACCCTGATGGCGGTGCTGACCACCGCCCGGGCGGTGCTGCGCGACGACGCCCTGCGCCAGCAGGCCGGGCTGATGCGCAAGTACCTGATGGAGCTGAACGTCGAGTTCGAACGCTTCCGCAGCCGCATGGACAAGCTGTCGCGCCACATCGAAAGCGCCCACGAGGAAACCAAGAAGGTGCACATCACGGCGGACAAGATCAGCAAGCGCTTCGCCGCCATCGAACAGGTGCAGACCGAGGACGAAGCGGCCGGTGCACTGGAGAATCCACGCCATGAAGACTGACTACGCCCCCCGGGAGCCCGCATGACCACCCCCCTGATCCTTCACCACTACGAAGCCTCGCCCTACGCGGAAAAGATTCGCCTGATGTTCGGCCTCACCGGCACGGCCTGGCAGTCCCTGCTGTCGCCGGTGCAGCCGCCGCGGCCGCATCTGGACCCGCTGACCGGCGGCTACCGGCGCATACCGGTGGCCCAGGACGGCGCCGACATCTTCTGCGACACCGCGATCATCACGGCGGAAATCGCCACCCGCAGCGGCAGCGCGGCGCTGGACCCGGCGGGCCTCGACGAGGCCGCCACGGCGCTGATGCGTGAAGCCGAACAGAAGGTGTTCTTCGCCGCCATCGGCGTGGTCCCGCCGGCCCGGCTGCTGCTCACCATGCTGCTGGGTTTCGGGCCGCTGGGCATGGTCCGCTTCATCCGCGACCGCAACAGCCTGATGCGCGGCGGCACCACCCGCCCGGCCCAGGGCGCGAAAGCCAGGGCGATTTTCGACAATCATCTGGAGGCCCTGGAGGCCCATCTGGCCGAGCGGCCCTGGATGAACGGCGATGCCGCCTCGCTGGCCGATTTCGCCATCTACCACCCGCTATGGCTGCACCTCAGCTGCAGCCGCGGCGCCGTGCCCGGCGGCCCGCGGACCCGGGACTGGTTCGCCCGGGTGGCGGCCATCGGTCACGGTCAGCGCGAGGAGATCAAGCCGGAACAGGCCTTCGCCGCCGCCCGCGAGGCCCAGCCCCGGCCGCTGCCGCAGCACAGGGAAAGCCTGGAGGGCTGCGCATCGGGCGAGCGGGTCGCGGTGGCACCGACCGACTACGGTGTCGTGCCGGTGCACGGCGAACTCGCCGCCGTGACGGCGGATCGCATCATCATCAGCCGCCAGACCGAAGACTTCGGCACCCTGCACGTGCATTTCCCGCGGGCGGGCTACGCCGTCACGCCGGCCTGAAGCGCTCGCCAGCCCGATCAAGACAATCCGCTGCGGCGCGCCGAGGCGCGATCTCCGCCTGCGAGAGCTTTCATCGGGCTGCCAGGGCAGGGACCCGGGCCGTTTCGGTGCCTGCGGCCCCACCCACGCCATGCAGGGCGGGCAGGCGCCCTGGGCCGACCTGTGAGCTCGCAGCCTGCCGTTTGCCCGCCGGCCCGGGGCCTTGCCAGCGCCCGGGCCACACCGCACCATGCCGACTGACCCGCCATTGCCGTAACCGACCATGACCGACAGCTACACCCCACCTACCGTCTGGCAGCCCACCGAGAGCGGCGGCAAGTTCGCCAGCATCAACCGCCATACGGCCGGGG